>DASPGT010000084.1:0-35384 GCA_035620475.1 Gaiellaceae bacterium | reverse complement strand
AAGCCGGCGCCATCGCTCAGGAGGTCGTCCAGGTTGGCGGCCGGGACGAGCTTGGCGCTCGGCCGCGCGTACATGTCGACGAACTGCGCGAAGTAGAAGTCGATGCCGCGCTTCTCCGACTCCTTGCGGATGTCCTCGACGGTGGGCGCGGCGGCATTCTCCCGGGCCATGCAACTCCTCCTTTGGGGACGCCCCGGACGATAACCGGCGCCGGCCCATCCGCCGATGGCGCCTTTCTACAACCGGTCGGGCCGCTGTGTGTGGACTTGCGCCGTCCCCTGCGCCTCCTGGAGGCGCACCATCTTCACCGCGATCTCGACCATGAGCCAGTCGTCCTTGCGCAGGTCGAGGCCCGAGAGCTCGCCGATGCGGCGCAGGCGCTGGCGCAGCGTGTTCGGGTGGACGTAGAGCGCCTCGGCCGTCGCGCCGATCGAGCCGCGGCGGCGCAGGAACTCCTCGAGCGTCCGCAGGAGCGCCGTCGAGCGCTGACGATCGTACTCGGCGATGCGCGCGACCGCGTCGCGGTGCGAGTCGCGGACGTCGCCGTCGAAGGGGAGGCGGAGGAGGTACTTGTAGGGCCCGAGCTCCTCGTACGCCATGACCCCGGGCGTGCCCTGGAGGACGGTGGTTCCGAGGAGCGCGTGCTGCGCCTCCTCGAACCCGGCCGCGAACGACGCCGCGCCGCGGCAGACGTTCGAGAGCCCCACCGACACCGGCGCCTCCAGTCCCGCTTGGAGCTCGCGGACGGCGCCGAGCAGTTGCTCCTCGCCCTCGTGCGGCACGCGCAGGAGCGCGCGCATCGAGTCGTCGCGGCGGTCGACGAGCGAGCCGTGCGCCGCCGCCGCGAGGGCCCGCTCGAGCTCGTCCGATGGAGGCGAGGCGGCGAGGACGACGTGGCGCCCGTCGAGGTCGCACCCGAGCCGCGCCGCGCGGCCCTCGAGCCCGGGAAGACCCTCGCCGCGCGCGAGCTGCTCGAAGAAGTCCTTGATCAGGTTCTTCTCCGTCAGCCGCTCGATCAGCTCGATCTTCTTGAGCGCCACGGCGGTCTGGTTGGCGACCGCGCGCGCGAGGTCGACCTCGGACGTGCCGGTCGCGGCCAGGAGCCCGAGCAGCTCGTCATTCGCCACGAGCGGGACGGCCACCGAGGCCGAGCGCCCGCTGCGCGCGAGCTCGGGGCCGAGCTCGGAGAGGCCGATCTCGGCCTGGGCCTCCGAGCGGCCCGGTGAGGAGGCGCGCAGGTGCAGAATCTCCGACGCGGGATCGAGCAGGTACAGGTGGCAGGCGTCCGCTCGTAGGAGCTTGAGCGCCCGCGAGGCAACGGCGGGGAGGACGGTCTCGACCGTCTCCGCCCGGGCCAGCGTCTCGCCCAGCTCGGTCAGGTGCTCGAGCTCGTCCACGCGCCTGCGCATCTCCTCGTAGAGCCGTGCGTTCTCGATCGCGCCGGCGACGAGCGAGGCGCTCCCGACGAGCACGTCGACCTCGTCCTCCGAGAACTCCCGCGGCGCCTCGGTGTGACTCGAGATGACGCCGATGACGTTCCCGTCCTTGCCCACGATCGGCACCGAGACGAGCGACTGGAAGCGCTCCTCCTCGAGCTCGGGGACGTACTTGACGCGGGGGTCTTCGAGCAGCTCGTCGCGGATCCAGGCGGGCTCCTTGTGCTCGGCCGCCCACCAGGCGAGGCCCTCGCCGCGCTCGAGCGCGATCTCGCCGACGAGGTCGGCGTACGGCTCCGACGCCGCCTCGAGGACGAGCCGGTCGTCGTCGACGAGGTAGACGAAGCACGCGTGCACCGAGGTGGCGTCGGTCAGGAGCCGGACGACCGCGCCCAGGACCTCCTCCAGGTCCAGCGAGGACCCGACGGTCGAGATGATCGCGTAGAGGAACCGGTTCTCACCGGCATGGGTGCCAGGCGCGCCTATCCGCGAATCCTAAGGCGAAATCGGCGCCAGGTCACGCCCGGTACTCGGCGAGGGGGCTCCCTGGGAGAAGCCCCCTCGCCTCCTCCACCCGGGTCACCGGCGCGGCTCGCGCACCAACGGGGCGCCATGCACCCCCGGGGCGAGTAGGGGCGAGCGCCGGCTCCGGGGCGACCATACAGCCCCCGCCGTAAACGTTCAACTGAGTTTCACTTATGCAGGTCGACCGGCAAATCGCGCTTCTGCCGCTCGCTCAGGTCACGCGCGTCCGCGCCGGGTCGACGAGCAGGTGCTCGGCGCGCTCGAGGACCGCGCGCAGCCGCTCGACCGCCTCCCGGACGTCCGCGAAGCGCGTGTAGAGCGGCGGGAAGCCGAACCGGATCGTGTCCGGGCCCCGGAAGTCCGGGACGACGCCGGCGCGCTCGATGAGCGCGCGGCAGAGCCGCCAGGCCTCGGGGTGGCGGAAGGAGACGTGCGCGCCGCGGCGGGCGGGCGCGCGCGGCGTGCCGAGCTCGAAGCCGAGCGGGGCGAGGCGGGCGTCGTGGAGCTCGATCGCGTGCCCGGTGAGCGCGCGCCCCTTGGCGGCGATCGCCTCGATGCCGGCCTCGGCCACGAGCTCGGCGCCCGCCCGCACCGCGACCAGGCCGAGCACCTGCGGGCTGCCGGCGAGGAAGCGCGCGACGCCCTCGGCCGGCTCGTACGGGCGCTCCATGGCGAACTGGTCGCGCTGCCCGAACCAGCCCTGGATCGGGGTGCGGAGCTCCTCCTGGAGCGTCGAGCGGACGTAGAGGAACGCGGGCGCGCCCGGGCCGGCGTTCAGGTACTTGTAGGTGCAGCCGACCGCGAGGTCGACCGCGTGCTCCTCGAGCCCGACGGGGACGGCGCCGGCCGAATGGCTCAGATCCCAGAGGACGAGCGCCCCTGCCGCGTGTGCCGTCTCCGTGATCGCCGGCAGGTCGGCGAGCGCCCCGGAGCGGTAGGCGACGTGCGAGAGCGCGACGAGGGCCACGTCGCCGGGCGCGCACGCCTGCTCGACGTCTGCGGCGGTCGGGCCCTCGACCGGGTCGGCGGCGACGAGGCGAAGCTCCGGCGCGAGGCCCTCGAGGACGTAGCGGTCGGTCGGGAAGTTGTCCACGTCCGTGACGACCACGCCGGTTCCGCCGCGCGCGGCGAGAGCCGCGCCGGCGAGCTTGTAGAGGTTGACGGTCACGGAGTCGGTGACGATCACCTCGCCGGGGCGGGCGCCGAGGACATGCTCGGCGAGCAGATCCCCGACCTGCTCGGGCAGGTCGATCCATTCGTGCCAGCCGCGGACGAGCGCCGTCGCCCACTGGTCGACGGTGTCCGCGATCGCCCTCCGCGTCCGCACGGGCAGGCGGCCGAGCGAGTTCCCGTCGACGTAGACCGGCCCGCCCTCCTCGTGGACGAACTCGTTCCGGAAGCGGGCCAGGGGGTCGTCGCGGTCGAGCGCCGTCGTCTCTATGGTTCGATCATAGTGAACGCCCTCCCGCCGTACTCCGCGGCCCGGGCCGAGGTCCTGCGGCTCCCCGCCGGGCTGACCGAGCGGGACGAGCTGGCCGTCGAGGAGCCGCTCGAGATCCGCGTGAACGGCGAGCCCGTGGCCGTCACGATGCGCACGCCCGGCCACGACGAGGAGCTCGCGCTCGGGTTCCTGCGCTCCGAGGGAATCGCCGCGGTGTCCGCGCGGCCGACCGCCGACCTGGCGGCGAACACCGTCGAGGTCGAGGTCGGGGGCGGGCTCGACCCCGACCGGCTCCGGCGCAACTTCTACACGACCTCGTCCTGCGGGGTGTGCGGGAAAGGGGCGCTCGAGGCCGTCGCGGTGGAGGCGCCGCGCGTCGAGAGCGACCTGCGGGCCCCGGCTGCGCTCGTCGCCGAGCTGCCCGACCGCCTCCGGGTCGCGCAGCCGACCTTCGCCGCGACCGGCGGCCTGCATGCGACCGGCCTCTTCGCCGCCGACGGGACCCTGCTCGTCGTCCGCGAGGACGTCGGCCGCCACAACGCGTTCGACAAGGTCGTCGGCCGCGCCTTCCTCGACGGCGTGCTGCCGCTCGCCGGCAACCTCGTCTGCGTCAGCGGGCGCCTCTCGTTCGAGCTCGTGCAGAAGGCGGCGGTGGCGGGCGCGCCGATCGTCGTGGCCGTGGGCGCGCCCTCCACGCTGGCCGTCGAGCTCGGGCGCGACCGCGGGATCACGCTCTGCGGCTTCGTCCGGGAAGGCCGCGTGAACGTCTACACCGAGCCGTGGAGGATCACGTGACGTTCGCCGTCCCGGCGGAGGCGTACGACCGCCTGGTCGGCCGCTACAGCTACGCGCTCGCCGGCGCCCTGGCCCGCGCGGCCGGGCTCGAGGCCGGCTGGTCGGTGCTCGACGTCGGCGCCGGCCCGGGCGCCGGCACGCGGCGGCTCGTCGAGCTCGCCGGGCCGGGGCGTGTCGCCGCCGTCGAGCCGTCCGAGCCGTTCGTCGAGGCGCTGCGGGGGCGGCTTCCGGGCGTGGACGCCCGCCGCGGCTCGGCGGAGTCGCTTCCGTTCGAGGACGGCGAGTTCGACGCAGCGCTGTCCGCGCTCGTCGTGAACTTCATGGCCGACGCGGCGGCCGGCGTCGCCGAGATGCGGCGGGTGACCCGGCCCGGGGGCGCCGTCGCCGCTTGCGTGTGGGACTACGGCGGCGGCATGACCCTCCTGCGGGCCTTCTGGGAGTCGGCCGCCGCCCTCGACCCCGAGGGCGCCGCGGCCGCGGACGAGCGGAGCCGGATGCGCTTCGCCCGCGAGGGCGAGCTCGCCGGGCTCTGGCGGGAGGCCGGCCTCCGGGACGTCGAGGAGGGCGAGCTCGTCGTCTCGGCGGCCTACGAAAGCTTCGACGACCTCTGGGAGCCGTTCGCGCTCGGCGCCGGGCCGGCGGGAGCGTACGCCGCCTCGCTCGACCCTGCGCAGCAGGCGGAGCTCCGGGACGACTACCGCCGGCGCCTGGCCGTCCCCGACGGCGCCTTCAGCCTGAGCGCGCGCGCATGGTACGCGGTCGGGAAGGCGTAGCGGGCGCGCTTCTGGTCGGCGGCGCGAGCACGCGCTTCGGCTCGCCGAAGGCCCTCGCCCGCTTCGGGGAGGAGAAGCTGGCCGAGCGGGGGCACCGGATCCTCTGCGAGGCCTTCGAGCACGTCATCGTCGTCGGCAAGGCGGCCGACCGCCTCGAGCTGCCCTTCCCGGTGCTGGACGACGGCAGCGAGACGCGGGCGGCGATCGTCGGCGTCGCGGCGGCTTTGAGGCTCGCGGACGCCGAGCGGGTGGTCGTGCTCCCGACCGACATGCCGCTCGTCACGGCGGAGCTCCTGCTCGTGCTCGCGGACGCGGCGGAGGAAGCGGAGGCGGCCGTTCCCCACATGGGCCCGTTGCCCGGCGCCTACCGCCGGTCGGCCCTGCCGGTTCTGGAGCGGCGCATCGCCGCCGGCGACCTCGCCCTCTTCCGGGCCTGCATCGCGCTCGAGCCGCGGACGGTCCAGTGGGACGAGTCGGAGCTCGTCAACGTGAACACGCCGGCCGACCTCAAGTCGCCGTAGTCGCCCGTGGGGGCGGGTCGCCCCGCCCCCACGGGCTGCAGATCAGGGCCTGAAGATGTAGAGGCCGAAGTCGCGGTCGCTCGCGAGCACGTACTGCTGCCCGCGGATCTCGTGGACCTCGACGCCCCAGAAGTTGTTGCCGCCCTCGTCGATGAACGCTCCGACCTCGCGGAGCCCGAGGGGGCCGTACTTGAGGACGCGGAAGCCGCCCGCGTAGTGGCTGACGTACGCCAGCTTCTTCCGCGGGTCGGGATCGAGCGCGACCTCGTGCACCGACAGGTCGCCGAAGCCCTCAGCGTAGGCGGGATCCTGCGACTCGGGGATCGCGAACGTGTCGAGCAGGGCGATCGAGCCCGGCGCGCCGAGCTTGCCCGGGACCGAAGTCTCGAACAACCGCAGGTAGCCCCAGCCGTCGAAGACCGCCGCGATGGCGACCGACGAGGCCGGCGACCCGGTCGCGGGCGACGCCTGGGTGCAGACGTCGGCCGACAGGGTCTGGCCGAGGATCTGCAGGCCGGTCGCGCGGTCGACGAAGACGAACGGGATGTCGCCCGCCGCCAGCATGAACACGAGGCTCTGGCAGTCGGGCCGAACGGTGTTGAAGACGATTCCGGCGTCGTAGCCGGCAGCCTTCACCGTGTCGAGCTTCTCCTGGAACGAGCAGACGCCGCGCTCGACGAGCGCGACTCCGTCACCCGGAGGCGGCGGGCTCGCCGCGCACGCGAGGCCGACGAAGGTCGGCGTGCCGACGATGTTCGTGTCGGGATCGATCGGCGGGACCCCGGAGCCGGAGAGCGCCGCGAACTCCGTCCCGTCGTGCGGGCCGGAGGTGATCTCGGCGACCACCCGGTACGCGTTGAAGTCCTCGTCCGCCGCAACCAGGAAGCGGTTGTCGGGCGAGAGCTCGGACTGGTGGGCGTTCCCCTCCGGCGAGATCTCGTGACCGCGGGCGAGCCGCTCGAGGTCGAGATCCTCGAAGTCCGACTCGGCGATGAGCGTGACGTTCCCCGGTGTCGGATCCGTGACGTCGAGGAGGACGTAGCCGCCGTCCCAGTACGCCGCGTTCATCACGTACCGTTTGCCGACCCGCTTCACGACCATGTCATGGGAGAAGATCGACGTCAGGCCCGGCGGCGACTCCTGGCCGACGTTGAACGGCGGCTCGAAGAGGTCGAGCGTGTCGTTCACCATGAACGGGTTCCGCGGGTCGGTGATGTCCAGGATGTCGAGGTCGGTGAACTCCTCGTCGTCGACCAGCACTGCGTAGGTGCGCCCGTCGAAGTCATTCGTCCAGGCGAAGACGCTGTGCGTCTGGTTGGGCTGGTCGTCGAACCCGCCGGTGAGGTCGCCCGCGTGCTTGACGAGCAGCTGCGGGTGCCTCGGGTCGGTGACGTCCCAGATGTTGATGCCGCCGCGGGTGCGCGGCTCGGTCGGCGCGGGTGCGCCAGGGCAGGTCTCGTTCTGGTGGATGAAGAGGACGCCGTTGAAGTACTGGTTCTTCAGCCTGAGCGTGTCGGAGCCCTCGCCCGCGTAGTTGAACGGGGTCGTCTCCATGAAGGCGCTCTCGACCTCGAACGGGTTCTTCGGGTCCGAGATGTCGATGACGTGTGCGCCCGCCCGCTCGCACGTCGGCTCGCGGAATGCGGTCAGGAACGCGTACTTTCCGTACGCCGAGACGTCCGCGACCCGCCCGTCGTTTCCGGTGCCGGCCGGGTTCGTCACCTCGGCCTTGCCGACGAGCTTGACGCCGTAGCTCACCGGCGGCAGGTGTCCCGTCGTCATGCCGTGCTGCATCGGCTCGGCGATGCCTTCGCCCGGGAACATCTCCGTGCTCCCGAAGCGGTCGGGTTTCGCGGTCGCCGCCTGAGCGGTCGTGAGCACCACGACCAGCGCGACGACTCCCGTGAACAGGATCTTGCGCAACGTGCCCCACCTCCCCAATCGATGGAGCCGGGTTATACCGCACTCGGGCGCCGGCGCAAAGGGCCGCATTTCCAGTAACCATGCGGTTTAGCCGGGCTTAAGCGTACGGGATCCCCGCAGCCCGCTTCCGTGCGTCTGCGGATGCCCCCGGAGCCGTCTGCGGTCATGGTGTCGGGGTGCGACCGGTGAGCACCATCCTCGACCGCTTCCGCCGTGCGGCGGCGGTCCCAGCCGGCGTCGGCGACGACCTCGTCCGCGAGCTCGCCCCGGTGTTCGCGGCGCTCGACTCGATCGAGGCCGACTGCGAGCGGGTTCGCGCGGAGGCGGCCGAGGCGGCCGAGCGCCGCGTGGCCGCCGCTCGCGCCGAGTCGGCCGTCGTCTCCGCGCGGACCCGGGAGCACGCCGAGGCAGTGCGCGCCGAGGCCGAGGCGGAGCGCCGGCGCGCCCGGGAGCTCCAGGCGTCCGCGCTGCACGCCGAGGCGGAGGCGGAGGCGGAGGCTATCCGGGAGCGCGGCGCCGAGCGCATCCCGAAGCTGGTCGCCGCCGTGGTCGCCTGCGTGCGCTCGGAGGCCCCGTGAGCGCGGCGTGGGTCGCCGGCTCCGTCCGCGGGAGGCTTCTTCTCGGCCGCCGGCTCGGCCGCGAGCAGGCGCTGGACCTGGCCCGGGCCGGCTCGGTCGCCGAGGCTCTCGCCCTGCTCGCGGCCTCGCCGTACGGGCGCGCCGGCGAGCTCGCCGGCGACGTGGCCGCGGCGCAGCGGGCGATCGCCGCGACCCTCCTCCTCCATCTCCGCCTGCTCGCGGGCTGGCTCCCGCCGGCGGGCGTCGGGGCGATCCGGGCGCTGGCCGGCTGGTTCGAGCTCGTCAACGTCGAGGACCGCCTCGCCTACCTGCTCGGCCGCCCGCTGGAGCATCCCTTCGATCTCGGAAGCCTCTCGCTCTCGTGGCCGGCGCTCTCGCAGGCGCAGACGCCCGGAGATCTGCGGGCCGCGCTCGCCGCGACGGCGTGGGGCGATCCCGGGGACGAGGAGCCGGCCGATGTCGCCCTCTCGCTCCGCGCCGCCTGGGGGCGGCGCGTGCTCGCCGAGACGCCGGAGGCTCGCGACTGGGTCGGCGGCGCGCTCGCCCTGCTCGCCGCCCGCGGCCTCACCCGCGGCGGCGCGCTCCGGCCGGCCGCGTTGACCCCGCTCCTCGGGTCCGCCTGGGAGCGGGCACAGACGGTGCCGGCGCTCGCCGCGGCGCTGCCGAGCGACGCCGGCTGGGTGCTGGAGGGCGTGCGGGACCCGGACGAGCTCTGGCGCGCGGAGGCGGCCTGGTGGAGCCGCGTCGAGCGCGACGCCGAGGAGCTGGCCCGGGGGAGCCGGGAAGGCCGGAGCGTCGTCGTCGGCGTCGCCGCCCTGCTTGCCGCCGACGCGCGGCGGGCCGGCATGGCGGTCGCGGCGGCCGCCCGCGGCGACGCCGCGCTCCTGCGAGGTGCCGATGTCCCCGGTTGAGCCTCCGGTCCCGGCGAGGATGAGCCGGATCGCGATCGTCGCGCCCGAGCCGCGCCTGCGCGACGCTCTGGCCGCCGTCGCGGACGCCGGGGTCGTGCAGCTCGTGGGAACGCTTCCCGCGCCGGAGGGCGAGGAGCTGGAGGCGCTGCGCCGCCTGGAGCGGGCCGCGGCCGCCAACGGCTGGGCCGGCCCGCGCCTGGCCCGCGAGCCGGTCGATCCGGCCGAGCTGGAGCGCCTCGGGCGGCACGACCTCCTCGCGGGCGAGGTCGAGCTGGGCCGGCGCGCCTCCTCCGCCGCCCGGCACGGGCACTTCGCGGCGCTCGTCGGCTGGATGCCGCAGTCCGAGGTCGAGGGGCTCGAGGAGCGGCTGGCCTCCCACGGCGCCGGGCTGGTCGAGCTCCAGCGCCCCGCCTGGGTCGAGCCGCCGACGCTGCTGCCCGAGAGCCGTGCCGTCAGGCCCTTCCGGCCGCTCGTCGACACGTACGGCGCGCTCCGCTACGCCGACGTCGACCCGACCCCCTTCGCCGCGCTCTCGTTCGTGGTCATGTTCGGGATGATGTTCGGCGACGTGGGGCAGGGGCTCCTGCTCGCCGGTCTCGGCGCTGCGCTCTCGCGGGCGACGCGGGGGAGACTCGCCCCGTTCCGCAATCTCTGGCCCTTCCCGGTCGCCGCCGGGCTCGCGGCCGCGTTCTTCGGGCTCCTCTACGGCGAGTTCTTCGGCCCGACCGGGGTCGTCCCGACCATCTGGGTCAAGCCCACCGAGGACCCGATCGTCCTGCTTGCCGCTGCGATCGCCGTCGGGGGCGTCCTGCTCGCGATCAGCTACGGGATCGGAATCGTGAACCGCTGGCGCGAGGGCGGAGCCGCGGCCGCGCTGACGGCGCCTTCCGGGATCGCGGGCTTCCTCCTCTTCCTCGGGCTCGGCCTCGCTGCGGGCGGCTGGTACCGGGAATCGGCGGCGCTCGGCGTCCTCGGCGGCGCGCTCGCGCTCGCCGGCCTGCTCCTGCTCGGCGCCGGCTTCCACGCCGAGGCGGGGCGCGGGGCGGCGGCGGCGACGCAGGCGACCGTCGAGGTCGTCGACTCGCTCATCCGCGTCGTCGCCAACGTCATCTCCTTCGCCCGGCTCGCGGCCTTCGGGCTCATGCACGCGGCGCTCGCCGAGGTCGTGTGGGACGCGACCACGGCCCTCTGGGGCGGAGCGGTCGGCTCCGTCCTCGCGATCCTGACGTTCGTGATCGGCAACGCCCTGACCTTCTCGCTCGAGGCCCTGGTCGCGGCCGTGCAGGCCCTCCGGCTCGAGTACTACGAGCTCTTCTCCCGCATCTTCGCGGGAGAGGGGCAGCGCTTCACCCCCTGGCACATTCCGCTGGACACACGAAGGGAGGCAGCATGGAAACCCTGATCTGGACCGCGCCGGTGGTGGCCGCGGTCGCCGTGCTCACCGTCCTTGCCCTCCGCCGGGCGCCCCGGCGGGGGCTCAAGCGCCTCGTGGCGGTCAACCTCGTTCTGGCGCTCGCCGCGCTGGGCGTGCTCGCCGGGCTCCTCTTCGGAGCCGTCGAGCCCGCGCAGGCGCAGGCCGAGGCGGCCCAGACCGCCGACGACACCTGGGCGGCCTGGCTCGGCGCCTCGATCGCGGTCGCCGGCTCCGCGATCGGCGCCGCGATCGCCGTCGCCTACACCGGCGCCGCCGCGCTCGCGGCGATCAGCGAGAAGCCGGAGATCTTCGGCCGCGCCATGGTCATCGTCGGCCTGGCCGAGGGGATCGCCATCTACGGCCTCGTCATCGCCATCATCCTGATCGGCAGGACGTGAGCCGGGTCGTCGCCATCGGCGAGAGCGAGCTCGTGGACGGCTACGGGCTGGCCGGGGTCGACGTCCGCCCGGCCGCCGACGCCGCCTCGGCCCGGCGCGCCTTCGGCGAGGTCGAGGGCGACGCCACCCTGCTCCTGCTCACGCCGGCGGCCGAGGTCGCGCTTCGCGAGCGGCTCGCCGAGGCGGACCGGCTCGTCTGGGTGGTGCTCCCGGCATGAGTATTCCTCGCCTTCGGGCCACGATCCTGGCGGAGGCCGAGGCCGAGGCCGAGGCGCTGCTCGGTGACGCCGACCGGCGGGTCGTTGCCGAGTCGGAGCGCTCGCTGGCTGACGCGGAGCGGCTGCTCGAGGTCGCGCGCGCCGAGGGCGACGCCTCCGGCGAGCTCCGCTCGGCACGCGCCCTGGCCTTGGCACGGGCCGAGTCGCGCCGCCTCGTCCTCGAGGCGAAGGCGGCCGTCTACCTGGACTTCCGCGGCCGTGCGCTGGCCGGCGCGCTGGCTCTCCGGGACGATCCGGAGTCGTACGCCGACCTCCTCGGGAGGCTCGAGGCGGAGGCGCGCCGCTCGCTGGGAGACGGCGCCGAGCTCGAGCTCGATCCGCCGGAGCGTGGCGGGGTCCGCGCGCGGGCGGGCCGGCGGAGCGTCGACCTGACCCTGCCCGTCCTCGTCGAGCGCTGCGTCGCGTCCCTCGGGCCCGCGGTCGAGGAGCTCTGGCGATGAGCGGCACCGTCGTCCGCGTCGACGGCCCCGTCGTCGAGGTCACGGGCCTCGACTCGGCGGCCATGCTCGATCTCGTCGAGGTCGGCGCCGCTCGGCTCCCGGGCGAGGTGATCGCCCTCGTCGACGGCGTCGCCACCGTCCAGGTCTACGAGTACACGGGCGGCCTGCGCCCGGGCGAGGAGGTCGTGTCGAGCGGCCTGCCGCTCACCGCCGAGCTCGGCCCGGGGCTCCTGGGCGGGGTGTTCGACGGCATGCTCCGCCGGCTCGCCGACGCGGACGAGCTCCTCGCGCCCGGGGCGCGGCTCGCGACGCTTCCGCGGGATCAGCTCTTCGACTTCACCCCGCGGGTCGGCGCTGGCGCGGACGTCGGGCCGGGCGCGCTCCTGGGGACCGTGCCCGAGGCGGGGGCGCTCGACCACCGCCTGCTCGTCCCGCCGGACGCCGGCGGCCGGGTCGAGTGGGTCGCGGACGCGGGGCCGTACGGCGTCGACGACGTGATCGCGCGGGTCGGCGGCCGCGACCTTCGGCCGGCGCACCGCTGGCCCGTCCGCCGCCCACGGCCGTTCCGGGCGCGCGGCCACACGGGCGCCGCGGCGCCCCTGGTCACCGGACTCCGGGCGCTCGACCTCTTCTTCCCGCTGGCGCGCGGGAGCTCCGCCTCCGTCCCGGGCGGCTTCGGCACCGGAAAGACTGTGCTCCTCCAGGAGATCGCCAAGTGGTGCGACGCCGACGTGATCGTGTACGTCGGCTGCGGCGAGCGCGGGAACGAGATGGCCGACGTCATCCGCGAGCTTCGTGCGCGCGACGACCCGCGCACGGGCGACTCGCTTCTCGCCCGGACCGTGCTCGTGGCCAACACGTCGAACATGCCGGTTCTCGCCCGCGAGGCGAGCATCCACACGGGGGTCACCGTGGCCGAGTACTTCCGCGACATGGGCTACCACGCGGTCCTGATCGCCGACTCGACCTCGCGCTGGGCCGAGGCGCTCCGCGAGGTCGCCTCGCGCACCGGTCAGCTTCCCGCGGAGGAGGGCTACCCCGCCGCCCTGGCGTCGGAGCTGGCCGCGTTCTACGAGCGCGCCGCGGCCGTGACGACCCTGGGCGGCAAGGAGGGGTCGGTGACCATCCTCGGCGCCGTCTCGCCGCCCGGTGGGGACATGTCCGAGCCGGTGAGCGCGCACACGCGGCGCTTCGTCAGGAGCACCTGGTCGCTCGACCGCGACCTGGCCTACGCCCGCCACTACCCGGCCGTCAGCTGGCGGGACTCGTGGTCGCGCGACAGCGAGGCGCTCGCCGACTGGCACTTCCTCCAGCGGGATTCCGGCTGGGCGGAGCGCCGCCGCGTCGCGCTCGGGCTCCTCGCCGAGGCCGACCGCCTCGAGTCGATCGCCCAGCTCGTCGGCGCCGCCTCCCTCCCCGACCGTGAGCGGATCGTCCTGCTCGGCGCGCGGCTCCTGCGGGAGGGCGTGCTCCAGCAGAGCGCGCTGAGCGCCGCCGACGCCCACTGCGCCCCCGCCAAGCAGTCGGCGCTCCTCGCGCTCGTCCTCGCCGTCCACGACCGGTGCCTCGCGCTCGTCGAGCGCGGCATTTCCGCCGACCGGATCGAGCAGGTCGACCTCTCGGAGGTCGTCCGCGCCCGCGAGCTCACGCCGCCGGACGGCGCGGCCGAGGTGACCGCCCTCGGTGAGCGCGCGCTGGCCCGGCTCGGGGAGCTCGCGTGAGCCCCGCGCCCGTCTCCTATGCCTCGCTCGCCTCCATCCAGGGGCCGCTCGTCCTCGTCGAGGGCGTCGAGGGCGTGGGCTGGGACGAGCTCGCCGAGATCACCGCCGACTCGGGCCCGCCGCGGCACGGCGTCGTCCTCGAGGTCCGCGGCGACGTCGCCGTCGTCCAGGTCTTCGAGGGAACCGGCGGCCTTCGCCTCGACGACTCCCGCGTCACCTTCGCCGGCGCCCCGCTGCGCGCCCCGGTCGGTGAGGCGTGGCTCGGCCGCGTCTGCAACGGGCTGGGCGAGCCGCTCGACGGCGGCCCGCCGGTGCTCGGCGGCGAGCGCCGCGAGGTCGCCGGCCGGCCGCTCAACCCGGCACGCCGCGAGACCCCGCAGGACATGATCCTCACGGGGGTCTCCGCGATCGACGGGCTCGCCGCGCTCGTCCGCGGCCAGAAGCTTCCGATCTTCTCCGTGGGCGGACTCCCGCACCTCGAGCTGGCGGCTCAGGTTGCCGCGCAGGCCCGCGCGGGCGGCGACGACGAGCCGTTCGCGGTCGTCTTCGGCGCCATGGGCATCACGCACGCGGACGCGGCGATGATCCGGCTCGAGCTCGACGCCCGCCTCGCCTCGGGCGATCTCGTGCTCATCCTCAACGCCGCCGACGACCCGCTCGTCGAGCGGATCGCCACGCCTCGCATCGCGCTCACGGTCGCCGAGCACCTCGCCTTCGACCTGGGCCGCCACGTCCTCGTCGTCCTCGCCGACATGACGAGCTACGCGGAGGCGGTGCGCGAGGTCGCGGCGGCTCGGAGCGAGGTGCCCAGCCGGCGAGGCTACCCGGGCTACCTCTACTCGGACCTCGCCTCGCTCTACGAGCGCGCCGGACGCATCCAGGGCCGGCCGGGCTCGGTCACGCAGCTTCCGGTGCTCACCATGCCCGCCGGGGACGTGACGCATCCGGTGCCGGACCTCACGGGCTACATCACGGAGGGCCAGCTCGTGCTCTCCGAGGAGCTGCACGTCCAGGGCGTCTACCCGCCCTTCGACCCGCTCGCGTCCCTCTCGCGCCTCATGCGGCTGGGCGCCGGGCCGGGGCGGACCCGGGACGACCACCTCGCGGTGGCCGCCCAGGTCTACGCGTCGCTCGCCCAGGCCCGCCGCGCCGCCGATCTCGCCGAGATCGTCGGGGCGGACGCGCTGTCCGACGGCGAGCGCCTGCACCTCGAGCTGGCTGAGGCCTTCCGCGCCCGCTTCCTCTCGCAGGGCCGGAGCGAGGCGAGGTCGCTCGAGGAGACGCTCGCCCGCGCCTGGGAGGTCGTGTCCGTCCTCCCGCGTCGCGAGCTCTCGATGCTGCCGGGGGAGCTCCTCGACCGCTACCACGGCGGCGGGTGATGGCGCTCAGGCTGCCGCCCGGCCGCGCGGGGCGCCTCTGGCTCCTCCACCGCATCGACGCGGCGCGTCGCGGCGGCGAGGTCCTCGACCAGAAGCGCCAGGCCCTCCTCCGCGAGGAGGCACGGCTGCGCGGCGAGGTCGGGCGCGCGGAGGCCGAGTGGCGGGAGCGCGCGGCCGAGGCCGCCGTCTGGCTGCAGCGCGCCGCCGTGCTCGGCGGCGAGCGGGCGCTCGGGCTCGCCTCCTTCTACTCCGGCGGCACCGCCGAGGTCGAGCTCGTCTGGCGGAACACGCTCGGCGTCCGCCACCCCGCGGAGGCGCGCCTGTCCGCTGCGGCGCCGGCGCCTCCGTTCCTGGGGACGCCGGCCCTCGTCCCGGCCGCCGCCGCGCACCGCCGCGCCCTCGAGGCGGCCGCCCGGCTCGGCGCCGTGAGCGCGAGCCACCGCCGGGTTGCGGCCGAGCTCGACCTGACGGCCCGGCGCCTGCGGACGATCGAGCGGCGCTGGCTTCCCGACCACGAGGAGGCGCTTCAGGAGCTCGAGCTCAGGCTCGACGAGGACGAGCGGGAGGAGTTGGCGCGGGTGCGCTGGACCGTCGGCCGCGACCACCGCTTCGCGCCGGACCGGACGATCCGGTAGCCCTGGGACTCCTGGCCGCCGCCGGGCCTTGCGTCAGTGCTCGCGGTCCCAGTAGCCGACGTCGCTTTCGCGCCGGACCATGACGTCGTCTGCTCCGTCCTCGGTGAAGAGGCCGACCTTGTCGCTGTCCGGATAGACGGCGACCCCCGGCCAGCCTTTCGTCGAGAGGATCATGATCCGCACCGTCTCCTCCGTCCGGTTCGTGACCTTGTGCGCCCCCTCGGGCCCCTCCGGGAACCCGACGAGGTCGCCCGGCTCGAGCTCGTCCTCGCCGCCGGGATGGCGCAGCGTCGGGCGGCCCGCGACGACGAGGAGCCACTCCTCGCAGCCGTACTCGTAGTGGTACGGGAAGCTGCTCTGGCCGGGCGGCAGGTCGTAGACCGACGCGCCGAGCCTGCTCGCGCCGAGGGACGGCCCGAGCCGCGCGAAGGCGAGCCGGTAGCCGTCGGGCCGCTCGCTCGACTCCTCGGCGGGCACGGAGAAGAGGTTGACGCGGCGCAGGTCGCTCATCCGGCCACGCTCGCCAGCCCGCGCGGGGCGACGACGCGCTCGCGCTCGGCGCCCACGGAGATGAGGCCGACCTCGATTCCGAGCTCGGCCTCGACGAAGGCGACGTAGGCGCGCGCGGCCGCGGGGAGGTCGTCCATGGACTCGGCGTCGTCGAGCGGCTCCTGCCAGCCGGCGAGCGTCTCGTACACCGGCTCGGCGTGGTGGAAGTCGCTCTGGTGGGCGGGGAACTCCTCGCTCTCCGAGCCGTCGGGAAGCCGGTAGCGGACGCAGACGGGAAGCTCGCCGAACGCGGAGAGGACGTCGATCTTCGTCAGGGCGAGGCTCGTCATCCCGTTGACGCGCACGGCGAAGCGGAGCGCGACGAGGTCGAGCCAGCCGCAGCGGCGCTCCCGGCCGGTCGTCGTCCCGTACTCGGCGCCGAGCTCGCGGACCCGTGCCTGCTCGGCGCCCTCGATCTCGGTGGGGAAGGGGCCTTCGCCGACCCGCGTCACGTAGGCCTTGGCGACGCCGAGCACGCGGTCGATCCGGGTCGGGCCGATGCCGACGCCGGTCGCGGCGGCGCCGGCGATCGGATTCGAGGACGTGACGAACGGGTACGTGCCGTGGTCGAGGTCGAGAAGCGTTCCCTGGGCGCCCTCGAGGAGCACGCGCTGCCCGTCGCGGAGGGCCTGGTCGACGAGCAGCGAGGTGTCCGCGACGTAGGGGCGGAGGCGCACGGCGTGCGCCTCCATCCGCTCGGCCAGCTCCTCCACCTCGAGCGGCGCGACACCGTGGACGCGCTCCAGCACGACGTTCTTCTCGGCGAGGGCGGTCTCGAACTTCTGGCGCAGGATCTTCGGGTCGAGGATGTCCTGGACCCGGATCCCGATGCGCGCGGCCTTGTCCGCGTAGGCCGGGCCGATGCCGCGCCGGGTCGTGCCGATCTGCAGGCGGCCGAGATGCCGCTCGCTCGCCGAGTCGATGGCGACGTGCCACGGCATGATCAGGTGCGCGTTCCCCGAGACGCGCACCGGCTGCGTCGCGATGCCGCGGCCCTCGAGCTCGTCCAGCTCGGCCACGAGCAGCTCCGGGTCGACGACGCAGCCGGCGCCGACGACGCAGAGCTTCCCGGAGAGGATCCCGGACGGGACGTGGTGGAGGGCGAAGGTCTCGCCGCCGAGCACGATCGTGTGCCCGGCGTTCGGCCCACCCTGGTAGCGGCAGACGACGTCCGAGTCCATCGCCAGGAGGTCGACGATCTTCCCCTTGCCCTCGTCGCCCCACTGGGCGCCGACGATCACGGTGGCCGGCATCCCCCGGAGCTTACGTCCACAGGGGGATGTGGAGGCAGGGAAGAAACTTTCCGCGTCGAGCGGGAAATCCGTGCACAGGCCCTGTGGACGCGCGTCTGGGGATACTGTCTGGCCCGCATGCGAACATACGTACTCTCCCTGCAAAGACCGGTCTTTCCCCGCTGTGGATCCCACGCACTCGCTTTCAACAGGCCTCATACAGTCACGTCCGATGGCGACGAACGGAGCCAGGACCGCGGCGCTGGCCGAGCCGCAGGTCCCCCCGCAGAACCTCGACGCCGAGGAGTCCGTCCTCGGGGCGATGATGCTCTCGCCGGCGGCGATCGGGGCGGTCAGCGAGGTGCTCTCCGCCGACGGGCGCGAGTACTACCGGGAGAGTCACGCGAAGATCTACCGCGCCGCGCTCGCGCTCTACGCCAAGGGCGAGCCGGTGGACGCGATCACGCTCGTCGACGAGCTGGAGGAGCGGGGCGAGCTCGAGGACGTCGGGGGCAAGGTCCGCGTCCACGAGCTGGCGGCGCTCGTGCCCGCGAGCGCGAACGCCGGTCACTACGCGCAGATCGTCAAGGAGGCCGCGACGCTCCGCGGGCTCATCCGCGTCGGAGGCGAGATCGCCCAGCTCGGCTGGGAGCGCCCGGGCGAGACGCCGGAGCTCGTAGACCGCGCCGAGCAGATCCTCTTCGAGCTCTCGCAGGAGAAGGCGACCTCGGAGTTCAGCCACATCGAGACGCTCCTGAAGGAGAGCTTCGAGCGGATCACGCAGCTCTACGAGTCCGGGGCCGACGTCACCGGCGTGCCGTCCGGCTTTCGCGACCTCGACCGGATCACGTCCGGCTTCCAGGAGGGGAACCTCATCGTGATGGCCGCGCGCCCGAGCATGGGGAAGTCCGCGCTCGGCCTCGGCGTGGCGGCGAACCTCGCGGTCCGCAAGAGCGTCCCGGTCGCGCTCTTCACGCTGGAGATGTCGAAGGCGGAGGTGACGCAGCGCCTCATGTGCAGCGAGGCGAAGGTCGAGTCGCAGCGCCTGCGCACCGGCAAGCTCTCGGCCGACGACTGGCCGCGCCTCACCACGGCCTGCGACAAGCTCGCCAAGGCGCCCATCTACGTCGACGACACCGGCTCGATCACGATGATGGAGATCCGCTCGAAGGCGCGGCGGCTGAAGGCGAAGCACCCCGACCTCGGGCTGATCATCGTCGACTACATGCAGCTGATGACCTCCGGGACGAGCGCCGAGAACCGCGTCCAGGAGGTCTCGCAGATCTCCCGCTCGCTGAAGGTGCTCGCCCGCGACCTCGACGTGCCGATCGTGGCGCTCTCGCAGCTCTCCCGCGCGGTCGAGCAACGCCACGACAAGCGACCGATCCTCTCCGACCTGCGCGAGTCGGGCTCGATCGAGCAGGACGCCGACATCGTCATGTTCATCTACCGCGACGAGTACTACAACGGCGAGGAGTCCGAGTCGCAGGGCCTCGCCGAGGTCATCGTCGCCAAGCACCGCAACGGCCCGACCGACACGGTCAAGCTCTCGTTCCTGAAGCGCTACGCGAAGTTCTCCGATCTCGCAGCGTCCTAGAGGTTCGCGGGGCGCCGTGCCGCATTCGGCGCCCCGCTTCCCGAGGAGGGCCCGTGGCCTGAGCCGTGTGCCTGATCACCGGACGAACGGGGCGGCCGGTTTCTTCCGTGCGGGAATCGAAGCGCGGCGGGCCGCGTTGAGGAGGTCATGATCGCGCGCTGGTGGCGGGGCTGGACGGCGACGCAGGAGAACGCGGACGCCTACGAGGAGCTCCTGAGGGCGACGATCCTTCCCTGGGTCGGGAGCCATGCGGGCCACCGGGGCTCGTACCTCGTCCGCCGGGACGTCGAGGGCGAGGTCGAGTTCGCGACGCTGACCCTCTGGGACTCGCTGGACTCGGTGAAGGCCTTCGCCGGCGAGGACTACGAGACCGCCGTCGTCCCCGAGCCCGCCCGCGCGGTGCTCTCGCGCTGGGACGAGCGCTCGGCGCACTACGACGTCGTTCTCGGCCCCGAGCGCTGACGGTCGCCTAGCCTGCGCGCATGGCCCTGAGCGCCGGCGATGCGGCGGAGATTGTCGGCCGCCTCGACGCGAGCGGCGTCTGGTACTGCCTCGAGGGCGGGTGGGGCGTCGACGCGCTGCTCGAGGAGCAGACGCGGGAGCACGGCGACCTGGACGTCGGGGTGCGGGCGGACGACGCCGGCCGCGTGTGCGCCGTGCTCTCGGAGTTCGAGGCGAACCGCGACGAGTGGCCGGTCCGGCTCCTGCTCAAGGACGCGCGGGGTCGCCGGGTGGACTGCCATCCCCTGACGTTCGACGAGCGGGGCGACGGCCGGCAGGCCGGCCCCGACGGAGAGTCGTACCGCTGGCCGCGCGAGCATCTCGGTGTCCGCGGGCGGATCGGCGGCCGCGACGTGCGCTGCATCTCGGCGGAGCTGCAACTGCGCTGGCACGAGCACGAGGACTTCGACGACGTCGACTGGCACGACGTGCACGCCCTCTGCGACAGGTTCGGCCTGGCCCCGGGGCGGGGGCAGACGGACCGTCCGGGGTTCGTGGCCCCGAAGCGGCTCGGCCGGGCTCCCTAGGGCTCGGGCTCGCGCTCGGGGTCGGCGGGCTCGACGTCCGGCTCGGGCCCGGCGACCTCCGCCTCGGGCCCGGCGGCCTCGGCCTCGGCGACGGGCTCGCCCGCTGCCTCGGCGACCTCGGGCTCGCCGGCGGCCTCCGGAACCTCGGGCTCGACGGCCGCTTCGTCCTCCTGCGCCTCCGGCTCCTCGGCCTCGAGCACCTCCGCGACCGCGGCCTCCGCGTCGGCGTGCGTCTCCGCCGCCTCGGCCTCCGCCGCCGCGGCGGCCTCCGCCTCGGCGGCGGCCATCGCCTCGAGCTCCTCCTCGGGCGGGAGCTCGCCGCCGATGGGCACGACCAGCGTCTTCACCTCGACCTGGACGCCCTCGAAGACGGTGATCGGCACCGCGTAGCGGCCGATCCGCTTGATCGGCTCGGAGAGCTCGACCTTGCGCCGGTCGACGCGGATCTTGCGCGTGCGCCAGATCTCGTCGACGACGTCCGTCGAGGTGACGGAGCCGAAGAGCGTGCCCTGAGGCCCGGCGTTCACGTCGAAGGAGAGCACCGTCTTCCGGAGCGTCTCGGCGATCGTCTCCGCCTCCTCCGCCGAGCGCGCCTCGTGGCGGGCGCGCCGGGCCTCGCGCCGCTCGAGCTCGGCCACCTTCGCCTCGGTGGCGGCCTCGGCGAGCTTGCGCGGCTGCAGGTAGTTGCGCATGTAGCCGCGCGAGACGGAGACGACCTCGCCGCGTAGGCCGACCTGCTCGACGTCCTTCAGCAGGATGACGTCCATCAGCGGTTCCCGCCGCTGACGTGGTGCGAGTCGACGTAGGGCAGGAGGGCGATCTCGCGCGCGCGCTTGACCGCGACGGCGATCTGGCCCTGGTGGCGCCGGCACGCGCCGGTGATGCGGCGCGAGCGGATCTTCCCCTTCTCGGAGATGTAGCGCCGCAGCTGGTTGTAGTTCTTGTAGTCGACCTCGTCGATCTTCTCGCGGCAGAAGTAGCAGCTCTTCCGCCGGGTCGGGCCGGACGAGGGGGACGTGCGGCGCTGCCGCTTTCCTGCTTGCTCTCGTGCCATGCGGAGTCGACCTCTCTCTAGAACGGAATGTCGTCGTCGGTCGCGGCGGCGCCGGCCGGCGCGAAGTCGCCCCGGTCGGGCGCGACGTCGGACGACGGGATGTACTGGCTCTCGCCGCCGCTCTCGCCGCGGCTGTCGAGGAACTGCACCTGAAAGGCGACGACCTCGACCTTCGAGCGCTTCGAGCCGTCCTGGGCCTCCCAGGAGGACCAGTCGAGGCGGCCGTCGATGCCGACGCGGCGGCCCTTGGCGAGGTGCTGGGAGAGCATCTCGGCCTGGTTGCCGAAGACCTTCACGTCGAAGAAGTTGGGCTTGTCGGTCCAGTTGCCGGCGTCGTCCTTCTGCCGTCCGTTGACCGCCAGCCCGAGCTGGAGGACGGGCGAGCCCGACGGCAGGTGGCGGAGCTCGGGGTCGCGGGTGAGGCGGCCGACGAGCGTGACGCGGTTGATGTCTCCAGCCATGGTTCTCAGCTCCTCAGTCGAACGTCTGTTCTATCCTACTCGCCGGCCTGGACGGCCTCGGCCGGCGCGGGTGCGGGCGCCTCGCGCTCGCGCGCGGGGGCGGACGACGGCTCGCGGGCCGGCATCGTCGCCGAGGCGGGCAGCCGCCGCACGGCCATGTGCCGGAGCACGCCGTCGGTGATCTTGAGG
Source organism: Gaiellaceae bacterium (assembly GCA_035620475.1). GTDB lineage: Bacteria > Actinomycetota > Thermoleophilia > Gaiellales > Gaiellaceae > JAIBJN01. Next base: position 14,106 of record DASPGT010000084.1, on the reverse strand, counting down.
ACGCGCGTCAGCTCGCCGAGCGTCTCCGCGTCGCAGTCGAAGTGGAGCAGGTAGTAGACGGCCTCGGGCTTCTTGTCGATCTCGTAGGCGAGCTTGCGCCGGCCCCAGGAGTCGTCGCCCTGCCACGTGCCGCCGCGCTGGGCGACGAGCTCGCGGATGCGCGTCAGGATCTCGGCCTGGCGTTCCTCGGCCAGCTCGGCGTCGAGCAGCAGCATGATCTCGTATGGGTTCACGGTTCCCTTTCTCTCCTTCCCTCGGTCTAGCGGCCTCGCGGTGGGCGCGCCGCTCAGGGATTCAGCGGCGCCTGGCGAAGCGAGAAGCCCGTCGAGTATAGCGGCGGCGCCCGGGTTGCCCGGCGGCTCGGTGTCATGAGAGAGTGCCGAGAGTGGGACGGATCAGAAACCTCGCGCTCGTCGCGCTCGCGGGCGCCGCGATCGGCGCGGTGGTCGCCCGTCTCCGCCGTACCCCCGAGGCGCCCGCTCCGCCCGCAGACGACCGGGCGGACGATCTCCGCCGCAAGCTGGCCGAGGCCCGCGCGGCGGCGGCCGACCAGGAGGACTTCCAGGCGGCCGGCATGGGCGCCGAGACGATCGTCGAGGAGCCACCGCCCGCTCCGGCCCCCGAGCCGGAGGCGGAAGCGCCGCCGGCCGAGCCCGCGGTCGAGGTCGTGGAGCCCGAGCCGCCGCCGGCCGAACCCCCGCCGAAGGACGAGTTCGAGGCGATGCGCCGCCGCGTCCACGAGGAGGGCAAGGCGGCCGCGGAGGAGATGCGCCGCTCCGCCGGCGAGCCCGGCAAGCCCGACGAGCCCGACAAGCCCGACAAGCCCGACAGCTGAGCGTCCACCGGAACGAGCACGCGGTCGAGATCGCGGCCCCGCCCGCCGCCGTCTTCCCCTGGCTCGTCGCCTCCGAGGAGCGGTGCCGCTGGATGGGCGCGCTCGTCGAGAGCGAGCCGCTCGACGACGGGCCGCCCGCCGTCGGCAGCCGCTTCCGCGACGTGTTCGAGGATCTCGGCCGCCGGGTCGAGCTGGAGGCGGAGGTCGTCGAGCTCGAGCCGCCCCGCCTCCTGGCCGTCCACCTCGTCTCCGACGTCTTCGAGGCGACGAGCACGTCGCGGCTCGAGCCGGCCGGCGGGGGCACGCGCCTCCACGCCGAGATCGCGACGACCTACACGGCGCTGGCCGCCCGCCTCCTCGCCCCCGCGGTCACGCACCATGCGCAGAAGCGGCTCGAGGGAGACCTCGCGCGCCTCAAGGAGCTCGTCGAGGCGCGCTCGTAGGGCCGGGCTCCCGGCTGGTGTAAGGTAGCCCTGACATGAGCGCGACCATGATCCGGGTCGAGGGCACCTCGAAGAGCTTCGGCAGGGTCCGCGCGGTGCAGGACGTCACGCTCGAGATCGGTCGCGGCGAGTTCGTCGCCCTGCTCGGCCCGAGCGGCTGCGGGAAGACGACGCTCCTCCGCCTGATCGCGGGCTTCGAGGCCCCCGACACGGGCACCGTCCGGATCGGCGAAACGCTCGTGGCCGGCGGCGCCTGGGTTCCCCCGGAGCGCCGCCACGTCGGCATGGTCTTCCAGGACTACGCGCTCTTCCCACATCTGACGGTCGCGCGCAACGTCGGCTACGGGCTGCCGCGCGGCGGGCGCGAGGCCCGCGTCCGCGAGGCGCTTGGGCTCGTCGGCCTCGCCGACCACGGCGGCCGCTACCCGCACCAGCTCTCGGGCGGCCAGCAGCAGCGCGTCGCCCTCGCACGGGCGCTCGCCCCCGAGCCGTCGGTCGTGCTCCTCGACGAGCCCTGGAGCAACATCGACCCCGTGCTCCGCTCGTCGATGCGCGACGAGCTCGCCGCCATCCTGCGGGCGACCGGCGTCACCGTGCTCCTGGTCACGCACGAGCAGGAGGAGGCGTTCTCCCTCGCCGACCGCGTCGCTCTCATGCGCGAGGGCACGATCGTCCAGGCGGGGACGCCGGAGGAGATCTACTACGGGCCGGCCACGCGCTGGGCGGCCGAGTTCGTCGGTGCCGCCAACGTGCTCCCCGGACGGCTCGCCGACGGGCTCGTGGAGACGCTCGTGGGCCGCTTCCCGGCGCCGAACGGCGACGAGCCGGGAGACGTCGAGGTGCTCGTCCGGCCCGAGCTCGTCGCGCTCGCGCCCGACCCGGCCGGCGAGGGCGAGGTCGTCTGCCGCGAGTTCCGCGGCCACGACATCTTCTACCGGGTGCGGCTGGGCGACGGGACGACCGTCTGCTCGCAGCGGCCCTCCAACGAGTCGATCCCGCTCGGTGCCCGCGTGGCCCTGCGGCCGCACGCCGGCCGTGTCGCCCTCTTCTCGTAGGCCGCCGCTTCTGCTCGGCGCGGCGGCGGTCACGGTCGTCGCGCTCGTCTGCCTGCCGCTCGCCTACCTCGTCGTGCGTGTGGTCGACGGCGGCTTCGACGCCTGGAGCGTGCTCGGCCGGGCGCGGATCGCCGAGCTCGTCGCCAACACCGCGCTGCTCGTCGTCCTCGTGACCGGCGCGGCGCTCGTGCTCGGCGTCCCGCTCGCCTGGCTGGTGACGCGGACGGATCTCCCGGGACGCCGTCTCTGGGCCGTCGCCGCCGCGCTTCCGCTCGTCATCCCGAGCTACGTCGCCGCGCTCGTGCTCCTGGCCGCCTTCGGGCCGCGCGGGTTCCTCCAGCAGGTCCTCGAGGGTCCCTTCGGCGTCGAGCGGGTGCCCGAGATCTACGGTCTTCCCGGCGCCGTGCTCGCGCTCACGATCTCGACGTACCCGTACGTCTACCTGCTCGCGGCTGCGGCCCTCCGCGACCTCGACCCCGCCCTCGAGGAGGCCTCCCGGAGCCTCGGCCGCTCGCGCGCGGAGACGTTCCGGCGGGTGACGCTTCCCGTGCTCCGCCCGTCGCTCGGAGCCGGGGCGCTTCTCGTCGCGCTCTACACGCTCTCGGACTTCGGGGCGGTCTCGCTCATGCAGTACAGCTCGCTCACGCGCGCGATCTACGTCCAGTACCGCTCCCTCTTCGACCGGACGCCCGCGGCCGCGCTCGCCCTCGTCCTCGTCGTCCTGACCGCGATCGTGCTCCTGCTCGAGTACTACGCGCGCGGGCGCGTCCGCTACCACCGGCGCGCTCCGGGGACGGTGCGGCCGCCGCAGGAGATCCGCCTCGGTGGCTGGCGCTGGCCGGCGCTCGCGTTCTGCGGCGCCGTCGTCGGCTTCGCGCTCGTCCTTCCGCTCGCGGTCATCGGCTACTGGCTGGAGCGCGCGGTCTCGCTCGGCCGCGACCTCGGCGACGTCTGGGGCCCGGCCGTCAACTCCATCCTCGCCTCGACGCTGGCCGCCGGGGTGGCCGTCGCCGCGGCCCTGCCCGTGGCGGTGCTCGCGGTCCGCTACCAGGCCGGCTGGACGCGCGCGCTCGAGCGGCTCTCCTACTCCTCGAACGCGCTCCCGGGGATCGTGATCGCCCTCTCGCTCGTCTTCTTCGGCGCGAACTACGCCGGGTTCGCGTACCAGACGCTGGCGCTCCTCGTCTTCGCCTACGTGGTGCGCTTCTTCCCGCAGGCGGTGGCGAGCTCGCACTCGGCGCTCCTGCGCGTCGACCCGCGGCTCGAGGAGGCGGCGCGCGGCCTGGGCAAGAGCCCGCGCCGCGCCTTCGCCTCGATCACGGCGCCGCTCGTCGCGCCCGGGCTCCTGGCGGGCGCGGCGCTCGTCTTCCTCTCGACGATGAAGGAGCTCCCGGCCACGCTCCTCCTCGCGCCGATCGGCTTCGACACTCTCGCCACCGAGGTCTGGACGGCGACGACGGTCGCGGCCTACTCGGAGGCGGCGCTCCCGGCCCTCCTCCTGATCGTCTTCTCCGCCCCGTTCGTCTACGCGCTGACCGTGCGGCGGGGGCCGGGCGTGGACGCTCCCGGATAACCCTTAGCAGCCGCCGGCTTCCAGGTAGCCGCGCCAGCGCGCGCCGGTGTCGCGGTAGACGTCGGAGCCCGTGCGGGCGGCGAGGCGGTCGAGCAGGTCGACGTGGTAGCTGTGGTAGGCGACCGTCGCCGGCCTCCCGCCCAGGGAGTAGAGCGACCAGCAGCCGGTGTCCAGGGAGGGGAGCGCCGAGCGCGCAGTCCGGTCGAGCTCGGCGGCGTAGGCCCGCGCCTTCTCGTCCCCGGTCAGCTCGACGTAGTCGAGGAGCGACAGGATCGACTGGAGATGGGCGTTGAGCACGGCCAGGTCCGAGAAGCTGTACTCCTGGACCCACGGGCCGCCGCCGGCCGTCAGGGTCAGGTCGCGCGGCACCGCCCGGAAGGCCGCTTTCGCGGCCGCGGTGAGCGACTCGTCGCCGAGGAGCTTGCCGGCCTTGGCGAGCGCCTGGGCGGCGACCGACTGCGCGAACCCGGAGGTCCACGCCTCCGGGCTGCCGGCGAACGGGAAGCGGTACTCCCAGACGAGGGCGTTCCCGCGCCGGAGGCCCCGCGCCGCGAGCGCCGGCGCCAGCCTCCGCACCGCCTCGCGCCGGCCCTGCTCGGCCAGCCGGTCGAGCCGCCCGGCGTTGGCGAGCGGGTGGAAACGGTAGCCCTGGCCCGGGAAGGAACGGTAGACGACCCCGGAGCCTGCGAAGACCCGGTCCGAGGCGAACCTCGGCGGGTACCGGACGATCGCGGCCAGCTCCGCGAACAGCGGCGCCCGCCGGTCCGCGTAGGAGTCGGCGAACGCGGCGACGTCGTGGAGCGTCGCGCCGATCACCGCCGCCCGGCCGGGGGCCTGGGTCCCGATCGCCTCGACCGCGGCCGCCACCGCCGCCCGGGCCTGCTCGGCCGTCTCCGGGTCGAGCCGGCCCTGCGCCGCCGCCGAGTCGATGCCGGCGTTCACGGCGGCGGCGTCCTCGCCGGCCCGCTCGGCCAGGGCCGCCCGGAGGGCGTCCGCGGTCGCAGCGCCCGCGACGCCGTCGGCCGTGAGGCCCCGGGCCGACTGGAAGCCGGCGACCGCCGTCGCGGTTCCCGCGCCGTAGTCACCGTCGGCGGGTGCAGAGAGCCCGAGCTCCGTGAGGGCCGCCTGGAGGTCGCGCACGCGCGCGCCCCTCGCGCCCGGCTCCAGGACGACCTGCTCGGCGGGCGGGGGCGCGGCGACCGCGGGCGTCGCCTGGGGCGAGGCCGAGGGCGTCGCCGCCGCGGCCCGCACGGACTCGGCGGGAGCGACCTCTTCGCCGAGCGAAAGGCGAACGACGACGGCCAGCGCCGCGACGAGGGCGAGCGCGGCCAGGCCGGCCGCGGCCGCGGGAACCGGCGAGCGCCGCTCGAAATCTGCCCGCAGCCGCCGCAGGTCCCCGGCGAGCGTCCGCGGCGGCGGCCGGCGGCGAAGCGGCCGGGGCGCGGCGACGGCCGGAGCGGTCCCCGTTCCCGGAACGACGTCGCCCCACCAGTCGAGCTCCTCGTCGCTGAAGAACACGTCGGCCACGTGCGAGTCGGCACGAAGGGTACGGGAGCGTGCGGATGATGACTAGAGGTGGGCCTTCAGGTAGGACCGGAGGGTGGAGCGCGTCCGCATCGGCTGCTCCGGCTGGAGCTACCCCCACTGGCGGGGGATCGTCTATCCCGCGGAGCTGCCGGCGCGGCGCCGGCTCGAGCACTACGCGACGCTCTTCGACACGGTCGAGGTCAACGCGACGTTCTACCGGCTCCCGCGGCCGGAGACCGTGGCGGGTTGGGTCGAGACGGTTCCGCGGGGCTTCCTCTTCGCCGTCAAGGCCGGCCGTTACCTCACCCACGTCAGGAGGCTCCGCGACCTCGGGCCCGGCCTGGGACGCTTCCGCGCCGCGCTCGAGCCGCTCGTCTCCTCGCCGAAGCTCGGCCCGGTCCTGTGGCAGCTCCCCGAGACCTTCCACCGCGACGACACCCGCCTCGCGCAGGCGCTCGACCTGCTCCCGCCGGGCCGCCATGCGTTCGAGCTCAGGCACGAGAGCTGGTTCGACCCCGCGGTCTACGAGCTCCTGCGCGCGCACGGCGCGGCCCTCGTCATCGGCGACCACCCGGAACGCCCGTTCCAGGCCCTCGAGCTGACGGCCGGGTGGACCTACGTGCGCTTCCACCACGGCAGCCGCGGCCGGCGAGGCAACTACTCGGGCGCCGAGCTCGACGAGTGGGCGGAGCGCCTCGGCTCCTGGCGGCGGAAGGTCGAGGTCTTCGCCTACTTCAACAACGACCGGGAGGGCTTCGCCGTCCGGAACGCGCGCGGCCTCGCCGACCGCCTGGGCTAGCCGTGGACCGAGCCGCCGGCGCCGGCCCGGGCGTTCGCCGGATACGGCTCGAGATCGTTCACGAAGCCCGGCGTCGCCTCGACGCGGCGGAGCCAGCCGGCTAGCGCCGGGTGCGCGGCCATGTCGATTCCCGCGTCCCCGGCGACGTGGGCGTAGGCGTAGAGCGAGACGTCGGCGACGGTGTAGCCGCCGGCGAGGAACTCGCGGTCGCGCAGGGCCTCGTCGAGCACCCCCAACGCCGCCCGCGCCGACTCGAGCCTGGCGGCGAAGACCTCAGGCTGTCCCGTGTCCCGTCCGGTCAGCCGCCAGAACCGCGCCGTGCCCACGTTCGGCTCGAACAGGTTCTGCTCGAAGAAGAGCCACTGCCACACATGCGCGCGGTCGAGAAGCGCGTCAGGCACGAAGGACGTGCCCTCGCCGAGGTAGAGGAGGATCGCGTTGGACTCCGCGATCGTCTCGCCCGAGTCGAGCTCGAGCACAGGCGTCCGCCCGGCCGGGCTCTTCTCGCGGAAGGCCCCCGAGGTCGACTCGCCGGCGAAGATGTCCACGGGCACGCGCTCGTAGGCGAGCCCGAGCTGCGCGAGCAGGAGCCGCGCCTTGTAGCAGTTCGCGGACGCCGGGTAGTCGAAAAGGAGCATGCGGACATCATGGCAGGGTGCTTCACTGTGACGACCAGATTCCGGAACGGGAACGGAAAGGGGCAGCAATGAGACTGCGCACCGCGCTCGCCCTCGCGCTCGCCGCCGCGCTCGCCCTCGCCGCGCTGCCGGCGTCCGCGGGCAAGCCGTCCAAGCCGCCGGCGGGCACGAGCTCGAAGGACCTGACCCTCGTGGGCGAGACCGGCGACAACCGCCGGGTCGTCACCTTCGGGGAGGCGTTCTTCACGGACGCCGCCTTCCAGGGCGACTACGCCTACCAGGGGACCTGGAACGGCGGCTTCCGCGTCGTCGACATCTCCAAGCCGTGGCGGCCAAAGCCGGTCGCCGAGGTCGACTGCGGGACGTTCCAGGGCGACATCGGCGTCTACGGCGACCTCGTCTTCCGCTCGATCGACACGCCGATCGCGGCGGCGACGCCGGAGGAGACCTGCGAGGCGGGTCCCGCGGTGCCGGGATTCGAGGGCATCCAGATCTTCGAGGTCGACAAGCCGTGGAAGGCGAGCGCGGACGACCTCGTCGCCGCCGTCGCCACGGACTGCGGCTCGCACACGCACACGGTCGTCCCCGACCCGAAGCGCGACCGCGTCCTCCTGTACGTCTCGGCCAGCGCGACCTCCCCCGTCTACGACAACGATCCGATCTGGGGCCACGAGTGCTCGGTCGAGCACGACAAGTTCCAGATCGTGTCGGTGCCCCTCGACGCGCCCGAGGACGCCGAGGTGATCGCGGACATGCCGCTCGAGGGCGGCCACTCGTGCCACGACATCGGCGTGCTCCTCTCGAAGCGGACGAAGCTCGCCGCCTGCGCGGGGATGCAGGGGATCGTGTTCGACATCCGCGATCGCGCCGTGCCGGAGCGCTTGAGCTCCTTCACGTACCCGGGCGTGACCGGCTGGCACTCGGCCATGCTCTCCAAGGACGGGTCGGTGACGGCCATGGGCTGGGAGCCCGGCGGCGGCGTCGGCCCGGAGTGCGAGGCCGGCGACCCGGACTTCTACAAGAGCATCTTCTTCTACGACACGGAGTCGGGCGACCTGCTCGGCACCTGGGTGCTGCCGCGCGCCCAGACCGCGCAGGAGAACTGCACGATCCACAACTACAGCGTGATCCCGAACCGCAAGCGCGACCTGCTCTCCGTCGGCGCCTACCAGGCGGGCACGTACGTCGTCGACTTCACGAACCCGGCGCAGCCGAAGACGGTCGCCTGGTACGACCCGCCGGCGCTCGACCCGAACGCCCTCACCCTGGGCGGCTCGTGGGGGAGCTACTGGTATCGAGGCTTCGTGTACTCGAGCGACATCACGAAGGGCCTCGAGGTCTTCAGGCTCGAGGACCGCACGGTGAAGGCGAAGTCGGAGAAGGTCGACCTGCTGAACCCGCAGACCCTCGTCTGGGAGGGCGACCGCGGCAAGAAGAAGCACCGGCGCAGGTAGCCGGCCGGAGTGCGTAGGGATACCTGACTGAGCGCGTCAGGTATCCCTTACACTCCGCCTCGTGGAGACGCCGAGCTACCGGGAGCTCCGCTGGCGCCGCTTCGAGGCCGCGCTCGGCACCTGGCTCGACACGCCGGAGGGCCGCTTCGCCCAGTTCTGCGCACGCCGCGAGCGTGAGCTCGCCGAGCGGCGGGCGCTCCTGCGGCGCGTCGCGCTCGCCGTCTCGGTCTTGCCGGCGAGCTGCGTCGGTTGCGCGCTCCGGCTCGCGCTCGTCTCGCCGGGCCGCGCCGCGGAAGAGCTCGACGAGCTCCTCACGGGCGCCCGCTGACCCGGGAACTTTCGCCGCCCGCTCCCGGTCGAACCGCGAAACGAGACCGGAGGAGCGAGATGAGACACGTAGCCACGACCGCCGCCGTCCTTGCCGCCGCCGCCCTGCTGGCGGCCGGCTGCCTGGGCGACGACGACGACGATGGAGCCGGCGTGGCGGCCGTGGGCGGTCTCGAGAGCGGTGTCCTCGCCGCGGGCGCCTCGGCCGAGTCCCTGGCCGCGGCGGGCGCGGCGGTCTCGGCGGGCGGAATCACGGTCGTGGGAACCGGCACGGCGACGGTCGCGCCCGACACGGCCACGTGGTCGTTCGGCGTCCAGACGAGCGCCGACAGCGCGGAGGCCGCGCTCGCCGCCAACTCCGAGGCGATGGAGCGCGTGGTCGGGGCGCTCCGCGACGCCGGGATCGCGGGAGAGGATCTCCAGACCGAGCAGGTGTCGGTCTTCCCGCGGACGAGCGACGACGGGATCACGATCGTCGGGTACGACGCGTCCAACACGGTGCGGGCGACGATCCGCGACCTCGACCGGGCCGGCGCGATCGTCGACGCTGCCGTGGCGGCCGGCGCGAACCAGGTCTACGGGCCGAGCCTGACGGTCTCGGACACCGAGGCCCAGTACCGCGCCGCCGTGGAGGCGGCCTTCGCCGACGCCCGCACGCGGGCCGAGGCGATCGCCGGGCTGGCCGGGGTGACGCTCGGCGCGCCCGTCGCGATCGTCGAGGGCGGAGGAGGCGCCCCGGTGCCGTACTACGGAGGCTACGCCGCGGAGGCGGCGGCCGCCGACGTCGCGGTCGAGCCCGGCACGCAGGACGTCGGCGCGTCGCTCACGGTCACCTTCGCCATCGAGTAGCCGCGAACGCTCCTCCTGCCAAGACGGGCGGGCCCCACGAGCTCCACTCCCCGGGGCCCGCTCGTCCATCCGGGGGTTAACACCACCGCGGGACGCGGGCTGGCTCGGCCGCGCCCCGGGCCTCCGGGAGCGACCATCCACGTGTTCGCATCGAGACAGGAGATTCGCCATGAGCACCGCCACCGCCTTCGCATTCCGGCTTCCCTCTGCGCCCGACGTCGAGGACGACCGGTTCAACGCGCACCTGCTCAGCGTCACGTTCGAGTCGCCCGCCGGCGAGCGCCGGTCGGCGATCGGCGGCGGCGAGAGCGTCCCCGAGGCGATCGCCGCGGCCCGCGAGGAGCTCCCCGCCGGCACCTGGACGCTGTCCCGCTGGAACCCGCTCTACGGCGAGTAGGAGCGCGCTACCCGCCCGGCAGCCCGGCCGCGCGGCGCCCCGCGCCCCCGCGGTGGATTCGGACGCGCCGGCGGTAGAGCGCGCGCTCGACGGCCAGCGTCGCGACGCCGGCCGCGAGGATGCTCACCACGTTGGCGCCGAGCTGGAGGGCGGAGCCCCCGACGCCGCCCCAGTCGCGGTAGGCGGTCGAGAGCCCCATGTTCGCGAGCGCCGGGATGGTCGTGATCGAGATCAGGACGCCCACGATCGCCCCGGACTTCACCGTCGTCAGGGAGAGCATTCCGGCGATGCCCGCCGCGAGCGCGACGATCACCGACCAGCGGTTCGGCTCGGAGACGAACTCGGTGACGATCTCGGTGCCGGAGTCGCCCGGCGCGAGGTCGACCGCGACGGCGACCTCGGTGAAGGCCCAGGCGACCACCGCGGCCGTCGCGAAGCCCGCGGCGAGCGCGAGCAGCGATCGTCGCAGAGCGTCGCGGTGGCGCGTGACGAGGGCCACGCACGTCCCCGCGAGCGGGCCGAAGTCGGGGCCGAGGATCATCGCGCCGATGATGAGGACGACCGAGTCCGTCAGCAGGCCGACGACCGCGATGATCGCGGCGAGCGCCATGAAGACGAGGTACTCGCCGTCGAGCTCGGTCCACTCGGAGCTGCGGGCGGCCACCTGCTCCCAGACGACCGCGCCGCCGCCCGGCCGTCCCTTCCGCCCGTGCATCGCCTCGATCTCCGGCGAGATCGCCACGTCGATCGGGATCACCGTGATCGCTCCGTCCCGCTCGATTCCCAGCTCGGCCAGATCGGTGAGCAGGACGCTGGCGGCCGAGCGCGCGACGTCGGCGGCGACGAGGTCTCCGGGCGGCTTGCGGGCGTACTGCGGATGGTGGACGACGTTCGTGGCGCCCCCGGTCGCCTCGAAGAGCTGCAGGGCCCGCCGCGCCTCCTCGGCAGGAGCGATCACGCGCACGTGGAACATCGGGCTGAGCGTACGCAGGGCACCGGTCGGCTTCTCACGGAGGAGAGCGCATGGAGTGGACGTTCTTCGTCATCGGGCTCGCGGTCGCGATCGCGGTCGCGGCCGTCTGCTACCGGATCGCCGAGGGTAAGGGCAGGAGCGGCGTGCTCTGGGCCGTCCTCGGGTTCCTCTTCCCCGTGGTCGCCCTCGTGATCGTCTTCCTGCTCTCCGACAAGCGTGCCGCGCACGCGTAGGAGCTAGGCCTCCTCGCCCGCGACCGCCGGCTTGGCGGCCGCGCGGCCGACGATGAGGCCGAGCAGGGGGTAGAGGAGGACCGAGGCCATCCCGGCTCCGACGAGGGCCGCCGCCACGTCGGAGCCGATCTCGGCGCGCTCCTCGCCGACCTCGATCACCGCCACGATCAGGGGCAGCCCCGTGGCGCTGAAGAACGCGAGCGAGGCCGTCCGGCGCGCGCCCAGCTCGCGAAGCGCGAGCAGCGCGCTCGACCCGCGTGTGACGAGGAGCATGGCGAGGAAGCCGGCGCAGAGCGCGAGGCCCGCGCCCGTCAGCAGCGCGTCGAGGTCGAACTGCATCCCCGTGACGATGAAGAACACCGGGATGAGGAAGCCGTACCCGATCGTCGAGATGCGGGGCAGCACCTGCTCGCCGGTCTCTCCCTGGGTGACGAGGCCGATGACGAGGCCGGCGGCGAAGGCCCCGAGGACGTAGTCGAAGTCGAGCTCGTAGGCGAGGAGCACGAGCAGGGCGAGCAGGGCGACCGAGAGCCTGACGGCGAGCTGCCCGCTCTTGTTCACGGTCTCGCGGGCGATGGTGAGGATCGTGGGCGGCTGGAAGCGGACGGCGACCCCGGCCGCACCCGCGACGACGAGCCCGAAGCCCAGCAGGAGGACGATGTTGGCGACGGTCGCATGCGCGCCGGTGAGGAAGAGGGAGATGACGATGATCGGCCAGAACTCGCCGGCCACCGCCGAGGCGAGGGTGTTCTGGCCGAGCGGCGACCGCAGGACCCCGGCGTCGGAGAGGATCGGCATGAGCGTCCCCAGCGCGGTGGTCGCGACGGCGACCGCGATCAGCCAGCCGGACGCGCCGACGCCCGCCGCCTCGAGCGCGAAGCCGAAGACGGCGCCGAGCGCGAGCGACATGCCCCACCCGATCGTCCCGCGCGCGAGGAGCCGGCGCGGCACGTCGCTGTGGATCACCTCGATGCCCGCGAGGAAGAAGAGGAAGACGAGCCCCAGGTCGGAGAGGAAGACGATGTACGGGTCGGCCTCGGCGATGTCCAGCACCTGCGGGCCCATGACGATCCCGAGCGCGATCTCGACGACGACCGTGGGGATCAGCAGCCGCGGGCTGAACCGGGACACGATCGTCGCGAGCGCGGCCGCGCAGAAGACGAGGGCGAGCGAGACGGCGTCAAGCTCCGGGGCCATTTCCCTCCTCGGCCGGCGTTCGCGGTGCGCGCATGCTCGTATACTCGCCCGGATGAGCGAGGGCGGCCAGGCGCGTCGGCTTGCGCGCTCGACGGCGACCTTCACCCTCGCAACCGGGCTCTCGCGCGCGCTCGGCCTCGTGCGCGAGATCGTGGCCGCCTACTTCTTCGGCGTCTCCGGGAGGATCAATGCCTTCACGGTCGCCTCGCAGGTGCCCAGCCTCGTGCGGGCCTTCATCGGCGACGCGGCGCTCTCGGGCGCCTTCGTCCCCGTCTTCAGCGAGCTCCTGGCGAAGGAGGAGAAGGCTCGGGCGTGGCGGGTCGCGTCGACGATCTTCTGGCTCGTCCTCATCGGCGTCTCCGTGCTCACCGCGGTGCTGATCCTGATCGCGCCGCTCCTCATCCGCCCCTTCGGCGACCCCGGGGGCGATCCCGAGCTCGCCGTCCAGCTCACCCGGATCATGCTCCCCATTGTTGGGCTGGTCACGCTCTCCGGCATCGTCGTCGGGATCCTGAACGCCTACGACCAGTTCACGATCCCGGCGCTCGCCCCGGTGGCGTGGAACCTCGTGATCATCGGCGGGCTCGTCGCGTTCGTGCCGCTCGTCGAGGGCGAGTCGGCCGAGCTCGTCGTCTACGCGGTCGCCACGCTCCTCGCCGCGCTGGTCCAGCTGCTCCTGCCCGTCCCCTGGCTCCGCCGCCTCGACGGCCGCATCCGGGCGGTGATCGACTGGCGCGACCCGGCGGTGAAGCGCTTCTTCGTCCTGATGCTGCCCGTGACGCTCACGCTCGGGCTCATCAACGTCAACATCTTCGTGGACATGGTCTTCGCCTCCCGGCTCGTCGACCCCGAGCTGGCGCCGGCGGCGATCGAGAAGGCCTTCCGCGTCTACATGCTCCCGCAGGGGATGTTCTCGGTGGCGGTGGTCACCGTGCTCTTCCCGACCCTCTCGCGCTACGCGGCCGTCGGGAACCTGCCCTCGTATCGCGCGACGGTCGACGCGGGGTTCCGCCAGATCGCCTTCCTGCTCGTTCCCTGCGCGGTCGTGGGCGCCGTGCTCGCGCAGCCGATCGTGCGCCTCCTCTACGAGCGCGGGGCCTTCACGCCGGACAACACGGTCGTCGTCGCCCAGTGCCTGGCGGCGTTCTCGCTCGGGCTCACGTTCAACGGCTGGATGCTCCTGCTCTCCCGCGGGTTCTACAGCCTGCAGCGGAACTGGGTGCCGACCACGGTCGCGCTCGGAACGGTCGGCCTGAACGCGGCGCTCGACGCGTTCCTCTACCGGGTCGGGGTCTGGGGCATCCCGCTCGCGACGTCGCTCGTGAACGTCTTCGGCGTCGGCGTCCTGCTCAGCGTCATGCGCCGCGACCCGGGCCTCGCCGGGGCTCGCCTCGTCGCCGTCTCCGTCGCCCGCATCCTCGCCGCCTCGGCCGCCGCGGCCGCGGCCGCGTACGGCGTCTGGTGGGTCCTCGACGAGCTCCTCGGCCGCGACCTCTGGGCCCAGGTCGTCACGCTCGCCGCCGGCCTGGCGGCCGGCGGCGCCGTCTACCTCGCCGCCGCGCGCGCCCTCGGCGTCCGCGAGCTGGAGGCGCTCCGCGCCCTCCGCCGCCGGGAGCCGTGAGCCCCACGAAGCCCTGGGGTCAGATCTTGCTTCGACGCAAATCTGCGCAAACCTCCCTTGATGCTCGAATGCAAGATCTGACCCCGGCCAGGGGCTAGCGGAAGTGGCCGAGCAGGCCCTGCCTGCGGCGCCAGACGTCCCGGGCCTCGGTGATCCGCTCCTCGCGGGCGCGGTCGGCGAACTCG
>DASPGT010000083.1:0-21034 GCA_035620475.1 Gaiellaceae bacterium | reverse complement strand
GGCCTCGGTGACGAGGCCGAGCGAGCGCTCGAGCATGCGCTTCGGCTGCGCGCCCACGGCCGCGGCCTTGGGCTCGCCGCCCTCGAAGAGGAGGATGGTGGGGATCGAGAGGATCCCGTAGCGCTGCTGCAGCTCGGGCTCCTCGTCGATGTTCACCTTCACGACGCGGAGCGAGTCTCCGCGCTCTTCGGCGATCTGCTCGAGGATGGGCGAGACGGCGCGGCAGGGACCGCACCACTCCGCCCAGAAGTCGACGATCACCGGGGTCTCGCTTCCGAGCACCTCGGTGTCGAACTGGGAGGTCGTGATTGCTTCTGGCATGACCCTCCAAACGTAGACTGACTCGCAAATGTTCCGCAGCCTCCCGCGCGTCCCCGACCACCCGGCCGTCGAGCTCGAGGTCCTCGCCTGGTGGGAGGAGCACGGCACCTTCGACCAGCTCCGCGAGCAGAACCGCGGCGGCCCGATCTGGAGCTTCTTCGACGGGCCCGTCACCGCGAACAAGGCGCTCGCCATCCACACGGCCTGGGGCCGGACGCTCAAGGACGTGTTCCAGCGCTACAAGGCCCTCCGCGGCTACGACCAGCGCTACCAGAACGGCTTCGACTGCCAGGGCCTCTGGATCGAGGTCGGCGTCGAGCGCGAGCTGGGGCTCAACTCGAAGCGGGAGATCGAGGAGTACGGGCTCGCCGAGTTCTCCCGCAAGTGCCGGGAGAAGGTCGTCTGGTCGGCGAACGAGCTCACCCGCGGCTCGAAGCGGCTCGGCCAGTGGATGGACTGGGGCAACGACTACTTCACCTTCTCCGACACGAACATCGAGTACATCTGGCGCTTCCTCGCGCGCATGCACGAGCAGGGGTACCTCTACAAGGGCCACCGGTCGACCGAGTGGTGCCCGCGCTGCGGGACGTCCATCTCCGCCCACGAGCTCGTCGGGAGCTACGAGGACCGCACCGACCCGTCGCTCTTCGTGCGCCTGCCGCTGCTCGACCGGCCGGGAGAGTCGCTCGCGGTCTGGACGACGACTCCGTGGACGCTGCCGGCGAACGTCGCCGCCGCGGTGAACCCCGAGGCCGAGTACGGCCGCCGCGCCGACGGCGAGTGGTGGGCCGTCGCCCGAGCCCCCGACGCCGAGCTCGTCGAGCGCGTGCCCGGCTCGGAGCTCGTCGGCCTCCGCTACGAGGGGCCCTTCGACAACCTGCCCGCCGCCGCCGCCGTCGAGCACCGCGTCATCCCCTGGGAGGACGTGTCCATGGAGGAGGGCACCGGCATCGTCCACATCGCCCCGGGCTGCGGCGCCGAGGACTTCGAGCTCTCCAGGGTCAACGACCTGCCCGTGCTCATGCCGGTGAACGAGGCCGGGCGCTTCTACGGCGACTACGGCTGGCTGCACGGCCTCTCGACGGTCGAGGCGGCCGAGCAGATCGTGGTCGACCTCGGCGAGCGCGGGAAGCTGATCTCCGCCGGCGAGATCGAGCACCGCTTCCCCTTCTGCTGGCGCTGTCACACGCCGCTCATCTTCCGCATCGCCGACGACTGGTTCATCGCCGTCGACGAGCTGCGCCCGAAGCTGATCGAGGCGAACGCGACGGTGGCGTGGACGCCCGAGTACTTCGGCAAGCGCATGGAGGACTGGCTCCGCAACATGGGCGACTGGAACATCTCCCGCCGCCGCTACTTCGGGCTGCCGCTCCCGATCTACCCGTGCGACTGCGGGCACACGACCGTCGTCGGGTCTCGGGCGGAGCTCGAGGAGCTGGCGACCGCCGGCCTCGACCAGCTGGAGGAGCTCCACCGCCCGTGGGTGGACGAGGTGACGATCCGCTGCGAGGCCTGCGGGAACCGGGAGGTGCGCCGTATCCCGGAGGTCGGCGACGTCTGGCTCGACGCCGGGATCGTGCCCCTCTCGACGCTCGGCTGGCAGAACGACGAGTGGGTCGAGCACGGCTACGCGACCGGCGCCTCCGCCGGCCTCTCGGGCGCCGACCTCCCCGACCACGCCTACTGGGAGACGTGGTTCCCGGCGGACTGGGTCTCGGAGATGCGCGAGCAGATCCGCCTCTGGTTCTACTCGCAGCTCTTCATGTCCGTGGCGATGGTCGGCCGGGCCCCGTTCCGGTCGGTGCTCGGCTACGAGAAGATGCTCGACGAGCGCGGCCAGGAGATGCACGGCTCGTGGGGGAACATGATCGACGCCGAGGACGCCTTCGAGCGCATGGGCGCCGACGTCATGCGCTGGCAGTTCTGCGCCCAGCCGCCCGACCGGAACCTCCTGTTCGGCTACGGCCCGGCGCAGGAGATCAAGAAGAAGCTCCTCACGCTCTGGAACTCCGTCCGCTTCCTCGTCGACTACGGAAACATCGAGGAGTTCTCGCCGCGCTTCGCCGACCTCGCCGAGACGCCGCTCGGCGAGGGCTCGCGCCCGCTCGACCGCTGGCTCGTCGCGCGGACGCAGGCCTACGTCGCGGAGGCCACCCAGGCGCTCGAGGACCAGCTCACGCACCGGCTCATCGAGGGCTTCGAGGCGTTCGTGGACGACGTCTCCAACTGGTACATCCGCCGGTCGCGCCGCCGGTTCTGGGACGGGGACGAGGCGGCGCTCAGGGCTCTCTGGTACGCGCTCGTCCAGGGCGTCCGCGGCATCGCCCCGGTGATGCCGTTCCTCGCCGAGCACCTCTGGCGAAACCTCGTCGCCGGAGCGTGCGAGGGCGCCCCGGAGAGCGTCTTCCTCGCGGGCTGGCCCGACCCCGGCGAGCCGGACGAGGCGCTGCTCGAGGAGATCCGCGAGGTCCGCGCCATCGTCGAGCTGGGCCACCGCGCCCGCGGCTCGGCCGGCCTCAAGCTGCGCCAGCCGCTGCGGGCGCTGGTCGTCGAGGGCGCCGCCCGGGCCGAAGCCCACGCCGAGGAGATCGGCGAGGAGCTCCGCGTCAAGTCGGTCGCCTTCGAGCCGATCGCCGGGGCGACCGTACGGGCGAAGCCCAACCTGAAGCTCCTCGGGCCGAAGCTCGGCCCGCAGCTGCCCGCGATCCGGGCCGCCCTCGCCGAGGGCGGGTTCGAGCACCTCCCCGACGGGAGCGTGCGCGTGGAGGGGCACGAGCTCGGGCCGGAGGAGGTCTTCGTGGAGCGCGCGGCACCCGAGGGCTGGGCACTGGCCGAGGAGGGCCAGCTGGCCGTCGCCCTCGACGTGCGCCTGGACGACGAGCTCGAGCTCGAGGGCCGCGTCTACGACCTCGTGCACGCGGTGAACACGATGCGGAAGGAGCAGGGGCTCGCGCTCACGGACCGTATCGTCCTCACCCTCCCCGACGGCGGCGACCTCGAGCGCTTCCACGACTGGGTCAAGTCGGAGACGCTCGCCGTCGAGATCGAGCACGGGCCGGAGCTCGCCGTGCGCAGGGCCTGAGCGGCCGGCAGCTCACACGCTTTGTAAAACAGATGCGCCGACCTTGTAAAGATGGGCCGGTCGGCCTATTGGAACGCGCAGCGCCTGGCGATACGGTGGCCTGCACTGGGCGATGCGAACCGCGGTGTGTGTCCCTGGCCATGTAATCCGCGGTGAGCACTCTGGGAGAGCCCGCCGCGCTTACCCCCCGAGCGGCGGGCTTTTCCCTTTCCTGAGCTAGACGTCCCCGGGCCGCGCGGCGGCGGGCCTTCCCGGCCGCCCCTATCATCAACGCAGGACCCGCGGTGAGTGCCGACAGTCAGACGATGTTCCTGCACGCCGTCCCGCTCCTGGTCTTGGCGGGTCTCTACGGGCTCGTCTCCCTGCTGCTCGCCGTGTCGCTCGTCCGCGAGCGCCGCGCAACCGGGCTCGGGCTCGGCATCTGGCTCCTCTTCACGCTCGTTGCCGCCATCTCGGCGCTCCTCGCCGTGCTCGCCCTCGTCGACCGGGACGTCCTCGCCGGCGAGCCGTCGTGGCTGATCGTCGCCGGCGCGGCGGCCGTGGCGATCCCCGGCGTCATCGTGCTCGTCCGCGGGCACGATCGCGCGCTGCTCGTCACCGCGCGCCGGCGCGTTCGCGAGGCCGAGGAGATCGCCACCGAGCGCGGGCGCCGGGCCGACGCGATCTCGCGTCTCTCCTCGGCGCTCTCCCACGCGCAGACGGCCGAGGACGCCGCGCGCTCGCTCCTCGACGAGGTCGAGGCCCTGCTCGAGCCCGACGTGCTCCTCCTCGCCCGGATCGACGAGGAGCTGCGGACTGCGGTCGGCCTCGTCGCCCGCGGGGTCGACGAGGACTGGTGGCGGAGCATCGAGCTCGACCTCGACGCCGACAGCGGCGCGATCGTCTCCGTCGTCCGGTCGCGCGAGGCGCTCTCCATCTACGACGCGGTGACCTCGACGAGCGTCAACCGCGCGCTCGCGGACGCGGTACAGGCGAAGAGCGCGGCGTTCGTCCCGCTGCTCTCCGAGGGCGACGTGGTCGGCGTGCTCGTCGTCGTCACGCGGACGAGCCGCCGGAGCTTCACGCCGCCCGAGCTCGAGGTCGTGCAGGGCCTGGCGAGCGAGGCGGCGCTCGCGCTCGGCCGGGCGCGCTCGAACGAGGCGCTGCGCGCGGCGCTCGAGCGCGAGCGGCTGATCGCGGAGATCGGCCGGCGCGTCCGCTCCGAGCTCGACCTGGACACCGTGCTCCGTGTCGCGGTGGAGGAGACGGCGAGGGCGATCGGCGTCAGCCGCTCGTTCGTCCGGCTGGGGGAGCCGGGCGAGCCGAACTCCGTCCTCGCCGAGTGGAACGAGCCGGGCGTCGGCTCCGTCGGGGACGCCGCGCCGCGCCTGCCCGCGCTCAACCTCGCGGCGCGCGAGCGGCGCACGGTCGCCGTCGACGACGTCGAGACCTCCGAGGAGATCGCCGACCCGCAGCTCGGCGACCTGCAGGCGCTCCGCGATCTCGGCGTCCGGTCGACCCTCGGCACGCCGATCGTCGTCTTCGACCGGCTCGTCGGCGTGTTCGGGCTCCACCGCTCGGAGACGACGCGCTGGCTCCCCGGCGAGATCGTCCTCGCCGAGGCCGTGGCCAGGGAGCTCGGGCTCGCCATCCACACGGCGCGCCTCCTGGGCGAGAACGAGCAGCGTTTGCGGCGACAGGAAACGCTGATCGAGGCGGCGCAGGTCCTCACCAGCGACCTCCGCTTCGAGAGCGTCATCCGGCGGCTCGTCGAGGAGGTGGTCGCGCTGACCGGCGCCGACGCCGCCGACTGCTGGATCCTGGAGCCGGACAGCGACCTGCTCCGGTGCCGGGCCGTCGTGGGCGTGCCCGAGTGGAACGTCGGGCGCCAGATTCCGGCGGAGGGCACGATCGGGCGCTCGCTTCGCACCGGCGAGAGCATCCTCACCCACGACTTCGCGACGACGGAGCAGCCGCCGCCGAGCCCGCCGTACGCCGTCTTCAGCGACGTCATGTCCACCCCGATCACGTGGCTCGGCGAGGCGCGGGGCGTCCTCGGCGTCTGCTCGCGCGAGGCCGGCAGGTTCGACGAGAGCGACATCGAGGTCGTCGAGGCCTTCGCCCGCTTCGCCTCGCTGGCGCTCCACAACGCCGAGAGCTTCGAGGAGCGCGAGCGCCAGACCCAGGCGCAGCGCGGCTTCTACCGGATCGCGCAGGTCCTCGGCACCACGCTCTCCCGCGCGGAGACGCTCGACGCGCTCGCCCAGGCCGCCTGCGACGCGCTCGGCGGGGACGCCGCCCTCGTGCTCGAGCTGCGCGGCGCCGCCGCGTCCGTCGCGGGCACGCACGAGCTCCCGGAGACCGTTCGCGCCGCGCTGACAGGGGAGGGGGAGGCGCCGCTGCAGCCCTTCGCCGGCCCGGGCGCGCTCGAGCGGATCCTCGTCTCGACCGAGCTCGCCGCCGACGACCGCTTCGACTCGTCGCTCCGGGAGCCGCTCGTCGCCGAGGGCTACGGCTCCCTGCTCTGCGCGCCCGTCGCGGGCGTGTTCCGCGACCAGGCCCACGCCGTCGTCGTCCTCTTTCGCGGCGCGCGGACCTTCGCCGACGAGGACGTCTCGCTGACGGAGCACCTGAGCGGAGCGGCCCGGGGCGCGCTCGAGCGGAGCGAGCTCTTCGAGGGCGAGCGCCGGGCCCGCACCTTCTCGCAGCGGCTGGCGCGGGTCGGGGCGCTGCTCGCGACCAGCCTCGACTCCAGGGTCGTGCTCGACGAGGTCGCCCGCGAGGCGCCCGGGCTGCTCGCGGCCGACGCCGCCGTGATCCGCCTGCTCGAGCGGGACGAGCTCGTGGTGCGAGCCGCGGCGGGCCCCGGCACGGAGCACCTCGCCGGCACGTCGGCCGGCTCGGCGACGGGAATCTCCGGCGCCGTCGCCCAGTCACGTGCCCCCGCCGCCGTCCGGGACGCCGAGCAGGAGCCCCGGCTCGCGCACGGCGACCTGCTCCTCGAGCCGGGGACGGCCGCCGCCTGCGTCGCCGTCCCGCTCGTCGCCCACGGGGGCGGCCTGTACGGCGTCCTCGCCGTCTACGCAAGCGCCCCTCGCGCCTGGCGGGACGACGAGGTGCAGACGCTCTCCGCCCTGGCCGCGGCCGCGTCGGCCTCCGTCGCGAACGCCGAGCTCTACCAGCGCGTCGCCGAGGAGAAGGAGCGAAGCGGCGCGATCCTCGCCAACATCGCCGACGGGATCGTCGCCGTCGACCGCGAGGGCCGCATCCTCCTCTGGAACGCGAGGGCCGAGCAGATCACCGGCGTCCCCGCCTCGGAGGCGCTCGGCCGGCTCGTCCCCGAGGTCCTCCAGCGGGAGCTCGCGGCGGACGGCGCCGAGGCCTCGGGCGAGCGTCAGGTCGCGATCAGGCGCGACGGGGAGGAGGTCTGGCTGGCGCTGAGCGAGGCGGTCATGCGGGACGCGGCCGGCGCCGTGGCCGGGCGGATCTTCGCCTTCCGCGACGTGTCGCGCGAGCGCGTCGTCGAGCTGATGAGGTCCGAGTTCGTCTCGACGGTCTCCCACGAGCTGCGCACCCCGCTCACGTCGATCTACGGCTTCGCCGAGACGCTCAAGCGTCCCGACGTCGACTTCACCGACACGGAGCGCGAGACGTTCCTCCGCTACATCGCCAGCGAGTCGGAGCGGCTGATCCGCATCGTCGACGACCTCCTCGACGTCGCCCGGCTCGAGGCCGGCACGCTCGACGTCGCGCTCGAGCCGACCGAGGTCGGGCGGGCCGTGCGGGAGGCCGTCGCCGCGGCGAGCGCGCAGGCGAACGGGAGCCGCCTCTTCTCCGTCCAGATCGAGCCGGCCGGCCTTGCCGTCCGGGCCGACAGGGAGAAATTCGGGCAGGTGCTGGCCAACCTGCTGGAGAACGCCGTCCGCTACTCGCCGGAAGGCGGCACGATCAGCGTCGCCGCGCGCGGCCGGCGCGGCGCTGCCGAGATCACCGTCGCCGACGAGGGCGTCGGCATCGCCGAGGGCGACCGCGAGCGCGTCTTCACGAAGTTCTTCCGCTCCGAGCGGTCGGCCGCCGAGCAGGGCGCCGGGCTCGGGCTCTTCCTCGTCCGCGGCCTCGTCACGGCGATGGGCGGCCGGATCTGGGTGGAGTCCGAGGAGGGCCTCGGCTCGCGGTTCACGTTCGAGCTGCCGCTCGCCGACGGCGGTCCGGCTGCGAGCACCGCGGTGGAGGCGGCGGCGTCGTGACCCGCGTCCTCGTGATCGACGACGAGGCGCCGATCCGGCTGCTCTGCCGCGTCAACCTCGAGGCCGAGGGGATGGGCGTCAGCGAGGCGGGCGACGGCCCCGGCGGGCTCGACCTGGCGCGCGCCCAGCAGCCCGACGTGATCCTGCTCGACGTGATGATGCCCGGCCTCGACGGGTGGCGGGTGGCGGAGATGCTCCTCGACGACCCGGTCACCCGCGACATCCCGATCGTCTTCCTCACCGCCCGCGCCGACGTGCGCGACCGCGCCCGCGGCATCGACCTGGGCGGGCTCGAGTACATCACGAAGCCATTCAACCCGGTCGAGCTCGCCTCGCTGGTGCGCCGCGTCCTCGCGGCCGTGGAGCGCGGCGAGCGGGAGCGCCTGCGCAGCGACAAGGTGGCGCAGCTGCGCGAGCTCTTCGAGGGCGCGTGAGCCCGGCTCTCTAGCGGAAGCGGGCGACGGCCATCTTCACGCAGCCGTAGCTGCGCCAGGCGCCGCGCGTCCAGCCCGTGCCGACGAAGCGGAAGCCGGGACGGAGCATCAGGGCCCGGTGGCCCGGGCTCCCGAGCCACATCCGCACGGCTTGGCGGGGGTTGAACCAGTTGCAGGTTCCCCACGCGATGATCTCGCCCGTCCCCGGGCGGAGGTCCGAGGCGTGGTGGAAGGAGTCCCGGCGCACCAGGTGGCGCGACCACGAGCGCGCGCCCGCGTTCAGCCTCGTCCCGACCTTCAGCGGGCGCAGGCCGTGGGCCGCCCGCGCCGTGTTGATGTGCTTGACGAGGCGCTTCTCGATCGGGGTCGGGCCGGCCTGCGCCGGCCCGGCGGCGAAGGCGAGCGCGAAGACGCAGGTGACGACGGCGAGCTTCCCTAGGTGTCCCGACATACGGAGCGAAGCAGGTTGCCGGACCAATGTCGGCATCCCGTTTGAAAAGCGTTAGCGTTGTCTGAAGACGGCGGTCTCACGCGCGAGGCGGGGAGACTGCCACATCTCCCTGCATTTTGCGAAGATCCTCGTGCGTATCGTCACGATCATCGCTGCGCGCGGTCTGTGCCAGCACGACGCCCACGAGGACGATCAGGCCGCCGACCATCTGGACGGCGGCAAGCTCCTCCCCGAGCCAGATCCACGCGACGATCGCGGCGAGGACGGGCTCGAGCATGGCCACGATCGTCACGCGGGTGGCGGGCACGTGGTGGAGCGCGCTGACCAGCAGGACGAAAGGCACGACCGTCCCGAGCACGACGATGTACGCGAGGAGGAGCCAGACCGGCACGGAGACGTCGGCGAAGCGCCCGAGGAGCGACGCGCTCCCGTCCACGAGCTCGACCGGGAAGCTCCACCACGGCTGGAAGACCGCCCAGAAGAGGGCGGCGAAGGTGAAGCCCCACGCCAGGAGCGAGTAGACGTCGCGGCCGGACTCGAGCGAGCGCTCGGCCATGAGGACGTAGGCGGCGTAGGCGACCGCCGTGACGAGGCAGGCGAGCACGCCGACGCCGTCCAGGGAGGAGCCGCCGCCCCAGAGCTGGACGACGAGGGAGAGGCCGAGCAGGCTGAGCGCGATCGCCAGCCAGAGGCGCCGCCGGACCGGCTCGTGGACGTAGAAGCGCGCCCAGAGGGCGACGAACACCGGCGCGAGGTAGTTGATGACGAGCGCGATCCCGATGTCGAGCCGCTGGATGCCGACGAAGTAGAAGAGCTGCACGAACGCCAGGCCCAGCACGCCGAAGACGACGAGGAAGCCCAGCTCGCGCCGGTTCGTGCGCAGGGTCGCGGCCCGGACGAGCGCGACGCCGACGACGAGGATGAGCGCTGCGCCGGTGGCCCGTACCTCGGCCAGCCGGAGGGAGGAGAGGTCCGTCGACTCGAGCACGACCTTCGAGATGACCGCGTTGAGAGACCAGAGGACGACGGCGGACCAGACGAGCGCGTAGCCGAGCGCCGGCCGCGGGACGGGCCGCTTCGACTCGAGCGCCGGCGGCGCAAAGGGTGCGTCGGCCACGGGCGCGCAAGATAGCGCCCTCGGCGGTACGGCCGCCCGCGTAGCGTTCCGCCGTGATGGGCTCCCGGCCGGTCCTCATGGCGATGGGAGGCGCGACCTGCATCGCCTTCTCGGCGATCCTCGTGCGCCTCGCCGACGTGCCGCCCTCGACGGCGGCCTTCTACCGGTGCGCCTACGCGCTGCCGCCGCTCCTCCTCCTCGCCTGGTGGGAGCGCCGCCGCTTCGGGCCGCTCCCCGAGCGGGCGCGCACGCTGGCCCTCGTCGGCGGCGTCTTCTTCATGGCCGACCTCGTGTTCTGGCATCACGCCATCGCCGCGGTCGGCGCCGGCCTGGCCACCGTGCTCGCGAACGTGCAGGTCGTCGTCGTCGCGCTGGCCGCCTGGGCCTTTCTGCGCGAGAAGCCGGCGGCCCGGACGCTCGCCGCCGTCCCCGTCGTCCTGCTCGGCGTCGTCCTCATCTCGGGCGTCCTCGGCGCCGACCCGTACGGCTCGAGCCCGGCGCTCGGCGTCCTCTACGGCGTGCTCACCGCGATCACCTACGGCGCGTTCCTGCTCGTGCTCCGCGCCGGCAGCGCCGACCTGCGCCGGCCCGCCGGCCCGCTCTTCTACGCGACCCTCTCCGCCGCGGTCGTGACCCTGCCCGTCGGGCTCGCCCTCGACGAGCTCGAGCTCGAGCCGGCCTGGCCGGCGCACGGGTGGCTCGCGCTCCTGGCCCTCACGTCGCAGGTGGCCGGCTGGCTCCTGATCGCCGCCGCGCTGCCGCGCCTCCCGGCCGCGCTCACGTCGATCACGCTGACGCTCCAGCCGGCGCTCGCGGTCGTCCTCGCGGTGCTCCTCCTGGACGAGTCGCCGTCGGAGGTCCAGCTCGCCGGCGTCGCGGTGATCATCGCGGGCGTCGTCCTCGCCACGGCGGGCCGCCGCCGGCAGCCGTACACTGAGGCCGAGCTGCGGGACGTGGCGCAGCCTGGTAGCGCGCCTGCTTTGGGAGCAGGAGGCCGCCGGTTCGAATCCGGCCGTCCCGACTAGGAGCCCTTCCCGCCAACGCTCTTCGCCTTCGAGGCCGGCCGTCCGGCCGAGCTCGTCGTCGCTCGACTCGACCGCCGATTCGTACGCGAACGGGAAGTGGGCCCACCTCGTCTGCCGCGGTCTCGGGGAGGACTCGGGGTTCCTCTACGGGGAGGACTGCCGGGCCCCTCCCGGTCGACGAGGTCGTCACCGAGGGGTACGGATAACCGCACCATTCCCGGGGGCTGGCCGCATCGTCAGAAAGTCGGAGATCCACGATCCTTCGCGCCAGTGTCCAGTCGCGAGCTCACCTTCTTCCTCACCGACATCGAGCGGTCGACGGCGCACGTCCGCCGGCTCGGCGAGCGCTACTGCGAGGTGCTCGACGGGTCCCGCGGCGCCATCAACCGCGCCGTCGTCGAGCACGGCGGCCGCGAGATCGAGTGCCGCGCCGACGAGTCGTTCGCCGTCTTCGACTCGGCCGCGGACGCCGTCGCTGCCGCGCTCCAGGCGCAGCGCGAGCTGCTCGCCGTCTCCTGGCCCCACGGGGCGCCCGTGCGCGTGCGCATCGGCCTGCACACGGGCCCTGCCATCGACACCGGCCAGGGTCTCGTCGGCTTCGACGTCCATCTCGCCGCCCGTCTCGCCGCGGCCGGCCACGGCGGCCAGGTGCTCCTGTCGGGGCGTACGGCCGAGCTGGCCGGCGCCGAGACGGTCGATCTCGGCCTCTTCGAGCTGCGCGGCGTGCCCGAGCCGCAGCGGCTCCTGCAGCTCGTCGCCGACGGGCTCCCCCAGGACTTTCCGCCGCCGCGCTTCGCCCGGCGCGTCGACGACGACCGCCTGAGCGTCGTGCTCGCCGACGACTCCATGCTCGTGCGCGACGGGATCGCCCGGCTCCTCGAGGAGGCCGGGATCCGCGTCGTCGGCCAGGCGGGCAGCCCCGACGAGCTTCTCGAGCGCGTCGCCGCGACCGCGCCCGACGTCGCCGTCGTCGACATCCGCATGCCGCCCTCCGGAACGGACGAGGGCGTGAGCGCCGCGAAGACGATCCGCGAGCTCCATCCCGACACGGGCGTGCTGCTGCTCTCGCAGGACTTCGTCCCCGCCTACGCGCGCGAGCTGCTCGAGGCGAGCGGCGAGGCTGTCGGCTACCTCCTCAAGGACCGCGTCGCGGACATGACCGAGTTCGCCGGCGCGATCAGGCGGATCGCCGACGGCGACGTCGTCCTCGACGACGAGTTCGCCCTCGTCGGGACCGCCTAGCCTGACGTCGGCTTCAGGGCGCCGACCAGGCGCAGCAGCCGCTCGAGCGTGGCGGCGTCGAGCTCGCCGCGGTTCTTGCCGAGGGCGGCGACGAGCGCGAGCTGGCTCTTGGTCTGATCCTGCTCGGACTTCATGGGCCGTCGCTCTTCGGGGCGGCCGCCGGGGATCCTTCCGCCCCGGCGGCCTCCTCGGCCATGAAGCGCACGAAGTAGAGCGTGAACAGCGAGAAGAAGACGACCGACTCCGACACCGCCATGGCGATGCCGGCCAGCTGCTGGTCGGCGAGCGGGGAGAGGCCGGCGAGGCGCGGCGCCTCGACGTAGAAGTCGTAGAGCGGACTGGGAAGGAGGGCGAGGAGAAGCCCCAGCGGGCTCGCGAAGACGAACGCCGCGAAGAGGTAGGCCGACTTCGCCCCCGGCGAGAGGCTCCACGGCCGCGACTGCAGGACCGGCCACCAGAGGAGGAGCCCCGTCGTCAGGTACGTCAGGTGCTCCAGGTGGAGGAGAGCGTGGTGGCGGAGCGCCGCCTCGTAGGCGGCGGGCACGTGCCAGACGAGGTAGGCACCCAGCCAGAGCGGCAGCGCGACGAGCGGGTAGGTGAGCGCGCGGACGCCTCGGATCCGGGCGGCGCGGGCGGCGAGCTCCGGGGGCACCGACGCGACCAGGAGCAGCGGGATCCATTCGGCCAGCGCGACGTTCTGGACGAGGTGCGCCCAGAGGACGTAGTGGAGCGCCAGCGTGCCGAGCGGCGTCACCGAGACGGCGAGGAGGATCGCGATCGCGCCGGCGAAGCAGGCGAGTCGCCAGCGCGCCGGGCGGAAACGCAGCGCCGCCACGGCGTAGGCGGCGGTCAGGACGACGGCGGCCGTGAGCTCGACCCAGGCTGCCGGCCAGGTCCACGGCGACGGCGCCACGACGTCCCGAAGGATACGGTCGCGGCGCCGAAGCCGGGCGCTAGATCAGCGTCGGGTCGACGTAGGCCGGGTCGCGGCGCGCGAGCCAGTCGCGCACGTAGACGCCCGCGGCGACCAGCGGTGCCCCTGGAAACGCGGTCAGGAGAACCATCGTGGCCCAGAGCGCCGACGGCAGCCCCCCGGCGGCGGCGCTCACGACGATCGGCAGCGCGAGGAAGTAGAGCGCCTTCCAATCGGCGACGACGTAGCCGAGGCCGAAGTGGACGACCGGCGGCACGAGCAGGAGCAGCAGCACGAGCGGCGCCGGCAGCGCCGTCTCCGTCCGCGCGAAGAGCACGATCCAAAGGGTCATCACCGCGCAGAAGCCGACCATCGCGGTGCGCGGGCCGATCTCGTTGATCCGTTCGAGGGTCACGCGACTCCCCTGTCCCTAGGCGTGACCGCTCCGCCCGACTGACATGTCGCGTCGAATGATGGGCCCGCCCGCCGCGCGCGCCATCCCCTGTTCGGGGAAGCGGCTACCCTTGTGCGGAGCGCGGGCGTAGCTCAATGGTAGAGCTCCAGCCTTCCAAGCTGGTGGTGAGGGTTCGATTCCCTTCGCCCGCTCCATGAGAAAGGCCCCGCAGATCGGGGCCTTTCGGCTGCCGGGCTCGAGGCGCTCTATTCCGGTTGGCTGCGTGCGACGACGACGCACAGGAGTGCGAGCGCCAAGGCCAGCGGGCCGAGGATGAGGTTCTCGTATCGACTCTCCGAGGCGAAGTTCGCGAGTGCGCCGAGCGCGGATCCCGCAGCTACGACCCACGTCCCCCACCGGTGGAGACGGGCGGGACCGCGACCGCTTCGGACGAGACCGGCGCGGCCGAGCACGGCGAGCGCGGCGGCCGTCCAGACGAGCACGGCGACGCCGCTCCCGATCCGCTGAGCGCCCGAAAGCTCGGCGTTCGCGCCGCCCCAGGCTGCATGGCCCCAGTCAGCCCCGGCGGTGAGCGCGACCTGGAAGAGCGCCAGGCCGAGAAAGCCGGCGGCGGCGAGAACCGCTGCCGTGCGGGCCGCATGCTCGCTCGATCTGAAGCGAGCGACCTTGTGCTCCGCGTTTGCGCTGGGCGCGTGTGTGGTCGCCATACGGCCCGCCTCCTGTGGTCTAGCGCCCACCATCGCACCGATCCGGACGGAGGGGCATCCGGGTTTCCGCGCATCCAGAAGTCAGCGCATTCTCGGATTGCTGTGGCTGCAGCCGAGACCGCCGCGGTCGGCCGGCGGCGTGCGTCCAGCTTGGAACCTGCCGGCCGTCTGCTCTGACCTAGATTCGCACTTTGTAGCTGTAGCGGATTCGCACCCAGCGGATCTCCCAGGCGCGGAAGCCGCTCACGCCTGCTGCGACGACGAAGGTGCGTGCGTTTCGGCGAACGCCGACGCTCGCCACCTCGCCGGGCGCGCAGCAACGGACTGTGCCGCCGATCGTCTTCGTGATCTTGAAGGCCTTTGCCGGGACCCTGAAGACCCAGGTTGCGATCGCGTACTCGCCGCCCCAGCAGTCGAGAAAGATGTCCCCGTCGCTGAACCAGTTGAACTCGATGAAGCAGCCGGGCGCGGCCGCAATCTGGCCGGGGCCGCAGCCACCGCAGAAGGACTTCGCGTCGCGCACCGTCCTGAAGCCGCGGGCGACCACGACCTGCCGGGTCAGCTTGCGCAGTTCCCCGTGGTCGCGGGCCTCGAGCGTCACCTTGTAGCGGCCGACCGAGGCGAGTGCGCCGCCGGACTTGCGCCCGTTCCACTCCCACGTCCCGTCCGCACGAAAGCCGAGGTTGGCCCGGCGGACCAGGCGACCGCGCATCGTACGCACGACGAACGTGATATTGGCCTCCTTGTTCAGGCGGAACGCAAGGCGAGCGCGGTCGCGGTAGCCGTCGCGGACGTACGGGTAGAACCTTGCGGGCGAGAGACCGAGCGAGCGAATCGCCAAGTGAGGTTCGACGTGGAAGACCGAGGAGCCGATCATCGTTGGCGTGCCGCTGAACGGCGCCTCGTAAAGGACGATCCAATTCTCGCCCAGAGGCGCGTTGGTGGGGAGGTCGCAGCTCGTGACCTGGCCAGGCGTGAGATCGACGGCGTCGAACTCGCAGAGGGCCTCGCCGTTGAGGGAGACGCGGTACCAGGCGGCAGGGTTGGAGATCACATCCCAGCGAACCCGGATCGGGCCGTCCCAGGGAGCAAGGACGACAGCCCCAAAAGCGGGAGCGACGACCGTGGCCGAGCTCGGAGGCGGGGGTGGCTCCGGTACGGTCACCGTCACCTGCGCAGGTGCCTCGCTTCCGTCCACGCGCCCGGCGGAGATCGTATATGTGCCTGGCGCAATCATCGGCGCGACGGAGTACGTGTAGGTGTTGCCGACGTTGGGCGGCTCGACGGTGATCGGTCCGACGAGCGAGTGGTAGCCGTTCGGCCCGCTCGCCTCGACCTTCATCTCGCCGATTTCCTGCCAGGTTACGTGGATGAGACCGGTCCAGCCGCTGGGCACTTCCGTACCGCCGACCGGCTGGACGATCGTGGGCGGCGTTGCGAGCGCGCTCGGCGCGAGCGCGACAATCGCCAGCGCGACGAGCGCAAGATACAGCGGCCGCAGTCTCCCCATTCTCCCCTCTCGCCTTCAGCCGGCGCCAAGGGCGCCTCACCAGCACTCACGCTAACACGCTTCAGCCGTGATTCAAGGCTGGGGTCTCCGAAGCCCTCGCCCGACTTCTGGCTAGTGCGCCGCGAACTGGGAGCCTAAGCCCGGTCGACGCCGAGCGTGACCGCGCCCGACGAGGACTCGCCGTCCACGGTCACCGCGACCACCGTCACGCCGCCGCTCTCCGCGTAGATCCCGTCGCTCTCGTTCAGCTGGTCGGGCTCGCCGCGGGCCGCGTACGGCTCCGCCGCGTAGACGGCGGAGAGCGTCTCCGGGTCGAAGAAGAGCTGGCCCGTGTGGGTCGTCTCCCCGTCGGGCGTGACCTTGATGTGGATGTGCACCGCGCGGCCGGTGTACCAGCCGGGGAAGACCGTGCGGAACTCGGCGGCTCCGCTCGCGTCCGTCAGCTGGACGCCGCGGCAGAACGTCTCGCCCTCCGCGCCCTGGACGCCGGAGTAGGCGCCTTCCGGGTCGCAGTGCCAGACGTCCACGGCGGCGCCCTCGATCGGCTCGCAGGAGCCGGCGTCCACGACGTTCACGCGAAGGTCGAGGGGGAGTCCGGGCCTACCCTCGGTGATGTCGCTCCGCACGAGGTCGAGATCGAGGTAGTAGGGGCCCTCGGTCAGCTCGGGCATGAGGACGCAGTCGGGCGCCGCCGCGGCGCCGGCAGCCGTCTCGGTCGAGGCCTCCGCGGTGGTCGCGGCGGTGGTCTCGGCGCCGCCGTCCGTCGTGCAGGCAGGCAGGGCGGCGGCGAGCCCGAGGCCGCCGGCCAGCTGCAGGGCGCGGCGCCTCGTCAGGGGGGTCTCGAGATCGGCCATGGCGGCAGTGTCGTCCTCGAGTCTAAGAGCCGGCTGAGCCGGGCCTAGGAATCGCCTAACTCCGTCCGGTGTGGCGGGCAGGCTAGCGCCATGGTTCCGGAGGACCGCCGGGTCGAGGAACGCATCGTCTACTTCCGCCCGCGGGCCATTCTCGTCGTCCTCGGGATCATCCTGGCCGCCACGGCGATCATCGCGCTCTTCTTCCTCGCGTGGCACGTCATCACGTGGATCCTCGTCGCGCTCTTCCTCACCCTCGCGCTCAACCCGGCGGTCGAGTTCTTCCAGGAACGAGGGCTCCGGCGCAGCCTGGCCTCCCTGCTGGTCTTCCTCATGGCGCTGATCGCGTTCGCGGGCCTGGGCGCCCTCCTCATCCCGCCGCTCGTCGACCAGATCGTCGAGTTCATCGACGCGGTGCCCGGCTTCGTCGACGAGCTCACCGCCGGGCGCGGCCCGCTCGGCTTCCTGCAGGACGAGTACCAGATCGTCGACCGGATCGAGGAGGCGATCGAGGAGCAGGGCGCCGGCGGCGTCCTCGGCGTCACCAACGTCGGCATCGCCGTCGCCCGCGGCGTCATCTCCTTCGTCGTCGGCGTGGTCACGATCGCGTTCCTCACGATCTTCATGCTCCTCGAAGGGCCGAAGCTCCTCGCGCGCTTCGAGGACTCGCTTCCGGAGAACGCGCGGCCCCGCTGGCACCGGGTCTCGCGCGACATCTACCGGACGGTCGGAGGCTACGTCGGCGGAAACCTCCTGATCAGCCTGATCGCCGGCATCGGCGCGGCGATCGTCCTCCTCGCGGTCGGCTCGAGCTACGCGGTCGCGCTCGCCGTCGTCGTCGCCCTCCTCGACCTGATCCCCCTGGCCGGCGCCACCCTGGCGGCGATCATCGTCTCCACCGTCACCTGGATCGAGCTCGGCTGGGTGAAGGCGCTGATCGTGATCATCTTCTTCGTCCTCTACCAGCAGCTCGAGAACCACATCCTGCAGCCGGTCATCTACGGGCGGACGGTGCAGCTCTCGCCGCTCACCGTCCTGATAGCCATCCTCATCGGCGCCGAGCTGATCGGCATCCTGGGCGCCCTCGCGGCGATCCCGGTGGCCGGGATCGTCCAGGCGGTCGTGCGCGAGGTCGTCCGCTGGCGGCGGGAGTCGATCGTCGCCACGCCCGGCGAGGTGGTGCTGCCCGACGAGACGGGCGGCGGTCGCTAAGGCCGGCCTGCGACGGTCGGGCCCTTTCGCCCGTCGCCTCCACCCGCCGCCACGGCGCGGCGCTCCGTGCCGACCTCCCGCTTGAGTGCCGGCTCGATCGTGTCGGTCGAAGCCAGCTCCGGCTCGACCGGCGGGCCGCCGCTCGCAGGCACCTTGATGGTTCGTGTGCGGGAGCGGGCCCGCTTGTGCCAGCAGAGGAGATGATCGATCCACTGCTCGTCTCTGATCGCTCCGACGATGAGTGGGAGCCGGTGGGGCGCCGTCTTGTCGGCGGCGTCGTCGAGCAAGGTCTCGAATGCCGCGGCCGTCTTACCCGTTCCCCGCGCGTCGAAGGCGCGGAGGAGGTCCGTCGCCGTGTAGATCCCGTAGCTCTGGAGCGTCCGCAATCGCCTGCGGAAATCCTGCTGCGCCGACTCGGGCTCTGCCGGCCCCTCCGCCGCCGGCTCGTCCAGGACGTGCTCGAGCACCCGCTCGCCCTTCGCAGCGAGCTTCTCGTCCGCCTTGGGCCCGTCGATCTCTTTGCCCGAGGCGACGTAGAGGTAGAGGATCGCCTGGTCGGTCCAGTGGACGATCCGGCCCACGGGGATTCGAGTCTGCAGCATGAGTGCGGGCAGGTTGTGGTGGGCCAGGCCCTCGATGTTGCCGATGCCCTCGTCGAGAAGGCGGGAGCGGTCGTAGATGTCGATCCCGATGATCTCGGTGAGCGGATGGCGCTCGTAGAAGCCGGGGATCGAGTCGTGGTTGTGAGCGAACTCCCGCGCGACCTCCTGGAGGCGCACGAAGAGCGTCTCGGGGAAGAAGCCGATCACGAACGCGAGGACGAGCAGGCCCTCATTGCCCGTCGTCGCCGGGCTGTCCACGGGATCGATGAAGAGAAGCTCCAGCACCCAGGCGGAGATGACCGCGACGATGATGCGCGCGGTCGCGTGCGTGTAGGTCTTGGGGCGGAGGTCGCTGCGCACGTAGGCGCGAAGGAGCGCCATGAGCGTGAACATGTAGGCGCCGAGGAAGGCGAAGACGATCGGCGAGGGCTGGGGCTCCAGCAGGTTCAGCATGAAGGCGCCTGCCTCGACCCCCAGCTCCGGGTTGAGCACCGTGAAGATCCAGCCGATCGTGATCAAGAGCGTGGCGATCACGACCGGCAGGCGCCGGTCGGGCAGGATGTGGGAGCGAGCTGGACGGCCTGACTCTGTGCCGAGAATCAGGTGCGAGCCGGCCTGACACGGTGCGATGTCGACGTGCTCGAGCGCCGGCCTGAGCGGGTCGGCTGGGAAGGCCTCCGCCATCAGGGAGCCGTACTGCGACCGCACGTCCGAGAGCGTGGACATGCTCGGGTCGAAGCGCAGCATGTCGCGCTCGAACGTCTCCCGGAGCGTCTGGAGCTTGATGCGGTCGAAGAGGAAGAACAGGCCCGCCGGCAGGATCGACGCCAGCGAGACGAACAGCCACTGGAGGATTCGACCCAGGAGCTCGACGTCGATCGCCTCGCCGCCGGACGTTCTCGCGTCCTCGATCAGCTCACGAACGTTGGCTCCGAAGTAGAGGGCCAGGGCCGGCAGCCCGGCGCCGATCCCGATGACCAGCGCCAGGTAGATGAGGGTTGCTCCCGATGCCGGAATCTTGTTTCTCTGCCACACGGCCACCACCGCCATCGGAACGGCTACCGCGGCGAGTACCACCCAGAACGAGGTGCTCCCGACGGCGACCCCGGCGAGCAGGAGGCCCACGAGCAGGAAGACCCAAAGGACGACGAACGGGGCCCGCACGTAGTCCGTTTCCGATTCCGTGGCACGGAGGAGCGCGATCTGGCGGGTTCCGGCAAGCTGCCTGAGCCCCGCTCCGAAGCGTGTCCAGGCTTGATCCGTTATCCGTACGGACTCGAACGGCGCGATCACCAGCGAGCGTGGTCGGCCGGCGCCGTTGGTGCCCCCGGTGGTGAGCCTGATCTCGTCAGCGGTCTCGTTCCGCACCACGAGCGGCTGTGCTTCGGCGGTTGTGGGCGGCGCGGCGTTAGTCATGCCCTCTTGCCTCGAGCACCGCAGAGCTCGGGGTCGGACGTGTGACGGACATCACAAGGGAAGCACGCACGCCGGGGTTTTTCAAGCCGCGGCCGGCGATTTCCTGCCAACGTTCGCGCTGTTGACCGCCCCGGTCGGCGGTGCCATGCTCCGGGCAATCCGCGGCCGACCTGCGTCAACCTTCGGGAGCCTTCTCGCTGCTCTTCTCCTGCTCGCCTCGTGCGGGGGCGACGGGGGCGTTGACGCGAGCTGTCCATCGATGCGCCGGTGAACGGAGAGACCGTGGAGACGCCGGTCCAGGTGGTCCTGAGCGCCCAGGGCCTGGAGGGGGAGGAGCACCTGCACCTCCTCGTCGACCTTCCCTGCGACGAGCCGGGCACGAGCGAGCCCGAGAGCGAGCAGCGGCTCTGGCTCGACCCCGGCGTCGAGGAGCTCGAGCTGCCGCTGCCGCCGGGCGAGCACACGCTCTGCGCCCAGGTGGCCGACGGCGCCCACGTCGCGGGTGAGACTACGGCGCAGGTGACGTTCCAGGTCGAGGGTGGCGCGGCCGGCGGTGACACGACGACGGAGGAGCCGGAGGGCGGCGAGACCTGGGAGGGAACCGCAACCGGCGACTTCCAGGCAGGGCCCGACTGCACGCCCGGGACGTACGACGGCTAGATCAGCTCGCCGTCGACGAGGCGGGTGCCGTCGCGGGCGAGGGCTCGACCACGTCTTCGGAGTACACCTGCACGTTCCCGGAGGCAGCACGACGATCCCCGAGTCGGTGCTCTCCTACGGGGTCGAGGGCACCAGGGAGCCTGAGGTCTTCGAGCTGACCTTCTCCGACGGCGTGACGATGACGCTGGAGATCTCCGGCACGACGGCCACCGGCACCCAGGACAACTCGGCCGGAGGCGGCTACACGTCCGTGATCGCGGTCGAGCTCACCTGCGTCTCGGGCTGCTGACCTCCAGGGCCCTCGAACCACGCGGAGATCTCCTCCAGCGGCTTGCGGGCCAGCCGGGGCACGCGCGCGCCGTCGGCCGGGTAGCCGACCGGAAAGAGCAGCACCGGCGTCTCGTTCCGCGGCCGCTCGAGCAGCCTGCTCAGGAACCCCATCGGACTCGGCGTGTGCGGCAACGTCGCCAGGCCCATGTGGTGGATCGCCGCGACGAAGAGGCCGGCGGAGATGCCGACGCTCTCGGCGACGTAGTAGTTCTTCGCGTGCGACCCGTCCGGCAGCACCTCGTAGGTGCGCTTGAAGAGGACGACGACCCAGGGCGCGTCCGTGATGTGCGTCTTCACCCAGTCCGTGCCGAGCGGTGCGAGCGCGCGCTTCCACTCGTCGGGCATCCGCTCCGTGTAGGAGCGGTACTCCTCCTCCTCGGCGGCCTCCCGCATCCGACGCTTCAGCTCCGGGTCGCTCACGGCGACGTACGTCCACGGCTGCCGGTGCGCGCCCGACGGCGCCGTCCCGGCGCTCCGGATCGCGAGCTCGATCAGGTCGCGCGGGACCGGATCCCGCGAG
>DASPGT010000082.1:0-28096 GCA_035620475.1 Gaiellaceae bacterium | reverse complement strand
CTACCGCGGCGAGGTCGAGCCGATCGACCCGGTCGCCGGCCGCATCCCCGGCGCCGTGAACGCGCCGTACACCGAGCCGCTGCCGGACGGCCTCGCCGGCGCCGGGGAGGTCGTCGCCTACTGCGGCTCGGGCGTCAGCGCGACCGTCACCCTCCTGCAGCTGGCGCAGGCGGGCCGCCCCGACGCGAAGCTCTACCCCGGCTCGTGGAGCGACTGGTGCGGTCGCGGGCTGCCCGGCGAGACCGGCTAGCTACCCTCCGAGCGCCACGCCGTGCGCCTGACAGGGGGTTATGAGCCCGGAGAACCACCCCAGCGTCACCGAGACGACCTGGCCGCCGGCCCGTGAGTAGACGAGCGTGCCGCGGCCGGTGAAGCGGTTCTGGTCGATGTCGAGCGGCTCGCTCACGTCGAAGTCCGAGTTTCCGGTCCAGAACGAGACGGGAGAGGCCTGGGTGCCGCTCACCACCCCGAGGTCGACGTAGGCGTTGTCGACGGTCGTTCGCGCCGTGAGCTGGGCTCTTTGGTTGATGCCGTCAATCGCGCACACGAGTGTCACCTCCAGCCCGGCGAGCCGAAGGACGGTCTGCGCGGGGCCCGGAAACACGACGCGCCGGAACTTCCGCACCGGGGCGAGATCCGTGAGCTTCACCTCCTTGGCCTTGATGTGCTTGGAGCGCACGGCGTTCAGCTTGATGTCGGCGGCGCCGATCTTCGCCGCCGCGTAGGCGCCGCCGGTGAGCGCGACGAAGAGCGCGAGGAGCGCCACCATCATCGCGGGCGAGGGCAGGCGCAGGCGAGTCGATCGCATGGGATCCTCCCGGTCGAGGGTGCTCTTGCCTGATCCTGGCAGGGACTGCGAGCGTTTTCGAGCGTCGCGGTCCTACGAGAGCTCGACCTCGACGACCCCGTCGAGGCCGGCGCCCGTGCGGTAGCGCTCGTAGACGAGCGCCCCGACCGCCAGGTCCTGCACGGCCAGCCCGGTCGAGTCGAAGACGGTGACCTCCTTCGCGTCCGCCCGTCCGGGCGCGTCGCCGAGCAGGATGCGCCCCAGCTCGGTGACGCCGTCGCGTCCGAGCGTCCCCGCCTCGACCGCGCGCGAGATGTCACCGTTGTGGCTCGCCTGCTCCCACTCGTCGACCACGACACGCGCCCGCGCGAGCTCCTCGACGGCGATCTCCGCCTTGCCGGGGCCGTCGGCGCCCACCAGGCTGACGTGCTGGCCGGGGCGGAGGCTTCCCGGGGGGAAGAGGATCTCGCGGCCCGGGGTGACGGTGGCGACGACGCCGGCGGCGAGCGCCTCCTCCCGCGAGCCGGCGGCGCCGGCGCCCAGCTCGGCGGCGACGGCCGCGGCGCGCGCCGCGTCGGCGTCCCAGAGGAGCACGTCGCGGCCCCGCGCGAGGAACGTCCGGGCCACCGCACGCCCGTTGACGCCGCAGCCGACCACGCCCGCGGGCCCGTCGCCGCTCCCGAGGATCTCCGCCGCCAGCACCGCGGCGGCTCCCGTGCGAAGGGCGGTGACGGCGCCGGCGTCGAGCCCGGCGAGCAGGCGCCCGTCGGTCGCGTCCGAGAGGAGGACGATGCCGCTCACTGTCGGCAGGCCGCGCTCCGGGTTCCGGGGGAACGACGTCACCCACTTGAGCACCGCGTAGCCGCCGCCTCGCGCGGGCATCGCGCGGAAGTCGCCGTCGGGCGGCGCCGGCACGTAGACCTTCGAGGGCATGAGCCACTCCCCGCGTGCATGGGCGGCGAAGGCCTCCCGGACGGCCTCGACGGCATCCGCCGGATCGACGGCCGCGTAGACGTGGCGCGCGGAGAAGACGGGGATCGCCATGGGGCCGCGCGTATCCTAGGCCCCCGTGAGGGTCACAGTCTGCGACGTCGGGCCGCGCGAGGGGCTCCAGAACGAGCGCGTGACGCTCGCGCCCGCCGTGCGGGCCGAGCTCGTCGACCGTCTCGCCGCCGCCGGGCTTCCCGCGATCGAGGCGGTCAGCTTCGTCCATCCGGGGCTCGTCCCGCAGATGGCCGGCGCCGAGGAGGTCGTCGCCGCGATCGAGCGGCGCGAGGGCGTCGTCTACTCCGGGCTCGTCCTGAACGCGAAGGGGGCCGAGCGGTTCGCCGCGACGGAGCTCGACGAGCTTCACTTCAACCTGGCCGCGACGGAGAGCTTCGGCCGCGAGAACCAGAACGCGACGCCGGACGAGGCGCTCGCGACGCTGGCGGCGATCGAGACCGCCCGGCCGGTCAGCGTCTCGATCAGCGTCGCGTTCGGCTGCCCCTTCGAGGGCGCCGTCGACCCCGGCCGCGTGCTCGAGATCGCGGTCGCGGCAACCGAGCTCGGTGCCGCCGAGGTCGTCCTCGCGGACACGATCGGCGTGGCGGTGCCCCGCCGGGTGAAGGCACTTGTCGCCGAGGCTGCGAAGCGGACTCGGCGAGTCGGAGTCCACCTCCACAACACGCGCAACACCGGCTTCGCCGCGGCCTACGCCGCGCTCGAGGCGGGGGCGACGGTGTTCGAGTCCTCGGTCGGCGGGCTCGGCGGCTGCCCCTTCGCGCCCCGGGCCACGGGCAACGTCGCCACGGAGGACCTCGTCTACCTCCTGCATGGAGAGGGGGTGGACACGGGTGTCGACCTCGACGCGCTCATCGGCGTCTCCGCCTGGCTCGAAGGCGTCATCGGACGGGAGCTCCCCGGCCAGGTCTACCGGGCCGGGGGCTTCGCTCCGGTCGCGGGCTGACGCGCTCCCCGGGCTCGCGGTCGCCTGCGCGCTGGGAGCCGCCACCGCCGTCCTCCTCTGGCGGCTCGTCCCCGACGTCCGCGGCCAGCCGCTCTTCGAGGACGAGGCGGTCGCCGGCCTCGTCGGGGCGCGGCCGCTCGGGGAGCTCCTGGCGACGGTGCTCTGGGACCGCGGCGGGGCGCCGCTCCACTTCGTCCTCGCCCACGTCGCGCTTGCGCTCGACTCCTCGCCGGAGGCGCTGCGCTGGCTCTCCGTCGTCTTCGCCGTCGCCACGATCCCGCTCTGCTACGACCTGGGGCGCCGCTTGGCCGGGCCCGTGGCGGGAGCGACCGCGGCGCTCGTGGCGGCCGCCTCCACCGCGCTCGCGCTCTACGGGACGATCGGGCGGATGTACGCGCTCCTCGCGTTCGTGAGCGCGCTCTCGGCCGACCTCTTCGCCCGCGCGCTCGAGCTCAGGACCGCCCGGGCGGCGTTCGTTGCCGCGCTTGCCGCGGTGCTGCTGCCGGCCGTCCATCCGTACGGGGCGATCGTGGTCGCCGTGGAGGCCGCCGTCGCGCTCGCGATCTGGCGCGGCCGGCCGCTCCGGCCGGCGCTGCCGGTTCTCGCCGTCGGCGTCCTGCTCCTCCCGTTCGCCGTCGCCGACCTGCGCCTGGCCGACCGGTTCACCGTCGGGGTCGAGGGCGAGGAGTCCCTCGCGGACCCCGGGGACGCCTGGGCGCAGCTCTGGCGGGCGCTCGAGTCGTTCGCGGGCGGCGGCGGGTGGACGTTCGCGGTCTTCCTCGTCGTCGGGCTCGCCGGCACCGCCGTGCTGCTCCGCACGCGGACGGCGTTCGCCGTCTTCGGGCTCGCCGTGCTCCTCGTGCCGCCGCTCCTCTTCATGCTCCTGCGCACGGGGAGCGTGATGGGGCTGTCGCCGCGGCACCTGATCTTCGCGCTCCCGCTCTGGGCGGCGGCCGTCGGTGCCGGCGTCGCCCGGCTGACGCGCGGCCTTCCGCCCGCGGCGACGGTCGCGATCGTGGCGGCGGTCGGCGCCCTCGCCGTGCTCTCGCCGCTCGGCGGCATGGAGGATCCCCGCGACCGCGACAACGTCGTCCTCGGCGGCGGGCCGACCGCGGTGCCGACGGGCGCCCGGGCGCAGGTGACGCCGCCCGCCGACTGGCTGCGCGAGTCCGTCGAGGAAGGCGACCTGCTGTTCCCGTTCTCGGCCGTCTTCCTGGCCGGCCTGCCCGCGACCGGGGAGGCGGTGACGCTCCCGTACTCGCAGACGACGCTGCTCGAGAGCGCGGTCGACCGGCTCGACGGGGCGGGGGCGATCGTCGTCGCCGTGCCGACCGGCGAGGCGGCGGTGGACGCCGAGGGCCTCGAGGCCGCGCTCGGCGAGGGGTTCGAGGTGCGTGCCTCGCCCGGCTGGCTGCTCGTCCGCGCCGAAGGGCCGTTCGCCGAGCCGGACGGCGCGCTCGTCCCGGCTGTAGCGGTACTGAACGGCGTTCTCGAGACCGTCGACGTCGACCGCTACCAGGAGCTCCGCTTCTACGTCGAGCGAAGCCTTCGCACCGCCTGTCAGGCCTTACTAGGGGACACGAGCCTCGAGCGGTGCGAGGCACCCGGCGCCCTCCGCTGAGTCCAGGTAGCCGCCCTCCGCCGCCTCGGCCTCGGCGGCCAGCGTCCCGTTCCAGGCGACGCGCGCGACCTCGACCGTCCCGACCTCCTCGCGGCCGGCCGGCTGCGCGAGGTCGAGCAGCGTCCGCCCGGCAGGCACGTCGGTGACCACCCAGAGGTCGCCGCAGGTGCCCACCGGCTTCGCCCGGGGCAGCGTGACGTCGCCGGGCAGGTACCACTCGAGCGGCGAGCGGAAGTCGGGCAGCGAGCCGACAACGAGGATCGGCTCGCCCGGCGTCCAGCCTGCCTCCACGAGCGCGTCGGCGACGCGGTCGAAGTCGACCCGGGTGTCCATCGGGCTCCGCACGTAGGAGACGACTGCGAGCGCGACCCCCGCGACCGCCGCTGCGACGGCGGCCCGGCGAGGGAGGGGGAGGAGGACGGCCGCGAGCGCGACCGCCGCGAACGCCGTCACGCCGATCAGGTTCCGGCCGGTGACGATGCGCAGGCCGGCGAGCCAGGCGACGCCGGAGACGCCGATCGGAACGACCACGAGCAGCGCGCAGAGGCGCGCCGAGGGCCCGAGCCGCGCGAGCACCCAGCACCCGCCGAGGACGAGCGCCAGGATCGCCGCCCGTGCGACCGCCTCGCCCGTTCCCGGGTCGGTGCCGAGCTCGGCGTACATCGTCCCCGGGTCCCAGAAGAGCGCCGACGGGAGCGCCGCGAACTTCACCGGGTCGAACGCGTCGATCCAGCCGAAGCGCTCGGCTCCGACCTGGTCGAGGAGCCCGGGGAGCCAGGCGAGGAGCGTCGCGCTGCCGAGGAGGACCGCCGCGCCGACGCGTACGGCCGCGCCGCGGAGTTCCCGCTCGACGGCGAGCCAGACGAGCGCCGCGAGGGCCGCCAGGAGGAAGAAGTAGTGCGTGTAGGCGCCCGCCGCGGCGCAGGCCGCGACCGCGACGAGCCGGCCGGGCGAGGGCCGCGCGGCCGCCCGCTCGAGGAGCAGCGCGAAGACGAGGGTGAGGAGCGCGAGGAGCGCGTAGGCGCGCACCTCGCTGCCGTGCACCACCGTCTGCCAGGCGAGCGCGGTGAGGGCGCCCGCGACGCCGGCCGGCCAGAGCGGCAGGAACCCGCGGGCGTAGACGACCGTGAGCCCGGCGAGCGCTGCGGCGAGCGCGACGGAGAGGAAGCGGAGCGCCTCGACCGGCACCCCGGCCTCCCGCAGCACCCACGCGAGCAGGTACCAGCCCGGCGGGGTCGACTCCGTGCGGGCGACGTGCTCGACCACGCCGGCCGGCGTTCCCTCGAGCAGGACGCGCGCCGAGGCGACCTCGTCCTGCCAGAGCGGGAGGTCGATCGCGCCGGGAAGCGCCGCCGCCGCGGCCAGGGCCGCCGCCCCGGCCGCGACCAGGACGGTCGCGCGCCGCCCCTCGCCGGGCTCGCCCTCTCCCGCGTTCGGCATAGTCCGTCAGCATGACGACCGGCAGGGCGCGCTGGGGGGTGGTGGCGCTCTTCGCCGTCGCGGCCGCCGTGGCGGCGATCCCGGCGGTGGGCGGCTTCCGCTCGGAGTTCATGGCGGAGGGCGCGCCGGGCCACGGCGAGGCCGCCTCCGGCGACCACCTGCAGACGACGTACCGGTTCTGGCTGGTCGGCCACCAGCTCGAGCGCGGCGCGGCGCCCTGGGTCGACCCGTACAGCTTCCAGCCGCTCGTCGAGCCGCAGACCGTGCTCGGCGGCTGGCCGTACGGGCTCCCGTTCTGGCCGCTCGACGCGCTCGTCGGGCCGGTGGTCGCCTGGAACCTGCTCCTGCTGCTTGCGACGTTCGCGGCGGGCCTCTTCGCCTACCTCTGGCTGCGGGAGCTGCAGCTTCCGGTCGCGGCCGCCGCCCTCGGCGGGCTCGCCTTCGAGCTTGCGCCGTACCGGCTCTTCCAGAGCGGCGGGCACCTGCTCGGCTGGATCGCGGTGCTCGTCCCGCTCGCGCTCTGGGCGTTCGAGCGCTCGCGCCGGGCGTCCGGGCGCGCTGCGCATCTCTGGGGCGGGCTCTCGGCGGCGGCGGTCGTCTCGGTGCCGCTCTCCGGGCAGCTTCACCTCGCGCTCGGCGTGCTGCCCTTCGTCGCCGTCTACGCCGCGGTGCGCTTCGCCCGGCCGGCCGCCTTCTGGGCCTGGGGCGGAACGCTCGCGGCCGCCGCCGCCGGGCTCGTCGCCGAGGCGGTCGTCATCGAGGGCACGACCGAGGAGGAGGGGAGGACGCTGGCCGAGGTCGCCTACTACTCGGCGAGCCCGCTCGACCTTCTCAGCCGCTGGCAGCTGGCGGGCCCGGAGCGCTTCGTCTACCTCGGCTGGCTCCTGCCGGCGCTGGCGATCGCCGGGCTCGTCCTGCTCGCACGCCGCCGGCGCTGGGGGCTGGCGCTCCTGCTCGGCCTGGCGGCGCTCCTGCCGGCGCTCCTCGCGCTCGGCACGAACCTGCCGCTCTACGAGACCCTCCGCGACGTCTTCCCGCCGCTGCGCTACCCGCGCGTCCCCGGGCGCTTCCTGCCGCTGGCAAACCTGGCGCTGGCAGCGCTCGCCGCGGTCGCTGCCGCGGCTGCGGTCGCGCGCTTCCAGGGGAGGCGGCGCGCGGCGGTCGCCGGGGCCCTGCTCGCGCTCGTCGCCGCCGACCTGCTCGTCTTCCCGCTCCGCGGGAGCGAGGCGGATCCCGGGAACGCCGCCTACGCCGCGCTCGCCGGGTCGGGGCCGGGGCGCGTCCTCGAGCTGCCGGTCTTCCAACGCGGCACCGGGCAGTTCGGGAGCGTGTACCAGTACTACACCCTGCAGGCGCCGCGGGAGCGGCCGACCGGCTACGCGCTGGCGCCGGAGGAGGCCTTCGCGTTCACCGAGCGCTACAACCGGCTCGAGTGCGGCGCCTGGCTGCAGGACGACCGCGCCGAGCTCGAGCGCCTCGGCATCCGCTTCTTCGTCTGGCACGGCGGCCTCTACGAGCAGTCGAGAACGCCGGGCGCGTGGTTCGGGTGGGAGGGGCTGCGCCGGAGCGGGCTCGGGGTGGCGGCCGGCGAGGAGCCGGTGTTCCTCTGGGGGGAAGGCGCCGACCTCGCGCCGCCCGCGCCCGAGCCCGACCGCGGCGAGCCGTTCCTCTGCGACGCCTGGGCGGACGGCGAGCTGACGCTCCAGGAGGGCGCGCTCTGGCTCCACGGGTCCGGCACGGCCGAGCTCGAGCTGGAGTCGGCGGCACCGACCGTGGTCAGCGTCTACGCGGACGCCCGCGCCGTCGAGCCCGTCGTCGTCGACGGCCGCGAGACGATCCGCGTGGAGATCCCGAACGGCGGCTGGCACCCGTTCGTCGTGCAGGGCCCTGTCGGCCTCAGGCTGCTCCGTGCCGAGTTCGTGTGAGCGATACTTGCCGTGGCAACGCGTTTCGAGGAGGTGCGCTCATGTCGGTTCTGATCAAGGGCGGAAGGGTCGTCACTGCGGCCGACGACTACGTCGCGGACGTCTTCGTCGAGGACGAGTCGGTGACGCTGATCGGGGAGTCGCTCGACGTCCCGGCCGACAAGGTGATCGACGCGACCGGGAAGATGATCCTGCCGGGCTGCATCGACCCGCACACGCACCTCGACATGCCCTTCGGGGGCACGACCTCCTGCGACGACTTCACCTCCGGCACCGTCTCGGCCGCGTTCGGCGGGACGACCTGCCACGTCGACTTCTGCATTCAGGGCAAGGGCCAGACCTTCGCCGAGGCGCTCGAGACCTGGCACGGGAAGATCGAGTCGGCGAAGCCGGTGATCGACGTCGGCTTCCACCTCGCCGTCACCGACCTCCACGAGGGCGGGACGCTCGAGGAGCTCGCCCGCATGCCCGATGAGGGCGTCACGAGCTACAAGCTCTTCATGGCCTACAAGGGCGCGATCATGGTCGACGACGAGACGCTCTTCCGCGTCATGCAGACCGCCGCCGACACGGGCGCGCTCGTGATGGTGCACGCCGAGCACGGCGACTCCATCGACGTGCTCGTCAAGCAGGCGCTCGCCGAGGGCAAGACCGACCCCATCTGGCACGCGAGGACGCGCCCGCCCGAGACCGAGGGCGAGGCGACCAACCGCGCCGTCCAGCTCGCGCACGTGGCCGGCTGCAACCTCTACGTCGTCCACGTCTCCTGCAAGGAGTCGATCGACCCGATCGCGCGCGCGAAGGAGCTCGGCTGGGCTTCGCACGGCGAGACGTGCACGCAGTACTTCTTCGTGGACGAGACCTTCCTCGAGCGGCCCGACTTCGAGGGCGCGAAGTACGTCTACACGCCGCCCCCGCGGGCGAAGGAGAACCAGGAGCACCTCTGGCACGCGGTCTCGACGGACATCCTCTCGGTGATCTCGACCGACCACTGTCCGTTCCGCTGGGCCGACCAGAAGTCGCTCGGACGCGACGACTTCTCGAAGATCCCCAACGGCGGGCCGGGGATCGAGGACCGGCTGATGATGATCCACGAGTTCGGCGTGCGCGGCGGGCGGATCTCCCTGAACCGCATGGTCGAGCTGCTGGCGACCAACCCGGCCAAGTACTTCGGCCTCTACCCGCGCAAGGGGACGGTCGCGGTCGGCTCCGACGCGGACATCGTCGTCTTCGACCCCGACAAGCGCGTGACGCTCTCCGCCGAGCGCGGCCACTCCCGGGTGGACTACAACCTCTACGAGGGCACCGAGGTCACCGGGGCCCCGGAGGTCGTGCTCGTCCGCGGAAAGGTCATCGTCGAGGGCGGCGAGCTCGTCGGCCAGCCCGGCGACGGCCGCTTCGTCAAGCGCGCGAGGTTCGGCGAGCAGCTCACCGCGGCCGCGGGCGCGGCCGCCTGACGGAGGAGGCGGAATGTTCGGCATCTCGGTCGGCGGGATCATCGTCATCGTGGGGATCGTCCTCATGGTCGTCTGGAGCCTCTGGATCGGCCTGATCGTCGCGCTCGTGGGCCTGCTCGCCTTCGGCGGCTTCGCCCGCGGCAAGTGGTACTGACGCACCTGTCCCCTCCGGCCACGTCCTGGGGTCAGATCTTGCATTCGAGCATCTGACCGTCCGGGCGCCCCGGATCGGCACTGTCTTCCAACGCTTGTGTTCCACACGCACGAGCCTTTCCGCGCGACCCTGACGGGGTGGCCTTCCACCCGCCGGTGCACCCGGAGTTCGCCCTCGCGCTCCGCGTCCTCGACGCCTTCGGGATGCCGTACGCGGAGGCGTGGCGCCTGCTCCGGCCGGTGGCGGCTCGGCTCGGGATACCGCGGCCGAGCTACTCCACGGTCCGGCGCATCGTGATCGCCGAGCGGCGGCGGAAGCGGGAGAACGCGGAGCTTCTGGACGTGCTCCTGGCG
Organism: Gaiellaceae bacterium; assembly: GCA_035620475.1. Taxonomy (GTDB): domain Bacteria; phylum Actinomycetota; class Thermoleophilia; order Gaiellales; family Gaiellaceae; genus JAIBJN01. Next base: position 18,411 of record DASPGT010000082.1, on the reverse strand, counting down.
GACCTGTTCACCGGGCGGTTTCCGACCCGGGCCGTGGAACACAAGGTCGTGGGCGCCCGCGGGTGGGAGGACGCCGGGCTCCGCTGACTCCGCCGCGGCAAGGTGGAGGCCCCGCCGGGGCGGGGCCTCCACAGCCCGGATGCCTCTCGCGCGTGCTCTAGCGACCGCGGAGGCTGATCAGCTTCGGCGCAGGCGCCGTCGGGTCGCAGGGCTTGATGTTCACACCCCGCCCCGACGTCACGTTGCCGGACGCGGTGTAGCCGTTCGAGAGTTCGACCGCGAACGTGTCGGGCGAGCCGTCGGTCCCGACGACCTTGTAGGTCACGGGAGCGCCGTTGACGAGGCCGCTCCCCATGAGGGTCGCCGTGGCGCCGGAGATGGCCAGGGTGTCGATCGACGTGGAGACGAACTTGACCTTGCTCCGCCTGTTCTTCAGGTCGGTGAAGGAGATCTCGCCGGTCGGCGCCTTGCCCTCCTCCTGCTTGACGTTGTAGAAGACGAAGCGGAACTCGGGGTTGGTGGAGAGCCGGCCGTCGCCACGGACTTCGCCGCAGCCGCCGCCGATGGGCACGAGCCCTTCGCCGCGCGCCAGGATGTAGGGCACGCCGAAGGTCCCGTCCGGATAGGTCTGCGTGTACGGGCCGCTGATGTTCTCTGCGATCGCGAGCGTCAGGAAGCTGCTCGGGAACGCCGCGAACGCGTTGTGCACGGAGCAGGACCAGTTGGACAGGTTCGCGTCGGTCAGGGCCCCCAGCGCGGGATGCGTCGCGACGATGTGCGCGTCGTTGTAGCAGTCGACCCCGACGCTCGTGAACGTCCCGAACTGGTCGAGCACCGGGATCGAGTGCGTCACGCCCGACAAGTCGTGGTAGTAGCAGGACAGGGAGATCATCAGCCCGGTCTTGCCGGCAGCCGCTCCGGCGAACGCGACGGCCGAGTTCGTGAGCTGCAGCCCGCCCTGGGAGCGGTGGAACACCTCGTCGGTGCCGATGATGACGATGTTGCCGTCGATCAGCGGGCTCCACGTGGTGCGGTTGGCCTCCGCGGCGGCGATGTTCGGTGCCGAGCCGCCCGCGCCGGCGCACGTCGGGTCGCCCATGATCAGCGCGTCATAGGCGTCGAACTCGGCGGCGGTCTTCGCCGCCCACTGGGTGTTGTCGGCGATCTCGACCGTGTGACCGGCCGCAATGGCTGCGAGGGCCTCGTCGCTCGCCATCCCGCCTGTCACCGTCGGCCCGAGAACGAGCACGGGCCCTGCCGATGCCGCACCGGCAGTGATGGCCGCAACCCCTGCGACGAGGGCGGTCACGAGCGCGAGGCGCCGCAGCGCCTGGCCCACGGATCTGGTCATGCGTTCCTCCTCCGGCTTCGCTTGTGTCGGAAGCCAACGGTATGACGAGGCACAGCGCCGTCCTAGACGGCAATCGCCCGCTTCGCCTACGGTCGACGCTCTAGGGCGGATGCCGTGGCAGGAGGACGTTCGACCGGCCTTGCCTCTTGTATCCGACCGCGCAATCGATCACACTTCGAGACCGGGAGATGGCGGCATGCGGCGGCAGGATCCTCGTGGTGGAGGCGGATGCGCAATTCTGCGCATTCCTGGTTTCGCTCATCGACGACGCGGGCTACGAGGCGTTCGCGGTGGACAACGGCGAGGAGGCCCTCTGTGCCGCCCGCGCCGACGCGCCCGACGTTGCGGTCCTCGCCGTGGAGCTCCCGGGGATCTCGGGCTACGAGGTCTGCCGGCGGCTCCGCGCCGCCCGTCCGGCGATGGGAATCGTGCTCGTCTCGGAGAGCCGAAACGGGTCGCTCGATCGCGCCACGGGCCTCGTCATCGGGGCCGACCACTACCTCGTGAAGCCGTTCGCGGCCGACGAGCTCCTTGCCAGCATCCTGGCGCTGCTCCGGCGCGTGCCCATCTCTCCCGCGCCGAGCGCCGCCACGGCGCCGCTGAGGTCCGACCTGACCGCGCGAGAGCAGGAGGTCCTCGAGCTGCTCGCCCGCGGCGCCTCTCAGGGAGAGATCGCGGAGGACCTGGTCATAAGCCCGAAGACGGTGGCCGCGCACATCGACCACATCCTCCACAAGCTCCAGGTCCACAGCCGGGCCCAGGCCGTCGCGGTCGCCTACCGGGACGGCTATCTGGCCGTCCAGGGCTAGCCGGTCGCGGCCAGGCCCGGGCGCACCAGGTGCTTGGGGCGCTCGAGGCCGGCGTCGTTCACGCTCGGGTTCAGCGGCTCCGCGAGCGGCGGGGCCCCGTACGACCGCGCCGAGCGCCCCGCCGGCGGCGTGCCGTACAGGGTCGTGCGCTGGCGCGGTGTCCGGCCGATGGCCCTGATCGCGTCCTCCATCCGCTCCGGCGGCATCTCCTGGCCGTGGGCGGCGCCGGCCGCGCGGGAGATGGACTCGTTCATCAGCGTCCCGCCCAGGTCGTTCGCGCCGGCCCTGAGCGCCGCCTGCGCTCCCTCGACGCCGAGCTTCACCCAGGAGGCCTGGACGTTCGTGATCCACGGGTGCAGCGCGAGCCGCCCGACGGCGTGCATCAGCACGGCCTCGCGGTACGTCGGCCCCGGCCGCGCGCGGCCCTTGAGGTAGATGGGCGCCTCCATGTGGACGAAGGGAAGCGGCACGAACTCGGTGAAGCCGCCCGTCCGCTTCTGCTGCTCGCGCAGCTCGAGGAGGTGCCGCGCCCACGAGCGCGGGCCCTCGACGGAGCCGTACATGATCGTCGTTGTCGAGCGGAGCCCGGCCCGGTGGGCGGCGTCGTGCACCTCGAGCCACTGGCCGGTGGTGACCTTGTCCGGGCAGAGCGTGCGGCGCACCTCGTCGTCGAGGATCTCGGCCGCCGTCCCCGGCAGCGAGGCGAGGCCGACGTCGCGCAGGCGCTCCAGGTAGTCGTCCAGCGGGAGCCCGAGCGTGGCCGCCCCCTGCCAGACCTCGAGCGCTGAGAAGGCATGGACGTGCAGGTCGGGGAGCGCCTTCTTCACGGCCGCGCAGATCTCCAGGTACGTCTCCCCGGTGAACCCCGGGTGGATGCCGCCCTGGAGGCAGAGCTCGACGGCGCCGCGGTCCCAGGCCTCGCGCGCGCGCCGCACGATCTCCTCCACCGGCACGACGTAGGGCGCCCCGCGCAGGTTCGCCGCCAGCTTCCCCTTGGAGAAGGCGCAGAACCCGCAGCGGAAGTAGCAGACGTTCGTGTAGTTGACGTTCCGCGTGACGACGTAGCTGACCTCGTCGCCGCAGACCTCGCGGCGGAGCTCGTCGGCGGCGGCCAGCACCGCGCCCAGGTCGGCGCCGCGCGCCTCGAAGAGGGCAGTGGCGGCGTCCTCGTCCAGCTCGGCGCCCGCCCCGACCTGCGCCAGAGCCGAGGCGACCGGCCCCGACACTGCGCGCCCGCCCGAAGCCCGCAGCGAAGGCGCACTGCCCGGAGCCCCGGCGGCCCAGCGCTCCTCCCGCGCGAGCCCGGAGGCGTCCGCGTGGCGCAGGATCTCGGCCGCCACGCGCGGATCCGCCCAGCGCTCCAGGTCGGCGGCGAGCTCGGGGTAGATGGGGAGCCGGGGCGCCAGCTCGAAGCCGTGCGCCTCCGTCGCGGCGCGCAGCCGCTCGATCTCCGGCCAGGGCGCCTCCGGGTTGACGTGGTCGATCGTCACCGGCGAGACGCCGCCCCAGTCGTCGATCCCGGACGCGAGCAGGAGCGGGAAGTCGTCGTAGGAGAGGTTCGGCGGCACCTGGAGGTGCACGTCCGCCGGCAGGAGCTCGCGCGCCGCGCGCGCCGTCCAGATCAGCTCGTCGAGCGTCGGCTCCGCGTGCCCGGCCATCCTCGTCCCCGGCTTGGCACGGAAATTCTGGACGATCACCTCCTGGACGTGCCCGTACCGGGAGTGCAGCGCCGCGATCTCCCCCAGCGCCTCCACCCGCTCCTCCCGCGTCTCCCCGATCCCGATCAGGATCCCGGTCGTGAACGGCACGGCCAGCTCGCCCGCGAGCCGGATCGTCTCCAGCCGCGCCTCGGGCAGCTTGTCGGGGGAGCCGTGGTGCGGCATCCCCTTCTCCATCAGCCGGAGCGACGTGGACTCCAGCATCAGCCCCATCGAGGCGGACACCGGCCGCAGGAGCTCGAGGTCCGCCCGCGTCATCACGCCCGGGTTGAGGTGGGGGAGGAGCCCGGCCTCGGAGAGGACGAGCTCGGCCATGCGCGCCAGGTACTCGATCGTCGTCTCGCAGCCGAGCCCGGCCAGCTCCTCCCGCGCGGCGCGGTAGCGGCGCTCCGGCTTGTCGCCGAGCGTGAAGAGCGCCTCGTGGCAGCCCGCCTCGGCGCCGGCCCGCGCGACGGCGAGCACCTCGTCCGCCGTCATGTACGCGCGCTCGCCGCGGCGCGGGGGCTGTGCGAACGTGCAGTAGTGGCAGACGTCGCGGCAGAGCTTCGTCAGCGGGATGAAGACCTTCGGGGAGTAGGTGACGACGCCGTTCATGCCGACGCGAGCAGGAGCTCGTAGTCCTCGGGCCGGTCGACGTCGAGCGCGAGCGAGGGGTCGTCCACGACCACGGGCTCGAGCCCGGCCGCGCGGGCCTCCGCCACCGTCACGGCCACGGGCACGCCGAAGCGGGGCCGGAAGCCGTTCACGGCCGTGAGCGCCAGCGCATTCACCCCGCCGTCGCGTGCCGGCGCGAGCGCGAGCGGCCGGGCCGCCCGGGCGAGCGCGTCGAGCGACTCGGCGGTGACGAGCGGGCAGTCGCCCATGACGACGAGCGCTCCGCCCGCCGCCCGGGGGTCGGCCAGGGCGAGCGCGAGCGCGTCCGCGTGGCCCGTGCCCGCGTCCTCGAGCACCTCGACGCCGTCGCGCGCCAGGCCGGAGTCTGGCGTGACGAGTAGCGTTCCGCCGATGGACTCCGCCGCCGCGCACGCGCCGAGCACCCGGTCGAGCATGTCGAGGACGAGCCTCGCGCGCTCGGCCCCCGAGAGGCGCGGCGCGAGCCGTGACTTCGCGCCGTCGAGGCCCTTGACAGGCACGATCGCGAGCACGCGGTGAGCATACAGAGGCCCTATGCGGTTCTCTGCGGCGGCCTGGGGGGCTCGCGCTTCGTCGACGCCCTCGCGCGCGCGGCCGGCCCGGAGCAGGTGACGGCGATCGTGAACGTCGGCGATGACGTCGAGATCCTCGGCCTCCACGTCTCCCCGGACCTCGACACCGTCCTCTACACGCTCGCCGGCCTGCTCGACGAGGAGCGCGGCTGGGGCGTCCGGGACGAGACGACGAACGCGCTCCACGCCGCCGGCCGGCTGGGCGGGGAGACCTGGTTCACGCTCGGCGACCGCGACATCGGGCTCCACCTCGTCCGCTCGCGGATGCTTCGCGAGGGCGTGCCGCTCTCCGGAGCCACCCGGGCCCTGACCGCGGCCCTTCGCGTCGGCGTGCTCCTGCTGCCGGCCTCCGACGACCCCGTGCGCACGCATCTGACGACGCCGATCGGCGAGCTCGACTTCCAGACCTGGTTCGTGGCCCGCCGGCACGCCGACGAGGTGACGGCCGTCCGCTACGCGGGCGGGGAGGCCGCGCGGCCGGCCCCCGGCGTCGTCGAGGCGGTCGCCGGCGCCGAGGTCGTCTTCCTCGCCCCGTCCAACCCGTTCGTCTCCATCGGGCCGATCCTCGCCGTGCCCGGGATCCGGGAGGCGCTCGCCGGGAAGCGCGTCGTCGCGGTGTCGCCGCTCGTCAGCGGCCGGGCGCTGCGCGGCCCGCTCGCGGCGATGATGGCCTCCCTGGGCCACGAGCCCGGAGTGCGGGGAATCGCGGCGCTCTACGAGGGAGTCGCCACCGACGTCGTCGTCGACCCCGCCGATGAGGGCGAGCTTCCGGGAGCCCTGGTCGCGCCGATCGTTATGGTTGCGCCCGACGCGAGGGAGGACGTGGGGAGGGCCGTGCTGGAGGCAGTCCGGTGATCGGGATCGTCGGCGGGAGCGGGGACTTCGGCCAGGGGCTGGCGGAGCGGCTGCGCCGTCTCGGCGAGGAGGTCTGCATCGGCTCGCGCACGCCCCGCGGCGAGTTCCTCTCGAACGAGGAGGCCTGCCGGCGCTCGGACGTCGTCTTCCTCTCCGTCCCGCCCGGCGGCGTCGCCGAGATGTCGCGGGACCTCCGCGACGCGCTGGCCGGCCGCATCGTCGTCAGCGTCGCGGCGCCGATCGCCTTCCGCGAAGGGCAGCCGGGCGCCGAGCCCGGTGAGCTCTCCCTCGCCGAGGTCACGGCGGTCGCCGCGCCGGAGGCCCGCGTCGTCGCCGGCTTCCACACGGTCAGCGCCCGGGCGCTCGCCGATCCCGACCTGGCGCTGGACGAGGACGTCCTTCTCGCCGGCGACGACGAGGAGGCGAAGGAGGTCGTGGCGGGCCTGGCCGGGCGGCTCGTCCAGGGCCGCGCCGTCGACTGCGGCCGGCTCGAGGTCGCGCGCTGGCTGGAGACGCTCACCGCCGTGCTCCTGAACGTGAACCGCCGCTACAAGACGAACGCCGGCGTCCGGGTCACCGGGCTCCCGGAGTGACCCTCCAGGTCGTCCCCCTGACGGGGATCCCGGAGGTACGGCCCGGGGACGACCTCGGCGCTCTCGTCGGCGACGCGGTCGAGCGGGCGGGCGGCCTCCTGGCCGGCGACGTCGTCGTGGTCTCGCAGAAGGTCGTCTCCAAGGCGGAGGGCCGCTTGGAGCAGACCGGCGACCACGTCGCCGTGATCCTGCGGGAGGCCCGCGCCGTGCGCCGCCGGCGCGGCGACTTCGTCATCGCGGAGACCGAGCACGGCTTCGTCTGCGCGAGCGCGGGCGTCGACCGCTCGAACACCCCCGGGGACGACTGGGTGATCCTGCTCCCGCGCGACCCGGACGCCTCGGCACGCGACCTGCTGGAGGCCCTCGCCGCGCGCTTCGGCGCTGCGCCCGCGGTGATCGTCACGGACTCCTTCGGCAGGGCCTGGCGGCAGGGGACGACGGACGTCGCCGTCGGCGTCGCCGGCATGAGCCCGCTCCTCGACCTGCGCGGCCAGCGCGACGCCCGCGGCCGGCCGCTGGAGGCGACCGTGATCGCGGTCGCCGACGAGCTGGCCGGGGCCGCCGAGCTCGTCATGGGCAAGGCGAGCGGCGTGCCCGCCGCCCTGATCCGCGGCTACGCCGTCCCGCCCGGCGAGGGGAGCGCCAGGGAGCTCGTCATGCCGCCGGAGCGGGATCTGTTCCCGTAGGGAGATAGGTGAAATGGGAGACCGTGAGCTCCGCCTCGACGAGGTAGCGCTCGTCCTCCGGGTAGAAGACCGCCTCCTCGATGTCGTCGCCGGCGAACGCGCGGATGACGTCCAGCGACTCCCAGAGCGAGATGGTGAGGAACTCCTCGCGGTCGCCGTCCGGGCGGTGGAGGACGGAGAAGCCGCGGTTCCCGGGCGTGCCGAGGGAGTCCGGGGCGGCGACCTCGACCATGTAGCGGGCGTAGGCCTCCGCGTTTTCGCGGCTCGTCCAGCCTCTCCAGATGCGCGCGATCACGACGACGGAACGATCCAGGTCGAGCGGGCGCGCGCGAGGATCTCGCCGTCCGCGGTGAGGAGCGCCGAGCCCGCGTAGCGCTTGCGGCCGTCCTCGCCGATCCGCCAGCCGACGGCCACGTGCGGCTCGCCGGGCTCGGGCAGGCGGTCGATTCCGGCGGCCATGCGGCCGAGGAGGACGCCCTCGCGCTGGAAGTCGTCCACCGCCCAGCCGCTCGGGCAGTCGAGGGCGGCCCAGACCAGCTCGGGCCGGACGTCCTCCGGCGGCGTCCAGGGCGAGGCGACGACGCCGGGCCGGCCCGCGACCGGCCCTGCGTAGACCCGCAGCCCGTCCGCGCGGTTGGGCCCGCAGACGAAGCACGTGTTGTAGGCGTGGTGGAGGAAGCCGGCGTAGCGCGTCGAGGCCTCGGCAGCCTCCTCGACGGCGACCGGCGCGGGCACGTCGACGTCCAGCTCGACGCGCTCGGCCTCGGCGACGAGCGCCTCGCCGTCGCGAACCTCGACGTGGCCGTCGTCCCGGACGACCTCGAGCTCGCGGTCGAGCGGCGGCGGCAGGCGGAGCGTCACCTCGGCCGGGCCGGCGAGGAGCCCGGCGACGAGCCCGCATGCGTAGCCGCCGTTCGCCGAGTCGGCGGGGCCGTTGTAGCGACCCGGGACGATCATCGCCCGAGCGTCAGCTCGATCTGCCCGTACGGCGGGCGCGGGTCCGTGTACACCCGCACGCGCTGGTCGGGCCCGTACACCTGCGCCGTGTCCCAGAGCCGGTTCTCGCCGACGAAGGAGATCTCCGCCAGCTCGGGGAACGCGGCCAGCGCCCGGACGCCCATCTCGTGGACGAGCTCCTGGATCGAGGCCGAGTCGAACTCGGCGAACGTCGCCGTCACGACGTCCCGGACACCCTCGCCGTCGGCGCGCGCCGCGAAGTCGGCGTTCCGCCAGTGGACGTCGAGGTGGATGTAGAGCGGCCGGTCGCGCGAGTCGGCGAGCGTCGTGTACTCGTCCCTGACGAAGCCTTCGAAGGAGCTGCCCGTCAGCTTCATCAGCCAGAGGCCCTCGCGGCCGGAGCGGTGCTCCAGCGTCCCGTCGCGGCCCAGAGCGAGCTCGGCGACCGCCCGGTCGCCTCCGATGGCCTGGAACGCCTGCTCGCCGCGCCGGGCGAACGGCACCGCGCGCGCCGTCAGCTCGACCCGCTCGACGTGGCCGTAGGTGTCCAGCAGGCGGCGCGCGAGCAGCTCCAGGAACCCCTCGAGCGACTCCTCGGCGTACTCGAGCGCCGCGATGTGGATGAAGTTCTTCATCGAGTCGGTGGCGACGACGAGGGTGTTGTCCCCCTCCGTGTACGAGGGCCCGAAGACCTCGCCGCGCAGCGTCATGCCGATCTCGGCCGTGAAGAGCGAGCTGACGCCGTCCGTCCGGTAGACGGACACGGCCTGCTTCCCGTACCCGATTCTCAGGAGCTCCGCCACCGGTCCACCGCGATCGCGACGAGCTCGTCGCAGCCCGTCTCGAGCTCCTCCTCCCGCGTCCGCTCGAGCCGCTCGCGCAGCACCCCGACGATCTGGGCCCGCGGGCGGCGGTCGACGAAGACGACGAAGCGGAAGCCGAAGCGCTCCTCGTAGGCTGCGTTCAGCTCGGCCAGCTCCGCCAGCACCTCCGGTTCCTCGGCCGCCGGGTCGCCCTGCTCGGCGGCCGAGCGGCCGCTCAGGCTCGGCGCGCCGATGCGGGGATGGTGCGCGAGCGCCTCGACCCGCTGCTCCTCCGGCAGCTCCGCGAGCACCGCGCGCGCCCGCCCGAGCGGATCCTCCTCCCCGGCGAGCCTCTCCACGAAGCGGCTCCGAGCCTGGAAGAGGTCGGCGAGCTCGTCCACCGTCAGCTGCCGCGGTAGATCGCGCACGAGTAGGGGGCGAGGAGGAGGGGGACGTGGTAGTGGCCGTCCTCGAGCTCGACCTCGACCTCGATCCCGCGGAAGAACGGCGAGCGCGGGTGGAAGACGAGCCGGTAGACGTCGGGCGGGAGCTCGACGCCGCCGAGGTCGGGGATGCGGCCGTCCTCGTCCGTCTCGCGCACGGAGAGGAGAAGGTCGCCGCGGAGGAGCTCGACCCTGATCCCGCGGGCCGGCTCGCCGCGCTCGGTGTCGAGGACGTGGGTCGAGATCGAGACCACGGCGGCATCGTATGCTTGCTCCGTGGACGAGCGCGAGCGCTTCCTCATCCGCTACGCGGGCTCCTTCGCGCCCGAGCCGATCGCCAGGGCGGAGGGCGCGTGGGTCGAGACGGCGAGCGGCAAGCGGATCCTCGACTTCACGTCGGGCCAGATCTGCTCGACGCTGGGCCACAACCACCCGCGGATCGTCGCCGCGGTGCGCTCGGCGCTCGACGACGTCTCGCACCTCAACTCCTGGATGCTCTCGGAGCCGGTGCTCGCCCTCGGCGAGAAGCTCGCCGGCCTCTTCCCGGCGCCGCTCGACCGCGTCCTCCTCCTCAACACGGGCACGGAGGCGAACGAGGTCGCGCTCAAGATGGCGAAGATGCACACCGGCCGCTGGGAGGTCGTCGGGCTCACGCGCAGCTTCCACGGGCTCCTCTCCGGGATCGCCTCCGTGAACTTCTCCATGGCGCACGCCGGCTACGGGCCGGTGCTGCCGGGGTCGTTCGCGATCCCGGCGCCCTACGCCTACCGCTGCCCCGTGCGCCACTGCGACGGCGCCTGCGACTGCACGTGCCTCGAGGTGGGCTTCGAGCTCGTCGACCAGCAGTCGGTGGGTGCCCTGTGCGCGCTCGTGGCCGAGCCCGTGCTGTCCGCGGGCGGGATCATCGTGCCGCCGGACGGCTACTTCCGGCGGGTGCGCGAGCTCTTGGACGAGCGCGGGATGCTGCTCGTCATGGACGAGGCGCAGACCGGCTTCGGGCGCCTGGGGACGATGTTCGGGTTCGAGCGCGACGGGGTCGTGCCGGACTTCGTCGCGGTCTCGAAGACGCTCGGCGGCGGGCTGCCCCTGGCCGCCACGATCACGTCGGCCGGGATCGAGCAGGACTGCTACGAGAAGGGCTTCCTCCACGTCACCTCGCACGTGTCCGACCCGCTCCCGGCCGCGGCGGGGCTCGCCGTGCTCGACGTGATCGCCGAGGAGGGTCTGGCCGAGCGGGCCGCAGCGCGCGGCGAGTACATGCTCGCGCGGCTCCGCGAGCTCCAGGCCCAGCACGAGCCGATCGGCGACGTGCGCGGCCGCGGGCTCCTCGTCGGGCTCGAGCTCGTGGAGGACCGCGAGACGCGCCGGCCGGCCGACGCCCTCGGCGCCGAGGTCACCCGGGAGTGCTACGAGCGCGGCCTCTCCATGAACATCGTCCGCTCGCAGGCGCACGCGAACTGCTTCCGGATCGCGCCGCCGCTCACGGTTACGGAGGAGGAGATCGACCTCGCCGTCGAGATCATGGACGCCTCTCTCCGCGCGGTCCGGGAGCCCGCCGCCGCCTGACAGTCCGCTCGGGCGGCTACGGTGTAGGCCCGGGCTGCGTCGCGGGGGCGTCGAGGGAAGGAAGCTGCGGATGGGTTCGAGCTCGAAGCGACAGACGACGATGGCGAAGATCGCGCGCGAGCGGAGGCTGCAGGAGAAGCGCGAGCGCAAGCAGGAGAAGAAGGAAGCGCGAAAGCAGGCTGCCGCCGAGGAGCGGGCGGCGCAGGACGGGACGACGGGCGAGACGGTCGACGCGGTCGACGCGCTCGAGGCCCAGCCGGCCGAGGCCGAGCCGGCCGACGGCGAGCCGGCGCCCTCCTAGAACCGGCGCGCCCGCGCCCGGGCATCTCCTTCCGCTCTTCGGCTCGACCGGGACCGCCGCCGCCTGCACGGCTGACGGCAGGAGGTCCTAGCCCAGGAAGCGTGCGGCCTGCACGCGGTGCGCGGCGGCGATCTCGCGCTCGTCGGCGCGCGCCAGCTGCCCGTCCCGGACGGCCGGCTCGCCGCCGACGTAGACGCGCTCCGCGCGGTGCGGGCCGGAGAGGACGAGCCCGGCGACCGGGTCGTCCGCGCCGCCGAGCTCGAGGCCGTCCGTGCGCCAGACGGCGAAGTCGGCGCACTTCCCGGGCTCGAGCGAGCCGAGGTCGCCCCGCCCGAGCACCGCCGCGCCCCCGCGCGTGCCGAGCCAGAGCGCCTCGCGGACCGTCATCGCCTCGGGCCCGCCGCGCCCCCGCGCGACGAGCAGCGCCTGCTTCACGTCCGCCGAGAGGTCGCTCCGCTCGTTGGAGGCCGAGCCGTCCACCCCGAGGCCGACGGGGACGCCGGCGTCGATCATCGCCCGCACCGGCGCCACCCCGGCGCCGAGGCGCAGGTTGGAGGTGGGGCAGTGCGCCACGCCGGTCCCGGCGGCCCCGAAGGCCCGCACGTCCTCGTCCGAGAGGTGGACGCAGTGCGCGCACCAGACGTCGTCGGCGAGCCACCCGAGCTGCTCGAGGTACTCCACGGGCCGGCAGCCGAAGAGGCCCTGGCAGTACTCCTCCTCCTCCACGGTCTCCGCCAGGTGGGTGTGCAGCCGCAGGCCGAGCCGGCGCGCCAGCTCCGCCGACTCCGTCATCAGGCGCTTGGAGACCGAGAACGGCGAGCACGGCGCCACGGCGATCTGCGTCCATGCCCCCGGCCCCTCCTCGTGGAGGGCGTGGAGGCCCTCGGTGTCGGCGAGCACGGCGTCCATGTCCTCGACGAGGTCGTCGGGAGGAAGCCCGCCCTGCGACTCGCCGACGTCCATCGACCCGCGCGAGGCGACCAGCCGCACCCCCAGCTCCCGCGCCGCCTGGATCTCCGCCTCGACCAGCCCGGGCCGGCCGGGCGGGAAGACGTAGTGATGGTCGAACACCGTGGTGCAGCCGCCGAGGACGAGCTCCGCGAGGCCGGTGCGCGCGGCCGCGTACTCGGCCTCGGCGTCGATGCGACCCCAGAGCGGGTAGAGCGCGCGCAGCCAGGTGAAGAGGTCGGCCTCCTGCGCCCGCGTCCGCGTCAGCGTCTGGTACAGGTGGTGGTGCGTGTTGACGAGGCCGGGCGTGACGAGCGCGCCGCCGAGGTTCTCGAAGTGCTCCGCGAACGGCGGCGATCCGTCCCCGACCTCGACCACGAACCCGTCGTCGACGAGGATCCAGGCACCGTCGACTTCGGTGCCGGCGTCGTCCATCGTCACGACGTACGCGTTCGAGAAGAGCGTCCTCACGGCACGTAATCTCTCACGCCATGACGCCCGACGCGCCGCTCCGCCGCGACGTTCGCCTGCTCGGCGACCTGCTCGGCCGCGTCATGGTCGAGCAGGAGGGGGAGGAGCTGCTCGCGCGCGAGGAGGAGATCCGGCGCGTCTCCCGGCGCGCGCGCGAGTCCGGCGACCCGGCGGTGCGGGCCGAGCTGGCGCGCGCCGTCGGCGGCCTCGACCTCGACCAGCAGACGAAGATCCTGCGGGCGTTCACGCTCTTCTTCCAGCTCGCCAACCTGGCCGAGCAGCAGCACCGCGTGCGCCGGCGTCGCGACGTGCAGCGCGGGGACGGCGTTCCCCGGGAGTCGCTGCCCGAGGCGTTCCGCCGCCTGCGCGAGGGCGGGATCGGCGAGGAGCAGCTCGTCGCGGCCGCGGAGCACGTCTCCCTCCAGCTCGTCCTCACCGCGCACCCGACCGAGGCGACCCGCCGCACGATCCTCCAGGCGCAGGCCCGGCTCGGCGGCCTCCTCGCCGGGCTCGACGCCGGGGAGGAGATCGGCGACCGCGCCGCCGAGGAGATCACCGTCCTCTGGCAGACCGACGAGGTCCGGCCGCAGCGCCCTCGCGTCCTCGACGAGATCCGCCACGGCCTCTGGTTCTTCGAGCACAGCCTCCTGGATGCGGCCGAGGAGCTGCTCCACGCCTACCGCGAGGCGCTCCCCGGCGCGCCGCTGCCGCTCTCCTTCGGGAGCTGGATCGGCGGCGACATGGACGGGAACCCGGCCGCCGGGCCGGAGACGGTCCGCGAGGCGCTCGCGCGCGGCCGCGCCCTCGCGCTCAACCGCTACCGCGAGCAGGCGCGCGACCTGGCGGCCGCGCTCGGGCTGACGACGACGCTCGTCGAGGTCTCGGCCGAGCTCGCCGAGTCGATCGCCCGCGACGAACGGGAGCTGCCCGAGTACGCCGAGCGGATCGGCGACCAGAACAGCGACGAGCCGTACCGCCGCAAGCTCTCCTTCATGTGGTGGCGGCTGGGGAACGACGGCTACAGGCGGGAGGACGAGCTGGCCGCCGACCTCGACGTCATCGAGCGGAGCCTCCGCGCGCACGGCGGCGAGCGGATCGCCGACGGGCGCTTCGCCCGCCTGCGCCGCGGCCTCGAGCTGTTCGGCTTCCACGTGGCGAAGCTGGACGTCCGCTTCCACGCGGAGGAGCTGCGCCGCGCGACGCCGCGCGTGCGGGACTCGCTCGTCGCCGTCGCCTGGGCGCAGGGCGAGCTGGGCGACCGAGCCGTGGACTCGGTGGTCGTGTCCGGGACGGAGTCCGCCGCCGACGTGCTGGCGGTCGTCGACCTCGCGGCGGAGGCGGGCGCGCGCGTGTCGCCGGTGCCGCTCTTCGAGACGATCCGCGACCTGGGCGAGGCGCCGGCGATCGTCGAAGCCCTCCTCGACGAGCCGCGCTTCGCCCGGCTGGTGGAGGAGAGGGGTCGCCGCCTCGAGGTCATGGTCGGCTACTCGGACTCCGGCAAGGACGGCGGCTACCTCACCGCCCAGTGGGAGATCTTCCGCGCGCAGGAGCGCCTCGCCGCGCTCGCCGCCGAGCGGGGCGTCGAGCTGACCATCTTCCACGGCCGCGGCGGCTCGACCGGGCGTGGAGGGGGCCCGACGCACGCGGCGATCCTCGCCCAGCCGGCCGGCCACCCGCCGGGCCGCCTCAAGGTCACCGAGCAGGGCGAGACGGTGTCCTTCAAGTACGGCCTGCCCGGGCTCGCCTACCGGAACCTGGAGGCGGCGCTGGCGGCCACGCTGCTCGCCGCCTTCCCGGAGGTGGCCGGCTCGCGGCCACCCGAGGGGGCGCGTGAGACCGTCGAGGACCTGTCGGCGGCCGCCTTCGCCGCCTACCGCGGCCTCGTGTGGGAGGACGGGCGCTTCCCCGAGTTCTTCCGCCGGTTCACGCCGGTCGAGGAGCTGGCGCTCTTCGAGATCGGCTCGCGCCCCGCACGCCGGCCCGAGGGCGGCGAGCTCCTCGCCTCGCTCCGCGCCATCCCGTGGATCTTCGCCTGGACGCAGAACCGCTGCATCCTCCCGGCCTGGTACGGCTGCGGCACGGCGTTCGCGGGCGCGGATGTCGTGGAGCTGCGGCGCCTCTACCGCGGCTGGGCCTTCTTCCGCTCCCTCGTCGAGAACCTGGAGATGACGCTCGCCAAGTCGAGCCTGGAGATCGCGGCCGGCTACCTCGACCTCGTCGAGGACGCAAGCCTCTACGAGCCGATCCGCGCCGAGCACGAGCGCACGGTCGCGTCCGTCCTCGAGATCGTGGAAGCGCGCGAGCTCCTCGACCGCCACCCGGTGATCCAGCGCTCGATCCGGCTCCGCAACCCCTACGTCGATCCGATGAACGCCATCCAGGTCGAGCTCCTCCGCCGCTGGCGCGAGACCGGCGACGAGGAGGTCAAGCGCCCGCTCCTCCGCTCGATCGCGGGGATCGCCGCCGCCCTCCGCAACACCGGCTGACCCGAGCTTGTGTTCCACACGCACAAGCCCTCGAGGGCCGGCGGCTTCGTGCGTCGGGCCGGGAGGGACATGGCTCCCCGGCTCGTGCCGGTGGAACACAAGCCTGGGCTACCAGCGGGCGAGCGCCGTGCCGACCTCCTCCAGGCTGGCCAGGCTGTGGCCGCTCGCGAAGACGTCGACGTACGGCAGCGCCGCCTTCATGCCGCGTGCGAGCGGCTCGTACGCCGGGTCCTCCTGGAGCGGATTGAGCCAGACGACGCGGTACGCGAGGCGGTGGAGACGGGCCATCTGCTCGGCGAGGAGCTCCGGGTCGCCGACCTCGAGGCCGTCCGAGCAGAGGACGACGACGGCGCCGCGCGCGAGCCCCGAGTGGCCGTACTCGTCGAGGAAGCGCTTGAGGGACTCGCCGATCCGCGTGCCGCCGTCCCAGTCCACGACCTCGGCCGCGGCGCGGGTCAGCGCGGCGTCGGGATCCGAGCCCTCGAGCTGGCGCGTGACGCGCGTCAGGCGGGTGCCGAAGCAGAACGCCTCCCAGCGCCTGTCGGAGCGGAGCGCCGCATGCGCGAACATGACCAGCGCGCGTGAGTAGGCGTCCATCGAGCCCGAGACGTCCAGGAGCAGGATCAGCCGCCGCGGTCGCTTGCGGCGCCGGCGCCAGGCGCGCTCCAGCGGATCGCCGCCGGTGCGGAACGAGCGGCGGAGCGTGCGCCGCAGGTCGGGAGTGCCGGTGCGGGATGACTCACGCCGCCGCGTCCGCCGGCGGGGAACGGACAGGTCGATCCGGGCCATCAGCTCGGCGAGCTGCGAGAGCTCCTCCCGCGAGCAGCGCGAGAAGCTCTTCTCCTTCAGGAGCTCGGTCGCGCTCGCGAGCCCGACGTCGGCCTCGGCCTGCATCTCCACCTTGACCCGCATCGGCGGCCCGGGCTTCGCCTCCGGCGGCCCGAAGAACGCGGCGAAGAGCGCGTCGTAGACCTCGACCTGCTCCGGTCGGGAGAGGAGCGTCGCCCGCCCGGCCCAGTAGAGCTCGCCGGGGGGCAGGAGCGCCGCCGCGCGCGAGAACGACGCGACGCGGTCCGGGCCGACCGGAAGCCCGGCCGCGCGCAGCGCATGGCCGAAGCGGACGACGGTCTCGACGGCCTCGGCGCTCATCGGGTCAGCCTAGCCGGGTGCGGTAGATTCGCGGCATGGCCACGCGGGACCTGTTCCAGCGCACGGCGGAGATCGCGTCGGATTACCTCGAGTCGCTGGAAGAGCGGCCGGTGCGGCCGGAGGCGACGGTCGAGGAGCTGCGCGCGGCGCTCGGCGGGCCGCTGCCCGAGGAGCCCTCCGACGCGCGCGCCGTCGTGGAGCAGCTCGCGCGCGATGCCGACCCGGGCCTCATGGGCATCCCGAGCGGCCGGTTCTTCGGCTTCGTCATGGGCGGGGCCTTGCCCGCTTCGATCGCAGCCGACTGGCTGACGTCCGCATGGGGCCAGAACGCCGGCCTCCTGCTTTCGACGCCAGCCGCGTCCGTCGTCGAGGAGGTGGCCGGAGGGTGGCTGAAGGATCTACTGGGTCTTCCGCAGAGCGCCTCGTTCGGGCTCGTCACGGGCGGCCAGATGGCCCACTTCACCTGCCTGGCGGCGGCCCGGCACCATCTCCTCGCTGCAACCGGCTGGGACGTCGAGCGCGACGGCCTCGCGGGCGCGCCGCCCATCCGCGTCGTCGCCGGGGCCAACCGCCACGGGACGCTCGACCGTGCCCTGCGCTTCCTCGGCATCGGCACCGCCGCGATCCGGCCCCTCCGGGTCGACGACCAGGGTCGGGTGTTCGTGGACGCCCTCCGCGAGGAGCTGGGCCGGTCAGACGGGCCGACGATTGCCTGCGTCCAGGCCGGCGACATCAACACGGGCGCCTTCGACGACCTCGAGGCCACCGCGGACGCCGCCCGAGCGGCCGGAGCCTGGCTCCACGTCGACGGGGCGATCGGACTCTGGGCCGCGGCGAGCCCCTCGCTTCGCCGTCTCACCGCCGGCATGGAGCGGGCCGACTCGTGGGTGACGGACGCCCACAAGCTCCTGAGCGTCCCCTACGACTCGGGGATCGCGCTCTGTGCCCATCCCGACTCCCACCGGGCTGCGCTCGGCGCCCGCGCTGCGTACCTCCTCCATGCGGACGAGGCGGTAGGGCGGGACCCGGTCGACTTCAATCCCGAGCACTCGCGTCGCGCCCGCGGGTTCGCCCTCTACGCGGCGCTCCGCGCGCTCGGGCGGACCGGCGTCGTGGAGCTCGTCGACCGCAGCCACGCACGGGCGCGCTCGCTCGCCGAGGGCCTCGCGGAGCTGCCGGGCTGCGAGGTCCTGAACGACGTCGTCTTCAACCAGGTGCTGGTCCGCTTCGAGGACGACGCCGTGACCGACGCCGTGCTGGCCGGCGTCCAGGCGAGCGGCGAGGCCTGGATGAGCGGTACGACCCGGGACGGTCGCAAGGCCATCCGGCTCTCCGTCTCGAACTGGCAGACGAGCGAGCGGGACGTGGAGCGCACGCTCGCGGCGTTCGCCGCGGCACGGATGGGTCGCTAGCCGGGGAGCACGCTCTGTCAGCCTCGGCGGCTGTCGAGCGTGACCGGTCAGCGCGCCGACTCCGTATCGCGGGGTGAAAGCGACGCGCCGATCGCTCCTGCTCGCAAGCGTCTGCCTGGCGGTCTCCGGCTGCTGGGGAAACGGCGAAACCACGGCACCCCCGGTCGGGACCGACACAGGGCCGACGCGCACGAGCACGCAACCCGACACCGAGCCGGGCGTCGAGCCGTCGAGCTTCAGGCGGCCTCCAGGCGAACCACCTGATCTTCAGCTGGGATCTGGGCTCGAAGGCCGCCTGGGAGCCGTTCACGGAGGTCCCGGACGTGCTTCGCGCCGTCGTGGAGTCGATCCCGCGGAGTCGCTAGTCGACGAGCTCGGTCCAGGCCGCCTCGACCCGGGCTTGATCCTCCCGGTTCTTGACCGCGGCGCCCAGGGTCTCGCGGGCGGCGTCGCCGTTCACGGACTCGGCCCCGAGGAGCGACAGCGCCGTCGCCCAGTCGATCGCCTCCGCGGCGCCGGGGCGCTTCACCAGGTCGAGCGCGCGCAGGCGCGCGACGGTCTCGGCGACCGACCTGGCCAGCGGCTCCTCGACGCCGGGCGCCCGCAGGCGGATGATCTCCGCCTCGCGCTCCACGTCGGGGAACTCGATCCAGTGGTA
>DASPGT010000081.1:0-14943 GCA_035620475.1 Gaiellaceae bacterium | reverse complement strand
AAGCACTACAAGGCGGAGGAGACGATCACCGAGGTGAAGGAGTACGAGGGCATGTCGCACCTCCTGCCCGCCCAGGAGGGCTGGGAGGCGGTCGCCGACTACGCGCTCGAGTGGGCGCTCGAGCACGCGGTCGCGCCGAAGACGACCGTGTGACGCAGGTCCGGCTCACGCACGTCGGCGGCCCGACCGTCCTGATCGAGGCCGCCGGCTGGCGCCTGCTCACGGATCCGACCTTCGACCCGCCGGGCGGGGAGTACCGCTTCGGCTGGGGCTCCGGCTCGACGAAGCTCGCCGGGCCGGCGCTCCCGGTCGAGAGCGTCCTGCCGGTGGACGCCGTGCTGCTCACGCACGACCACCACGACGACAACCTCGACGCCGCCGGCCGCGCGCTCCTGCCCTCTGCGCGCGTCGTCGTCACGACGGTCTCGGGCGCGGAGCGGCTTCGGGGTGACGCCCGCGGCCTCGCTCCCTGGGGGAAGACCGTTCTCGAGGCGGACGGACGCGCGCCGATCGAGGTGACCGCGACGCCGTGCCGCCACGGCCCGCCGCTCAGCCATCCGCTCGCCGGCGACGTCGTCGGCTTCGCGCTCCGCTGGGACGGCCAGGAGCACGGTGCCCTCTGGGTCTCGGGCGACACCGTGCTCCACGGCGGCGTGCGCAGCGTCGCCGGCCGCGTCCGGGTCGGCGTCGCGCTCCTCCACGTCGGCGGCGTGCGGTTCCCGGTGACGGGCCCGCTTCGCTACACGATGACGGGGCGCGACGCCGTCGAGCTGGCCGGGCTCGTCCGTCCGCACACGGCGATCCCCGTTCACTACGAGGGCTGGAGCCACTTCCGGGACGGGCGGGCGGACGTCGAGACCGCGCTCGCCGCCGCGCCCGAGGACGTGCGCCGCCGCTTCCGCTGGCTCCCGCTCGGCGAGCCGGTCGAGCTCGCCGCCTAGACGCGCTCGAGGCCCGAGTCAGCCGTACCGGCCGGCCGCGAACGCCAGGCTCACCGGTCGGGGAAGCCCGGCCCCGGGTGGAGCTCGAGGTCGTCGAACGGGACGGCCGGCGTTCCCTCGGGAACGAGCGCCGCGACGACAGCGGATCCGTCCGAGCTGCGGCGCAGGAGCCGCATCGGCGCGGGCGAGACGTGGCGGTCGCCCCACTCCCGGATCGCGTTCAGCGCCGTGAACAGGTCGCGCCCCTTCTCCGTCAGCAGGTACTCGTACCGCGCCGGCCGAGCGCTGTAGCGCACGCGCTCGAAGATCCCGTCCGCGACGAGCCGGTCGAGCCGGTCGGCGAGGACGTTCGGCGCGATGCCCAGGCTGTTCCGGAACTCGGCGAAGCGGGAGAGGCCGAGGAAGGCGTCGCGGACGAGGAGCCACGTCCAGCGGTCGCCGATGATCTCGAGCGTCCGGGCGACCGAGCACGCCTCCTGCCCGTCGTAGGTGCGCTTGAGCATCCCTATAGAGTCGCATGAAGCAACTCACTGTGAGTAGTGCCGGCTTCGAGAGGAGGGAACCTCCCATGGCGACCGCCCCCGACACCATCGTCCTCGTCCACGGGCTCTGGATGACCCCGCGCAGCTGGGAGCACTGGGTTCCGTACTACGAGGGCAAGGGCTACCGGGTCCTCACGCCCGCCTACCCCGGCCTCGACGCCGAGGTCGAGGCGCTCCGCGAGGACCCCTCGCCGATCGAGAAGCTGTCCGTTCCCGAGACCGTCGAGCACCTCGAGGGCATCGTGGGCGGCCTCGACTCGCCCCCGATCGTCATGGGCCACTCCTTCGGCGGCGCGCTGACGCAGATCCTGCTCGACCACGGCTTCGGCGCCGCGGGCGTTGCGATCGACTCCGTGCCGACGGAGGGCGTCAAGGTCGTCCCGGTGTCCCAGATCAAGGCGAGCTTCCCGGTGCTCAAGAACCCGGCCAACCGCCACCGCGCCGTGGGCTTCACGCCCGAGCAGTTCCACTACGCCTTCACCAACACGCTGAGCGAGGAGGAGTCGGCCGAGGTGTACGAGCGCTACCACGTGCCGGCGCCCGGGAGCTGGGTCTGGGGCGGGGTCCTCGCCAACTTCACTCCGGGCCACCAGGCGACCTGGGTGGACTACGAGAACGACGACCGGGCGCCGCTCCTCTTCATCGCGGGCGGCGCAGACAACATCATGCCGCCCTCGGTGAACGAGTCGAACGCCAAGCACTACAAGTCCGACACGGACACCGACTACCGGGAGTTCCCCGGCCGCTCGCACTGGACCTGCGGCCAGCCCGGCTGGGAAGAGGTCGCCGACTACGCGCTCGACTGGGCCGTCGGGCACGCACGCACGCGCCTAAGAGCTCGTCTCGAGTTCTAAGGCGCGCGGCGCCGATCCGCCGTACCGTGCCCGGGTCATGACCGGCTCGGACCCGGGCCCGCTCCGTCTGCTCGAGCTCCTCGCCTCGGTGTCGCTCGCGACGGACCTCGGGACCGGTCAGCCGGAGGGCCATGCCCTGCGCACCTGCACGATCGCGGCCGCGCTCGCCGGGGAGCTGGGCTGCTCCGGCGAGGAGGTCCGCGTCGTCCAGCAGTTCGCCCTCCTCCGCTTCCTCGGCTGCACGGCCGACGCCGCGGAGACCGCCACGCTCGTCGGCGGCGACGACGTGGCCTTCAACGGCGCCATGGCGCCGGTCGTCATGGGCTCGGCCCGCGAGCTCCTGGGGCGGCACGTCCGCAGCGTCGCACCGGGGCGGCCCCTGCACGAGCGGGCGCGGCTCGTCGCGAAGGGCCTGGCCGATCCGAAGGGAATGGAGCGCTCGCTCTCGGCGCACTGCGAGGTCGCCGGGATGCTGGCCGCGCGCGCGGGCCTCAGCCCGCCGGTCGTCGGGGCCCTCGAGCACGCCTACGAACGCTGGGACGGGAAGGGGTTTCCGGCGCGGCTCGAGGGCGAGGCGATCCCGGCGGCCGTTCGCATCGCCGTCGTCGCCCGGGACGCCGACCTCGCGGCGACCCTCGGCGAGGATCCCGGCGCGTGGGTGAGGACGAGGCGCGGGCGCGCCTACGACCCGGCCGTGGCGGACGCGTTCGAGCGCGTCGGGGCCGGCGTCCTCGCCGAGCTCGGCGGCGGCGACGAGTGGGAGCTGGCGCTCGCAGGCGAGCCCGAGCCTGCTGCGACCATCGGCCCCGAGCGGCTCGACGGCGTGCTCACGGCGTTCGCCGACTTCGCCGACCTCAAGTCGCCGTGGATCCGCGGCCACTCGCGCGCGGTCGCCGCCCTGGCCGAGGCGGCGGGCGGGCACGGCGGGCTCGACGGGGCGGCGTGCGCCGGCCTGCGGCGCGCCGGGCTCGTGCACGACCTGGGGAGGGTGGCGATCGCCAACGGGATCTGGGACAAGCCCGGCCCCCTGACCTCACTGGAGCTCGAGCGGGTGCGTCTGCACCCGTACTACACGGAACGCATCCTCGCCCGCTGCGGCCCGCTTGCCTCCTTCGCCGAGACGGCGTCGTCCCACCACGAGCGCCTCGACGGGTCGGGCTACCACCGCTCCCTTCCCGCCGAGGCGCAGTCGAAGGAGTGCCGCCTCCTCGCGGCCGCCGACGTCTTCGCCGCGCTCACGTCCGACCGGCCGCACCGGCCGGCGCTGTCCGAGGACGACGCCGCCCGCGTCATCGAGGCCGAGAAGGGCCTCGACGCCGACGCGGTCGCCTGCGTGCTCGCCGCCGCAGGCCGGCGCGAGGCGCCCTCGCCGCCCGAGGCCCCGGCCGGCCTGACCGAGCGGGAGGTCGAGGTTCTCCGCCTCGTCGCCCGGGGCCGGTCGAACAAGGAGGTGGCCGAGCGCCTGGTGATCGCCCCGAAGACCGTGGGGCGCCACGTCGAGAACATCTACCGCAAGATCGGGGTGTCCTCGCGGGCGGCGGCCGCCGTCTTCGCCATGGAGCACGACCTCCTCGACTGACCCGAAAGATGGGGCGTTCGCCCGATGCGGGCCGGCGCTCGGGCACGGATACTCGACCCATGCCGGAGATCACCGTCAACGGAGTCACCCTCCACCACGAGGAGCTGGGGAAGGGAGAGCCGATCCTCTGCATCCACGGCACCGGGAGCTCGGTGGAGCTGTGGAGGGACGCCGGGGCCGAGCTCGCGAAGCTGGGGCGCACGGTCCTCTACGACCGCCGCGGCTTCGGCCGCAGCGAGCGCCCGCAGCCCTTGCTCATGGACGTCGGCCTGCACGCCGACGACGCGGCCGCGCTGCTCGAGGCGCTCGACGCGAGCCCGGCGGTCGTCGTCGGACGCAGCCATGGCGGGGAAGTCGCCCTGGATCTCGCGCTTCGCCATCCGGAGCGGGTGCGGGCGCTCGCTCTCCTGGAGGGCGGCGGCCTCATGCTCTCGGAGGGCTTCCGCCGCTGGTGCGACGGGCTCCACCAGCGGCTCTTCGCCGCGGCCGAAGCGGACATGGCCACGGCGGGTGAGACGTTCCTGCGGGACGTCGTCGGCGACGAGGGCTGGGAGGCGCTGCCGGCGCCGGTCCGGGCGACCTTCGCCGCCAACGGCCCGGCGATCGTCGCGGAGGAGCGCGGCGGGCTCCTGGACGTCACCGTCGAGCAGCTCCGGACGCTCGCCGTGCCGGCGCTCGTCGTCGCCGGCCGGGCCTCCCCGCCGGAGTTCGGCGAGGCGATGGAGCTGGCGGCCGGGGCGATTCCCGGCGCCGAGCTCGTGTGGATCGAGAGCGGCCACCTCATCGATCCGGCCCACCCGGCCGTCGTCCGCTTCGTCGAGCAGGTGCTCGCCCTCCGCTAGGGCGAGTCCGCGTTTGTCCGCAGCGCCGATGGGCGCGCTCCCCGATGTGCCGGCGCCGCCGGGGGTGGAAGGTGGCGGTGGAGTCTGGTATGAGCGCAACCGTTCGCCCCCGAGACGTCCCCGTGCAGCGGGCTCCGGGCGGCTCGTCCGGCGCCCCGGCAGGGCTCCGGCTACTCGGAGCCACGAAGCGCTTCGGCCGGATTCTGGCTCTCGACGACGTGAGCCTGGACGTCCGGCCGGGTCGCGTGGTCGGCTTCCTCGGCCCCAACGGCGCCGGCAAGACGACCGCGATGCGCACCGTGTTCGGGCTCGTCGAGCTCGACGCCGGGGAGCTGCTGTGGAACGCGAAACCGGTCGGGTTCGAGGAGCGGCTGCGCTTCGGGTACATGCCGGAGGAGCGCGGCCTCTATCCGCGGATGCCGTTGGGCGACCAGCTCGCCTACTTCGGGTCCCTGCACGGGCTCAGCGGCGCCGCGGCGCGCTCGGCGGCGTCCCGCTGGCTGGAGCGGCTCGCCCTCGCCGACCGCGCGGGCGCGAAGGTGGAGGAGCTCTCGCACGGGAACCAGCAGCGCGCCCAGCTCGCGGCGGCGCTCCTGCACGAGCCGGAGCTGCTGGTGCTCGACGAGCCCTTCGCCGGGCTCGATCCCATCGCCGTGCGCACGCTCGCGGAGGTGCTTCGGGACGAGGCGGCGCGGGGCGCGGCGGTGCTCTTCTCGAGTCACCAGCTCGAGCTCGTCGAGGACGTCTGCGAGGACGTCGTGATCGTCGACCGGGGCCGCGTCGTCGCCACCGGGCACATCGACGCGCTACGAGAAGCCTCGCAGCGGCGCCGGATCGACCTCCGGCTCGACGGCGCCTCCCCGGACTGGGTGCCGGCCGTCGCCGGGGTCGAGCTCGCCGAGCGGCGCGACGGCGTCCTCCGGCTGCTCGCACGCCGCGACGTCGACCCGAAGCAGGTGCTCGCGGCGGCGGAGCAGGAGGGGCGGGTCGTCGAGTTCGGCTACGGGCCGCCCTCCCTGGCGGAGCTCTTCCTGGAGCTGGTGGGACGATGACCGGGCCACGGGCGATCGCGCTCGTCGCCGGCCGCGAGATCCGCGAGCGCCTGCGCAGCCGAGCGTTCCTCGCCTCCACTCTCGTCCTGCTGCTGCTCGTCGGCGGGTCGACCGCGATGAACGGAGCCCTCTCGAAGGAGACGACCTACCGGATCGCGGTGACGGCGCCGGCCCCGCCGGAGCTCGAGGCCGCGCTCGAACGCGCGGCCGAGCCCTTCGACGCGAACGCCGAGCTGCAGGTCGTCGCCTCGCCGGCCGCCGGGGGGCAAGCGCTCACGACCGGCGACGTCGACGCGCTGATCCTCCTCGGCGACGACCGGCTCGTCTTCCGTGAGACCGTCGACACGCAGCTCGCCGCCGTCGCCGACACTGCCGTTCGGGCGGTCCGGCGCGAGCTCCCGCCGGCGCCCGAGCTGACGATTGCGACGCTCGAGCCTTCCGCCGCCGAGGCGTCCGACGCCGAGACGATCGTCGCGGTCGTCGCGTCCCTGCTCCTGCTCACGTCCCTCGCGGTGTACGGGCAGTGGGTGATCAGCGGGGTCGTCGAGGAGAAGTCGAACCGGGTCGTCGAGCTCGTCCTGGCCACGGTGCGGCCGCGCCACCTGCTGGCCGGGAAGGTAATCGGGATCGGCCTGCTCGGGCTCGGGCAGCTCGTGCTCGTCGCCGGGCTCGCCGCCTCGCTGCTCGCCGCCGGGGTCTTCGACGCGCCGGCGGCGCTCGGCGGCAGCCTCGCGCTCGTCGTCCCCTGGTTCGCGCTCGGCTTCGCGCTCTACGCGGTCGCCTACGCCGCGGCCGGCGCGCTCGCCTCGCGGCAGCAGAACGCGGACACCGCGGGGCAGCCGGTCACGTACACGCTGATCGCCGCCTACTTCGTCGGCTACATCGCCGTCTCCGCCGATGCCGACGGCATCCTCGCGAACCTGCTGACCGTCTTCCCGCTGACCGCGCCGCTCGTCCTGCCGGCACGGAGCGCCCTCGTCGGCGTGCCGCTCTGGGAGCACGCCCTCGCGATCGTCCTCGTCCTCGCCTCGATCTACGCGCTCGTTCGCTTCGCCGGGCGCGTCTACGCCCACGGTCTCCTCCACGGCGGCAGCGGCATCGGAGCCCGCGCGGCCTGGCGGCTGGCACGGCAGCCCTGAAGCCGCCGGCGCCGGCGCGTCACGCCCGCTCCCGGACGGGGGACGCCTCGACCTTGAGCACGCGTGCGGGCCAGTGCGGGAGCCACCAGTTCCAGCGGCCGAGGATGGACACGACCGCCGGCACGAGCAGGCCGCGCACGATCGTCGCGTCGATCAGGATCCCCGCCGCGAGGGCGGTGGCGAACATCTTGATCTCCGTACCGGGGCTCGCGCTCAGCGCGACGAAGGCGAGGCCGAGGATCAGCGCCGCGCTCGTGACGAGGCGGCCCGTTCGGCCGATGCCCTCGACCACGGCGGTCTTCGTCGAGCCCGTGCGGTCGTAGGCCTCGCGCATCCGGCTGATGATGAAGACCTGGTAGTCCATCGAGACGCCGAACAGGAAGGCGAAGACGACGATGGGCATCTCGACGTTGATCGAGCCCGTGGCGTCGATGCCCCAGATCGCCTCGGAGCCGAGCCCGTTCTGCCAGACGAGCACCATCACCCCCCAGGCGGCGGCGACCGAGAGCAGGTTCAGGACGACGGCCTGGAGCGGGAGGATCACCGCCCGAAAGGCGCGCGCGAGCAGCACGAACGTCAGGCCGGAGATGAGGACGAGCATGAGCGGGAAGTTGCCGTAGACGGCGTCGACGAAGTCGGAGCCCTGCGCCGCCTGGCCTCCGACGGCGACCTGTGCCGGCAGCCCCTGCGCCCTCTCGCGGATCCGGTCGAGCGTCGCGCGGCCCGCGGGGGAGTTGCCGTCGTCGGTCGGGAGGACCGCGACCAGCGCGGTGCCGTCGCGGCGCCAGTCCTCCGGCGCCACGGCTCCGCGGACGCCCTCGACCCCGGCGAGCGCCTCGGCGACGAGATCGGGATCGCCCGCCCGCACCAGCGCGTCGAACGGCGCGAGCGGCCCGCTGCCGATCCCCGAGCCCTCGAGGCGTTCGAACGCGGCGCGGGCCGTCCCCGACTGCGCGAGCGACTCGGCGCGTGGATTGCCCAGCTGGATCGAGAAGGCGGCGACGGAGAGGACGGCGAGAACAGCGGTCGACACGGCTGCGGCAACCCAGCGACGGCGAACGACGACGCCGGCCCAGGCCGTCCATGCCCTGCTCGCGCGATCCTCCCCGCGGCCCCGCGGCCAGTCGAGCCTGGGCCCGACCGTCGCGAGGACGACGGGAAGGAGCGTGGTGGCGACCGCGACGCTGACGAGCGCGATCAGGAGCCCGGCGATCCCGATGCTCCGGAGGACGGGAACGGGAAGGGCGACGAGCGCGAGCAGGGCGATCGCCACCGTCGTGCCGCTGAAGACGACGGCCGAGCCGGCGTGCCGCATCGCGTTCGCGACGGCGGCCTCGTTGCCGACCCCGCGCCGGTGCTCCTCGCGCCAGCGCATGACCACGAGGAGCGCGTAGTCGATCGCGATCCCGAGCCCGACCAGCGCGATCAGGAACTCGACGGCGATCGAGACGTCCGTGACCTCCGCGAGCGGCCAGACGAGCAGGAACGTCGTCGGGATGGCGATCAGCGCCATGAGCAGGGGCACGACCGCCATGAACGACGCGAAGACGACGGCGAGGATGACGAGCGCGCCGGCGGCCGCCACCAGGACCTCGACGAGGACGCTGACGCTCGCGCCCTCGCCGGCGCCGGCGCTCTCGGCGCGGAGGGCGTCGAGCCCCGTCACCTCGACCGGCGCCCCGCCGACCGTGGAGCCGTCGACTGCCCGCTGGGCCAGTCGGGCCTCGGCCCGGCCCGGCTCGAGCCCGCCCGTGAACGGGGTGAAGACGAGGGCGAAGGTCGTGCGACCGTCCTCCGAGACGAACGCCCGGTCCCCCGTCGACGCGTACGAGGCGACGCGTGCGTCCGGCAGGGCTGCCTGCACCCGGGCGAGCGCGGCGTCGAGCTCCCCGGCGACGCCGGGGGAGTCGACGGTCGTCCCCTCGGGGAGCGTCACGACGGGGACGAGCGGCGCGACGTCGCCGCCGCTTCCGTAGGCCTCCGCGATCTCGCGGTTCGTCTCGAAGCCCTCGCGCCCCGGCACGGTGACCTCTTCCGAGAGTGCGTCGATCGCGGGCCCGATCGAGGCGAAAGCGGCGACCGTGACCGCGAGCCAGAGGCCGGCCACCAGCCGCTTGTGCGCGAGGACCCAGCGGGTCATGCGTGCCATCAGATCTCGTTCCGTCATCGTGATCCTCCTCGACATACGCTGTAAGCTTACGGCGTAAGGTAAACGTACAGCGTAAGTCTGTCAAGGAGACCGGCGGCGACTTACCCTGTACGTACACTCGGAGAGAGGCCCGATCCGATGGCGAAGCGAGCCGACGCGACCGCACCGCGAGCGCCCCTGAGCAGGGAGCGTGTCCTCCGCGCGGCGATCGCCCTCGCCGACGAGAGCGGCGTCGAGACGCTCACGATGCGGAGCCTCGCCCGGACCCTCGGGGTCGAGGCGATGTCGCTCTACAACCACACGGCCAACAAGGACGACATCCTCGACGGGATGGTCGACGCCGTCGTGACCGAGATCAACGAGGCCGTCGCCGAGATCGACACACCCGCGACCGAGTGGAAGACGGCGATGCGCCGGCGGATCCTCGCCGCCCGCGCGATCCTCCTGCACCATCCCTGGGCGCCGGGCGTGATCGAGTCGCGCACGACGATGAGCCCGACGATGCTGCGCTACTTCGACTCGCTCATCGGCCTGTTCCGCCAGGCCGGGTTCTCCACCGACCTGACGCACCACGCGATGCACGCTCTCGGCAGCCGCGCGCTCGGCTTCACGCAGGAGCTCTACGACGACTCGCAGGAGCTGGGCCCCGACGAGACGGCGGCCCTCCTCCAGCAGCTGGCCGGCGAGTACCCGAACCTCACCGCGATGGTCAGCGAGATCAGCCATGACGCCGACACGACGCTCGGCTGGTGCGACGACCAGTTCGAGTTCGAGTTCGCGCTCGACCTGATCCTCGACGGCCTCGAGCGGCTGCGGGAACGCGAGCGCTCCGCGCGCTGAGCCGACGACGGCGACTCGCTAGCCTGGGAGGCGCTGTGTCCCCGAGTCGGTCCTCCGCGCTCGAGCAGGGCCGCGAGGCCTACGCTCGGCGGGCCTGGAAGGAGTCGTACGAGCAGCTCTCGCGCGCCGACGGCGACTCGCCGCTGGCGGCCGGAGACCTCGAGCTGCTCGCCGTCGCCGCCTACATGCTCGGACGCGACGACGAGTCGCGGGCGCTCCTCGAGCGGGCACACCATCTGTACGTCGAGGCGGGCGAGACGCTGCGTGCCGTCCGCTGCGCGTTCTGGATCGGGATGAGCCTCGCCCTCGGCGGGGAGACGGGCCCCGCCGGCGGCTGGCTCGGACGGGCCCAGCGGCTTCTCGACCGCGACGGACGGGATTGCGCGGAGCGGGGGTACATGCTGCTTCCCCTCGCGTTCCGGCAGGAGGCCGGCGGCGAGTGGGAGGCGGCGGCGGCGACGGCGGCGCGCGCGGCCGAGATCGGGCAGCGGTTCGGCGACGACGATCTCTTCGCCCTCGCCGCCCAGGTGCAGGGCCACGTCCTCGCGACGCACGGCCGCGTCGGGGAGGGCCTCCCGCTCCTCGACGAGGCGATGGTGGCCGCGACCTCGGGCGCGGAGTCGCCGATCGTGACGGGGATCGTTTACTGCGGCGTCATCCTCGCCTGCGTCGAGACGTACGAGGTGCGGCGCGCCCAGGAGTGGACGGAGGTCCTCACCCGGTGGTGCGCGGAGCAGCCGCAGCTCGTCGCCTTCACCGGGCGCTGCCTCATCCACCGCGCCGAGATCCTCCAGCACCGCGGCGACTGGCCGCACGCTCTCGAGGAGGCGCGGCAGGCGGGCGAGCGGCTCGTCCAGGGGCTCAACCGCCCGGCGACGGCGCAGGCCTTCTACCGGCAGGGCGAGCTCCATCGGCTGCGGAACGACGTCGCCGCGGCGGAGAAGGCCTACCGAGCGGCAAGCAGGCACGGCTTCGAGCCGCAGCCGGGGCTGGCGCTGCTCCGGCTGGCCGCGGGGCGCGCCGACGCGGCGGCCGCCGCGATCCGCCGCAGCCTCGGCGAGACGGGCGATCGCTCGAGGCGCGCCGGTCTGCTGCCGGCGTTCGTCGAGATCATGCTGGCCGTCGGCGACGTGGAGGCGGCCCGCGAGGCCTGCCGGGAGCTCGAGCAGGTCTCCGCGGAGTACGGCAGCGCGATGCTCGCGGCGGCGGCTGCCAACGCCTGGGGCGCGGTCCGGCTGGCCGACGGCGACCCGGCGGGGGCGCTCGGTGACCTCCGCCGGGCCTCGCACGGCTGGCAGGAGCTCGAGGCGCCGTACGAGGCCGCGCGCACGCGCGTCCTCCTCGCGCAGGCGTGTCGCGAGCTCGGAGACGCCGACTCGGCCGTGCTCGAGCTCGAGGCGGCACGGCAGACGTTCGGCGACCTCGGGGCGGTCTCCGAGGGCGCGCGCGTGAGCGAGCTCCTGGGGGAGGCCGGCGCGCGGGACGCGCACGGGCTCACGCGGCGCGAGCTCGAGGTGCTCAACCTCGTCTCGGAGGGCCTGAGCAACCGCGAGATCGCCGGGGCGCTCGTGATCAGCGAGCACACCGTCGCCCGCCACCTGCAGAACATCTTTCGCAAGCTCGGCGTCTCCTCGCGCACCGCCGCGAGCGCGTTCGCGCACGAGCACGACCTCGTCTGAGGGGCTCCGTGTGGTCAGAAATGACCACGGGCCGGCACCGGGGAAGTTGGTCGGTCCGCGCGATGCGGGGCGTGTGCCCGCCTCCTAGCGTCCCTTGCGAAGACGACGAGAGGAGAGACATGCAGGCCGAGAGGCACGAGACCGTGATCATCGGCGGCGGCCAGGCGGGGCTCGCCGTCGGCCACCACCTGAGGAGGCGGGAGCGACCGTTCGTCATCCTCGACGCGAACGAGCGGGTCGGCGACTCGTGGCGAAAGCGGTGGCCCTCGCTGCGGCTGTACAGCCCCGCGGCTGCCGACGGCCTGCCGGGGATGGCCTTCCCCGCCCCGCGTGGCTCGTTCCCGACCGCCGGCGAGATGGCCGACTACCTGGAGGCGTACGCCGAGCGCTGGGAGCTTCCGGTGCGCTCGGGCGTGACGGTGGACGGCGTGGAGAGGAACGGCGGCGGCTACCGCGTCACGGCAGGCGACCGGCGGCTCGACGCGGACAACGTCGTCGTCGCCACGGGCGTCTTCCAGCACGAGCATCCGATCGTCCCGGAGTTCGCGGCCGAGCTCGACCCCGGCATCGCCCAGCTCCACTCCGCCGACTACCGGGCCCCGGACCAGCTCCGCCCGGGCCCGGCGCTGGTCGTGGGCGCAGCCCACTCCGGCGGAGACATCGCGTACGAGCTCGCGCAGGCAGGCATCCCCACGACCCTGTCCGGCCGGGACACGGGTCAACTCCCGTTCGACATCGAGGGGCGTGCCGCGCGGGTGGTGTTTCCGCTGCTCCGCTTCGCCGCCACGCGGATCCTGACCGTCTCGACGCCGCTCGGCCGCAAGGCGAGGCCCGAGGTCCGCTCGCACGGGGGGCCGCTCCTCCGGGTCAAGCGGGCTGACCTCGAGGCCGTCGGCGTCGAGCGCGTGCTCGAGCGCACGGTGGGCGTCGAAGGGGGGAGGCCCGTGCTCGCGGACGGTCGGGTGCTCGACGTCGCGAACGTCGTCTGGTGCACCGGGTTCCGCAACGACTACGGGTGGATCCGGTTCCCGCTTCCCCTGGACGCCGACGGGTTCCCGGAGCAGGAGCGCGGCGCCGTTCCCTCGTCGCCGGGCCTCTACTTCGCCGGGCTGCCGTTCCTGCACTCCTTCGCCTCGATGCTCATCCTCGGGGCCGGCAGGGACGGGAAGCGGGTCGCCGATCACATCGTCGCCCGCTCGTCCGCGGGTACGAGCGGCGGACGCGCGAGCGGCGAGCGGGTGGGCCGGCTCGCCGCGTGACTCCGAGGGCGAGCGACCGGGCTCGAGCGCGTGACCTCCGGTCAGGCCGGGTTGGTAGATTGGCGGACGCTTGGCGGGATCGCGCTTCATCCACCTGATGGCGAGTGATCCGCTCTGGCAGGCGATCTGCGAGCGCAGGGCCGAGACGGGGTTGACGACGAAGGACGTGGTTGTCGCGGCGCTCCAGCAGTACCTGGGGCTCGACGATTCGGCCTTCCAAACCTCGACGATCGGGGCGGTGATGGACGGCGTCTACCACGGTGACACCACGGTCGGCGAACTGCGCGAGCACGGTGATCTCGGAATCGGCACCTTCGACGAGCTCGACGGCGAGATGGTCATGGTCGACGGCACGACGTATCGAATCGACGCCGAGTGCCGCGCGCATCCGGCGCACGACGATGCGCGGACGCCGTTCGCCACGGTGACGCACTGGATCCCCAAGCACTCGGTCGACGTTGCGCCGGGAACCGACCTTGCCGGGCTTCAGTCCACGCTCGAGGCGCTCATGTCGTCGCACAACTACCTCTATGCGGTGCGGGCCGAGTGTCGTTTCGGGTCGATCAGGGTGCGAAGCGTCAGGCCCCAGGAGCCGGGTACTCGCCTCGTCGACGCGACGCGCTCGCAGACCGTTCGCGACCTCGACGGCAGCGAGGGGACGCTCGTCGGGTTCTTCACTCCGACGTTCCTTGCCCACGTCGGGGTCCCGGGCTTGCACCTGCACTTCATCACCGAGGGGCGGGATGCTGGCGGCCACGTCCTGTCGCTCACGGTCGACCGGGGCACGCTGATGGCCGACGAGACGACGCGCCTCACCCTCACGCTTCCCGACACCGCGGCGTTTCGCGGGGCGGAGCTGGGGGTGGACGAGGACGAGCTCGAGGTCGCCGAGACCGAGCGCGGGTGAACGGCGAGCGCGAGCCCGCCGTCTACACGATCGGCCGCGCGGGCTCACCCGCCCAGGTCGAGGCGGTCCATGTCGCCTGGGCGGCCGACGAGGGCTGGAACCCCGGCCTGCACGACGCCGCGGCGTTCTTCGAGACCGATCGCGAAGGCTGGTTCCTCGGGACGCTCGCCGGCCGTCCCGTCGCCGCCGGGTCGGCGGTGCGCTACGGCGAGGCGTTCGCGTTCATGGGGTTCTACATCGTCGAGCCCGCTCACCGCGGGCGGGGCTTCGGCCTCGAGCTCACCCACGCCCGGCTCGAGCATCTCGGCGACCGGATCACCGGCGCCGACGGAGTCGTCGAGTACCTCGAGATCTACCGGCGCATCGGGCTCGAGCTCGCCTGGCTCACCGCCCGGCGGGCGCTGGAGGACCCTGCCGCGGTCGAGCCATCGCGCCTCACGGTGTCGCTCGACGCGGTGTCGACGGACGCGCTCGTCGACTACGACCTCGCCGGGGCGTTCCCGGCCGACCGGCGCACGTTCCTGGAGGCCTGGCGCGCGATGCCGGAGGCCGTCGGTCGCGCCGTGGTCGAGGGCGAGGAGCTTCGTGGCTGGGGGCTTCGACGCCGCTGTCGCGTCGGGTGGAAGGTCGGGCCGCTCTTCGCCGATGGCCCGGAGATCGCCGACGCGCTGCTTCGTGACATCGTCAGCGGCGCCGACGGGCGGGTGACGATCGACGTGCCCGGAGTGAACCCCGATGCCGTGCGCCTCGCCGACCGCCTCGGACTGCCGACAGTGTTCGAGACGGGCAGGGTCTACCGCAACGGCGTCCCCGCGATCGACGCGTCGCGGCAGTACGGCATCACGAGCCTCGAGCTCGGGTAGCGGACGCAGGCGGCAAGTGGTCGCGCCGTCTGCGAGATCGGCCGCCGTGCCGCGCGACTAGCGCCCGGCTGTGTGCCAACGAGCGTGTTCGGCAGCCCGCCGGCGCGCCCGGACGCGAAGAAACCCACTCCAGGAGTGGGTTCCAGAGACGGGAGCGACGGGACTCGAACCCGCGACCTCCGGCGTGACAGGCCGGCGTTCTAACCAACTGAACTACGCCCCCGGGCGCAGACAATCTTAGCCGGGCGGAGACGGGGCCGGGCGGGCCCACACGACCAGGCCGTCGCTCCAGTACGG
>DASPGT010000080.1:0-16492 GCA_035620475.1 Gaiellaceae bacterium | reverse complement strand
CCTCGCCGCCCTCGTCCTGGACGACCGGGGCGGCCGCGGAGAAGTAGGCGTCGAGCATCCCTCGCACCTCGTCGGGCGGCGTCCGCTCCGCGAAGGTCGTGTAGCCCTGCAGGTCGGCGAACAGGACGCTCAGCTCCTCGCGGCGCCCCAGCGTCCGCTCCTCGTAGAGGTCGGCGAAGACCTCGGCGCTCGACCCTTCCCGCTTCCACTCGGCCCAGACGCTCCGCGCGACGAGCGCGAAGGCGAGGAGCATGAGCAGGTGCCACTCCCACCAGCTGAGGTGCCAGTTGCGGGAGACGGCGACGGCGAGCATCGCCTCGGCGAGCAGTACCCAGGCCGAGGCGACGGCGAGCGCGACCGGCGCCCGGCGCCTGAGGTAGAGGCGGGCGTAGCGGTAGGCGGCGAACCCGAAGAGGAGGACGCCGGCTCCCCAGAGGACGAGGAGCGGCCCGCGCGCGGCCTCGGGGGTGACCGGCTCGTCGAGCGGCGGCAGCGTGCCGAGGGCGAGCACCGCCCACACGCCGAGCGCGACGCCGACGGAGACGAGCAGGAGGCGGCGCTCCCGCAGCACCGCCGCCGACCAGGCGTCCCCGAGCGGGAGCGCCGAGGCGCCGGCGAACCCGGCCGCGATCAGGAGGCCGATCGCCGAGGCGATCTGGAAGCCCGCGTTCTTCCCGGAGAGAAGCACGCCGGGCGTGGCCAGCGCGTGGAGGGCGAGGAACCCCGAGCTGGCCAGGAAGGCGAGCGCGACCAGGAGGACGCGCGCGTCGCCGCGGCGCGCGGCTGCCTCCGCCATGAGGAAGCCGAGCAGGAAGCTGAGCAGCGCCGAGACGAGGACGAGCC
The DNA here is from genome assembly GCA_035620475.1 of Gaiellaceae bacterium. Taxonomy (GTDB): domain Bacteria; phylum Actinomycetota; class Thermoleophilia; order Gaiellales; family Gaiellaceae; genus JAIBJN01. The sequence goes on along the minus strand of DASPGT010000080.1, from coordinate 15,649 downwards.
AGAAGTGCGAGGGCTGGTGCTCCCAGGCCACGTCCAGGTCGGGCACGCCCAGGAGGACGAAGAGGCCGGCGAGCGGGACGGCCAGGAGAAGGGCCGTGAAGGCCGTTCGTCCCACTACAGCGCCGCGCGGAGCTCCTGCTCGTACTCGGGCCCGCGGAAGTCGTTCAGGAGGTGCGGCGACAGGAGCCCCTCGCGGATCTCGCCTCGGCGGCGGGCGTAGACCGCCGGGTACGCGAGCCCCGCCGCGTCCATCTCGACCGCGACTGCGACGGCGTCGGGCCCTGCCTCGTCCAGGAAGTGCGCGAGCGGGACGATCTCGCTGACGCCCTCCTCCGTCACGGCGCGGGCGAGGTAGGACTTCTGGGTCCAGAGCTCCGGGGCCGTCGTCAGCTCCTCGAGGAGGTACGGGACCGGGTCGCCCTCGACGCGCTCGGCCGGCACGGGGAACCCGAGCGACGCGGCCAGGTGCCGGGCCATGACCCGCGCGTTGTAGCGGAAGCCGTGCACGGCGGGCGAGGCGGCGCCGACGCCGTGCTTGCGCAGGCCGGGCGCGCCCTGCGTCGCGTTCCCCGCGAAGTAGATGCCGGAGCCGGGCCCGCTCTCCCAGAAGGGCGTCAGCGCCGGGATGCGTCCCTGGGAGACCGTGCGGACGCCGAGCTCGCCGAGGTCGAGCAGGGGCGTCGAGAAGCCCGTCGCGGCGATCACGTCGTCGACCTCGAGGTCGACCGGCCCCGGCCGCGTCGTCCCGTGGCCGACGACGCGCCACCCGCGCTCCAGGCGCTCGATCCGCTCCACGGCCAGGTCGAGCGCGAACGTGCCGCCGCCGAGCGATGCGTCCTCGTACGGCTGGAGGTAGCGGACCCTGACGGAGGCCTGCGCGATCACCGCGGTCTGGACGGGCCGCGGCGAGCCGACGATCACCTGCCGGGCCCAGGGAAGCAGGCCGTCGGCGATCTCGAAGCCCGAGTTCCGCTTTCCGATCACGAAGACCCGGCGGCCGCGGTACTCGGCCGGGCGCCCTGTCTCGACGTAGTGCGGGACCGACTCGATGCCGGGGATCGGCGAGCGCCACGGCGTCGTCACGCCGAGCGCGAAGACGGCGGCCCGCGCGCGGTACTCGCCGTCCGTGGTCGTCAGGACGAGCCGGCCGTCGTCCGCGCGGCGCGTGGACTCCCAGCGGCAGCCGTAGCGGACGGGCACCGGCACCCGCTCGGCGAAGGCCGCGAGCCCGCGCTCGATCTCCTCGCGGGACGGAACCATGAACGCCCGGTCCATGAACGCGGGGACGAGCGCCTGGTGCTCCGGATCCTCCGCGACGAGGCTGTTGTGGTCGTACCACTCGTAGGCGCGTGTCCCGGGCTCGGCAGGGGCGTCCGGCTTCGACCAGGAGAGGAGGCGCTGGAAGATCGGGTAGAGGCGGAACATCCCGCCCGGGACGTCGTCCTGCGAGATGACCGCATGGTCGACCCCGAGCCGCGCGAGGCAGTAGCTCGCCTGCAGGCCTCCCGGCCCGCTCCCGACGACGACGACGGAGTAGTCCCCGGGAGGATGAGGCCGCTCGCCGGCTGCCACTACTTCAGGAGGTCGCGGATCCTGCGCGTGACCGTCTGCAGCATCCGGTAGGTGACCTGCGGGTAGGCCAGGAGGAACTCCTCGAGCTGCGGCCCGGGAATCTCGAGGCAGTGCAGCGGCGAGCGCGCGACGACGTTCGCGGTGGGCTTGCACTCGAGAAGCGTCGAGACCTCGCCGAAGAAGTCGCCGCGCTGCAGGAGCCGCGGCTCGCCGCCGGGGATCTCGACCGCCGCCTCGCCGCCGAGGATCACGAAGAGCCCCCCGCCCGAGAGGCCGCGGCGGAGCACCCGCTCGCCCTCGACGTAGCGTCGCTCCCACTCCGGATCGGCGATCGCCTCCAGGTCGGGGTCGGCGAGGTCGGCGAAGAGGGCGAGGCCGGCGAGGCTGCGGACGAGCTCGTCTCGTTCGGTCATGCTCATGCGAGGCTACAACGCCAGGTCGCGGGCCGCGAAGTAGACGGCCTCGGAGAAGGTCGGGAAGGGCTGGATCGTGTCGCGGAGGACGTCGACGGAGACCTCCGCCCGGACGGCGAGCGTCAGCTGCCCGATCCACTCGCCGGCCTCCGGCCCGACGGCGGTCGCGCCCACCAGCACGCGCCGGTCCGGATCGGCATACAGCTTGAGCAGGCCGGGGCGCTTCGGGCGCTGGTACGTGCCCATGCGCGAGACCGACTGGAGCGGCCAGGTCGAGGTGACGGCGCCCTCGCCGCTCGTGTCTCCGGCAATCGCCACCTGCGGGTCCGTGAAGACGGCGGCCGGGATCGCGCGGTAGTCGGCCCGCGCCTCGCGGCCCGCGACGCTCGCCGCCGCGATCCGGCCCTGGTACTTGCCCACGTGGGTGAAGAGGGCGCGGCCGGTGACGTCCCCGGCGGCCCAGACTCCGTCCCCGGCCGACAGGCTCTCGTCGACGACGATCCCGTGCTCCCCGATCGTCAGGCCGAGCCGCTCGAGCCCGAAGCCTTCGACGCTCGGCTTGCGACCGGTGGCGACGAGGAGCCGCTCGGCCGTGACCGGCTCCTGACCCTCGATCTCCAAGCGGAAGGGCGCGCCCGCGCCGCCTTCGACGCGGGTCGCGCGGGCGTCGAAGCGCACCTCGATTCCCTCCTCGGCGAAGGCCTCCCCCAGGAGCTCCCCCGCCTCGGCGTCCATCCTCGGCAGCAGCCGCTCGCCGCTCTGGACGACCGTCACGCGGGAGCCGAGCCGGGCGTAGGCCTGCGCCAGCTCGCAGCCGACCGGGCCGCCGCCGACGACCGCGAGGCTCTCGGGGACGATCCGCGCGCTCGTCCCCTCGCGGCTCCCCCAGTGCTGCACCTCCGCCAGGCCCTCGATCGGCGGCGTGACCGGGACCGAGCCGGTGGCGACGAGGAGCGCGTCGTACTCGAGCTCGCGGTCGCCCACGGTGACGAGGCCCGGCTCCGCGACCACGCCGGTTCCGCGGACGAGCTCGGCGCCCTGCTTCGCGAGCCACTCGGCCTGGCTCGTGTCGTCCTTCTCAGCGACCTGGTCGCGCCACCAGAAGACGCGCTCCGGGTCGACGGCGGCGACGGCTTCGGCCGCTCCCGGCGCCAGCCGCGCCCGGGCGACGACCTCGAGGGGGCGCAGGAGGGTCTTCGACGGGATGCAGGCCCAGTAGGAGCACTCGCCGCCCACGAGCTCGTGCTCGACCACGACGATCGCAGCGCCGGGGTCGAGCCTGTGCAGCGCGGCGACGAACGCCTCGCCGGTGGCTCCGGCGCCCAGGACGACGACCCGCTTGCCCATCGCGGCCCTAGCTTATTGGGAAGGGCAGGAACGCGACCGCGTCTGCCGCGACGTCCACGAGCGCGTCGGCGAAGACGAAGCTCCCGATCGCCACGACGACGGTGGCCGCGACCGCCGTCACCAGCAGGCGGTCCTGCGGTGGCGAGCCGCCCGCGGCCACGACCGCGAGCTCGCGCGGCTGCATGTACATCGCGCGGATGACGTTCGCGTAGTAGTAGACGGAGATGGCCGTGGCGACGACGCCGACGATGGCGAGCCACGACCAGCCGCGGTCGACCACCGCCGAGAAGACGTAGAACTTCCCCAGGAAGATGCCGGCGGGCGGGAAGCCGATGAACCCGAACATGAAGAGCGCCATCGAGGCGCCGAGGAACGGCCGCTCCCAGCCGAAGCCGGCCAGGTTCTGGAGCGTGACCGGCGCTCGGAGCTCGCGCTCGCGGATCGCCACGACGGAGAAGGCGCCGAGGCTCATCGCCGCGTACGGGATCAGGTAGTAGAGGAGCGCGCGGCCTCCGAGCGCGTTCCCGGCCGCGACCGGCATGAGCAGGAAGCCTGCGTGCGAGATGCTCGAGTACGCGAGCAGCCGCTTCAGGTTCGTCTGGACGATGGCTGCGAGGTTCCCCCAGGCGAGCGAGATGCAGACGATCACCGCGAGCGCCACCGTCCAGAGCTCCTCCTCCCCGGGGAAGGCGGTGACGAGGAGGCGCATGGTGACGACGAGCGCGGCGACCTTCGTCGCGGCCGCCATGAAGCCGGTGACCGGGGTCGGTGCGCCCTCGTAGACGTCCGGAGTCCACATGTGGAAGGGCGCAGCGGAGGCCTTGAAGGCGAGTCCGACGATGATCATCGCCAGGCCGGCGACGACGAACAGGCGCTCGGCGTCCTCCGTGCCGGCCGCGATCCCGGCGAAGTCGATGGCGCCGGTGGCACCGAAGACGAACGCGCTCCCGAAGAGGAGGATCGCGGAGCCGAAGCTGCCGACGATCAGGTACTTGAGGCTCGCCTCCAAGCTGCTCAGCCGCTCGACCGCGATGGCCGTCAGGATGTAGAGGCAGATCGAGAACCACTCGAGCCCGAGGAAGAGCGTCATCAGGTTGTTCGCGGCGACGAAGAACGCCATTCCGCTCGCGGCGGTCAGGAGGAGCGCGTAGTACTCGCCCGCCCGGTCTTCCCGGTCGCGCTCCCGGTAGGAGACGAGGACGGCCAGGAGGCCGGCTCCCATGACCAGGACCTGAGCGAGCTCGGCGAGCCGGTCCCGGCGGATCGCGTCCGCGACGATCCCGCGTCCGGTCTCGTCGGCGGCGAAGAGCGCGACTGCCGCCGCGCCGGCGGCGACGAAGCAGATGCCGGCGACCGCCGCGGCGAACGGCCGCCGCACGCCGAGCGGCAGGAAGAGGCTGACGAGGAGGACGACGACCGCGCCGCCGAGCGTGATCAGGATCGGCGAGAGCGCGGTCCAGTCGATCGTCGGGGCGACGAAGGTGTCCACCTAGAAGATCCCCCCGAAGACCCGCTCGGTGATCGCCGCCGGCCAGAAGGAGAGGACGAGCAGCACGACGACGAGCGGCGCGATCACGCCGATCTCGGCCGGGCGGAGGTCGAGCGCCTCGTCCGGCACGGCGCTGCCTGGGTCCAGGTGCAGGACCGCGGAGATCAGCCGCAGCATGTACATCGCCGCGAGGACGATCGCGATCGCCCCGACGACGGCCCAGCCCCAGCCGATGTCGAAGATGCCGTTCAGGACGAGGAACTCGGCCGCGAACGCGCTCGAGCCGGGCACGGCGAGCGCGATCACGCCGGTCGTGATCAGGATCGTGGCCAGCACTGGCCGGCCGCGGGCCATGCCGCCGAGGCGGCTCAGCTCCCCGGTCGTCGTCCGCCGCTCGATCGCGCCGGCGAGCAGGAACAGCGCCGCCGAGATGAGCCCGTGGTTGACCATCTGCAGGAGCGCGCCCGTGGAGCCGGAGGCGTTCACCGCGAGGACGCCGATCAGGATCAGGTTCATCTGCGCCAGGCTCGAGTACGCGATCACGCCGCGGACGTCGGGCGCTCGGAACGCCAGCAGCGACCCGTAGACGAGGCCGATGGAGGCGAGCACGAGCAGAGGCGTCCGCCAGTCCTCCGCCGGGCCCGGGAAGAACGGGATCGCGATGGCGAGGAAGCCGTACGCGGCCGTCTTCGAGATGACGCCGGAGAGCACGGCCGCCACCTCCGGCGGCGACTCCCGGTAGGCGTCGGGCAGCCAGCCGTGGAACGGCCAGAGCGGCGCCTTCACCGCGAAGGCGGCCGCGAAGCCGAGGAAGATCCACGTGCTCGTTCCCTGGCCGGTCAGCTGGGTCATGTCGAAGGTGCCGGCGCCGAGACCCGTGGCGATGATCGCGACGAGCATGAGCAGGGAGCCGGCGACGGTGTAGGCGACGAACTTGTAGGTCGCCCCGAGCCGGCCGGGCCCGCCCCACACGCCGATGAGCACGTAGAGCGGGATGAGCATGGCCTCCCAGAAGACGTAGAAGAGGACGAGGTCCTGGGCGGCGAAGACGCCGACCGTCGCCCCCTCGAGGAAGAGCAGCAGGCTCAGGTAGACGCCGAGCCGCTCTCGCCCGGTCCAGAATCCGTAGCCGACGGCGGCCGCGGTGACGACGGCCGTGAGGCCGACGAGCCAGAGCGAGTAGTCGTAGAGCCCGACCTGGTAGGCGACGTCCAGGTCCGAGAACCACGTGACGTCGGCCTCGGCCTGCAGGCCGGCCGCGCCGAAGTCGAAGTTGAGCGCGGTGCCGACCCAGAGCGCGAGCTCCGCGAGCGCCACGAGCAGCGCGAACCCGCCCGCGGCCCGCTGGCTCGGCCACGGGACGACCCAGATGGCCAGGGCGGCGGCGAGCGGGAGCAGGATGAGGACGGTGGTGATCACGCGACGATGAGGAAGACGACGGCGAGGACGGCGAGGCCGACGGCGAGGGCGAGGACGTAGGCGCGCACGCGCCCGGTCTGGGCGGCGGCGACGCGGTCGGAGACGTCCTTCACGCCGGTGCCGAGGCCGCCGAGCGAGCGCAGGACGATCGGCCCCTCGACCCGGCCGAGGAGCCAGGCGGCCAGAGCGGAGGCGGGCCGGTAGAAGACCGCGTCGTAGGCCTCGTCCCACCAGAGCTTGTGCTCGAGTGCGTTCGCCGCCCAGGGGACGCGGGCCCGGATCGCCGCCGGCCGGTCGCCGGGCCGGCGGTAGAGCGCCCACGCGACCGCGATGCCGCCGGACGCCGCGACGAGGGAGGCGAGGATGGAGAAGACCGCGAGGCCGCCCGTCGCCTCGGGTACCGACTCGACGACGGGGTCGAGCCACTCGGTGACGAGGTGCCACTGCTCCGGCACCTGCAGGAAGCCGGCGATCGTCGCGAGCACCGCGAGGACGCCGACCGGCCACAGCATCGAGAGCGGCCCCTCGAAGCGCTCCTTGTGCAGGTGCTCGCGCACGAACGGGTCCGGCTCGCCGAAGAAGACGATGAAGAGGAGCCGGAAGGTGTAGAGCCCGGTCAGGAAGGCACCGGCGATCCCGACTCCCCAGAGGATCCAGCCCAACGAGCCCTGGTCGACGAGGCTCGAGAGGATCGCGTCCTTCGAGAAGAAGCCGGCGAAGGGCGGGATGGCCGCGAGCGCGAGCGCGCCGATCAGGAAGGCGCGGTAGGTCCAGGGCAGCTCGCGCGCGAGCCCGCCCATCTTGCGGATGTCCTGCTCGGCGGAGAGCGCGTGGATGACGAGCCCGGCGGCCATGAAGAGCAGCGCCTTGAAGAAGGCGTGCGTCATCAGGTGGAACATGCTCGGTCCGAACGCCCCGAGGCCGGCCCCGACGAACATGTAGCCGATCTGGCTCATGGTCGAGTAGGCGATGACGCGCTTGATGTCGGTCTGGACGAGCGCGATCAGGCCTGCCATGAGCAGCGTGATCGCGCCCAGCACCCCGGCCAGCTCCTGGATGTCGACGGCCAGCTCGAAGAGCGGGCTCGTGCGGACGATCAGGTAGACGCCGGCGGTGACCATCGTGGCCGCGTGGATGAGGGCGCTGACCGGCGTCGGCCCCTCCATCGCGTCGGGGAGCCAGGTGTGGAGCGGGACCTGCGCCGACTTGGCGACCGCCCCGCCGAGCAGGCCGAGGGCGACGAGGACGGCCAGCGTCGAGTTCTCCCCGAGCGCCTCCGGCGCCGCCGCGAAGACGGTCGTGAAGTCGAGCGACCCCGTCTGCTGGACGAGGATGAAGAGCGCGAGCACGAAGGTCGCGTCCCCGAACGCGTTCATGATGAACGCCTTCTTGCCCGCCTCGACCGGCGCGCGCCGCTGGTGCCAGTAGTTGATGAGCAGGTAGGACGAGAGCCCGACCATCCCCCAGCCGGCCAGGAGCAGGAGCAGGTTCCCGGCCATGACGAGCAGGAGCATCGAGAAGATGAAAAGCGCCTTGTAGGCGTGGTAGCGCCGCTCCTCGTCGTCCCCGTCCATGTAGCCGATCGCGTAGGTGAGGATGAGGAAGCCGACCCCGCTGACGACGAGCATCATGAAGACGGAGAGCGGGTCGACCAGCACCGACGCGCCGATCGTCAGGTCGCCGGCGGTCAGCCAGGTCCAGGGCGTCGAGAGGATCGAGCGGTCCTCCGGCTCCCGGCCGAGCAGGTCGAAGAAGAGCGCCGCGGTGCAGACGAACGAGAGGAACGTCGCCCCGGCGGCGAGGAGGCCGGCGCCGCGCCGGTCGATCCGCTCGCCGAGGAGCGCGATCGCGACCACGGCGGCTGCCGGCGAGAAGAGGGCGGTCCAGGCGAGAACGTCCATGCGTCAGCCGCGGAGCGAGGTCAGGCGGTCCACGTCGAGCTCCGCGTGCTTCCGGGACACGGCGACGATGAGCCCGAGGCCGAGCACGGCCTCGGCGGCCGCGACGACCATGACGGTGAGCGCGAAGATCTGCCCGTCGGCGTTCCCGAGCTGGCGCGCGAAGGCGATCAGCGCGAGGTTGCCGGCGTTCAGCATCAGCTCGAGCGCGAGCAGGATGATCAGCGGGCTCCGGCGGATGAGCACGCCGAATGCGCCCGTGGCGAAGAGGACGACCGAGAGGATGAGGTAGGCGGCGATCCCCGGACCGAGCATCAGGCCTCGTCCTCGTCGCGGGAGGTGGGCATCGCGCTGCCCAGGATCACGCCGCCGACGGCGGCGACGAGCAGCACGATCGAGGTCACCTCGAACGCGAGCAGGTGGTCGGAGAGGAAGAGCTCGCCGATCTCCGCCGGCGAGCCGAAGGCCCCGCTGACCTCGGCGGTGTCGCTCAGCTCGTCGCCCGCCTTCAGGGCGATGACGACGATCACCTCGAGCGCGATTGCGGCGGCGGCGACGATCGCCGTGACGTTCTGGAAGGTCGGGCCTCCCGCCCAGGGCGCGTCGGCCCGGCCGCCCAGATACGCGAGCACGAAGACGAACATGATCACGATCGCCCCCGCGTAGACGATCACCTGCGCGCCGGCGACGAACTCCCCGGCGAGGAGCAGGTAGAGCACCGCGAGCGACGCGAGGTTCCCGATCAGGGCCAGCGCGGAGAAGAACGGGTTGGCGAAGAGGACGACCGCGATCCCGGAGGCGAGGAGCGCGAGCGCCGCCACGATCCAGACGATCCAGACGAGGATGTTCGACGCCGAGGCGGCGAGCACGAGCTCGGTCACGAGTCAGACCTCCACACCGGGATGGGCGTGTCGTAGAGGTCGCGGTCGGCCACCGGCATGCGCTTGACCGGCTCCGCCAGGAGCATGTCCTTCGTGTAGACGAGGTCGTCGCGCGAGTACTCGGCGATCTCGTACTCGGCCTCGAGCGTGATCGCGTCGAACGGGCAGGCGAGCTCGCAGTAGCCGCAGAAGATGCAGCGCGAGAGGTTGATCTCGTAGATGCGCGCGTAGCGCTCGCCCGCGCTGACGCGATTGTCCGGTGTGTTCTCGGCCGCGACGACGCGGATGCAGTCCGCCGGGCACGCGGCGGCGCAGAGCGAGCAGCCGACGCACTTCTCGAGGCCGTTCTCGTGCTTCCAGAGCCGGTGGCGTCCGCGGAAGCGCGGGTACACGGGCCGCTTGTAGTCCGGGTACTGCTGCGTGATCGGCTTCTTGAACATCTGCCGGAACGTCACGGCGAAGCCCTTGAAGCTCGAGAACGGCTGCGGGCTCATCGGCCGGCCCCCGGCTGATGAGCGTGCCGAAGACGAGCGACCCTCACAGGTAGACCACGAGGATCGCGGTGACGACGGCGTTGAGGGTGGCGACGGGCAGCAGCACCTTCCAGCCGACCTGCATCAGCTGGTCATAGCGCAGCCGCGGCAGGGTCGCCCGCAGCCACATGAAGACGAAGACGACGACCGCGAGCTTGAGGACGAACCAGAGCGGGCCGGGGAGCGCGGGGCCGCTCCACCCGCCGAGGAAGAGCGTCACGGCAAGGCCCGAGAGCGTGATCATGTTGACGTACTCGGCCATGGCGAAGAGGCCGTAGCGCATGCCGCTGTACTCGGTCTGGTAGCCGGCGACGAGCTCGGTCTCCGCCTCCGGCAGGTCGAACGGCGGGCGGTTCGTCTCCGCGACGCCGGCGACGAAGAAGACGAGGAGCCCGACGAGTTGCGGGAGCGCGAACCACATCGTCTCCTGCTGCTTCGCCACGATGTCGACGAGCGAGAGGCTGCCGGCCATGAGCACGACGCCGAGCACGGAGAGCGCCAGGGAGACTTCGTAGGAGACGAGCTGCGCGGCCGTGCGCATGGAGCCGAGGAGGGAGTACTTGGAGTCGCTCGCCCAGCCGCCGACGAGGAAGGCGTAGATGCCGATCGCGCCGAGGGCGAAGATGAGGAGGACGCCGATGTCGACGTTCGCCACCCAGCCGGTGACGTCGTAGCCGCCGATCTCCCACACCCCGCCGAAGGGGATGACGCTGAAGGAGGCGAGCGCCGTGAACGCGGCGACCACCGGGGCGGCGAAGTAGAGGAGCCCGACGGCGCCGGTCGGCGAGAAGCTCTCCTTGCGGATGAGCTTCACGAGGTCGGCGATCGGCTGCAGGAGCCCGTACGGCCCGGCCCGGTTGGGCCCGTAGCGCAGCTGCATCCGTCCGAGCAGCTTGCGCTCGAGCCAGGTCGCGTACGCGAAGCAGACCATCACGAGGTTGATGACGACGATCGCCTTGATGACGTCGATCCACCAGGGCTGGTTGAGCGGCTCGGTCACCCGGCCTTCTCCACCTGGACGCGGTCGTCGAGCCCCACGGCGTGCTCGGCGGCGACCCTGACGACGCCGGCCCGGAGCCGGCGGTTGAGCCGCGCCCGCAGCTCCTTGGTCGTCCCGTTGGAGGTGACCCGGACGGTCTCGCCCTGCGCGATCTCACGCGTGGCCGCGTCCTCCCAGGCCAGCTCCACCTCGCCCGGCGGGCGCTGGAACTGGAGCTGGGGAACGCGCTCCACCGCAGCGCCGCTGAAGAGCGCGCGCACGCGCACGAGCTCGAGCCCGGGCCCGGCCGCCCTCCCGGTCGCGGCCTGCGGGTCGGGCTGCGTCCAGGCGAACTCGTCGCCCGGCGGGAGCTCGGCCTGCTCGGCGGCGGAGGGCGCGGCCCAGGGGTCGACGGCGACGCCGAAGCGCTCGGCCAGGCGCGCGACCCACTCGAGCTCGTCCGGGCCCGCCGGCACGACGGCCCGGCGAAGGCGCTGCGGGCGGCCCTCGAGGTTGACGAACGTCCCCTCGCGCTCCAGGTAGCTCGTTCCGGGAAGGACGACGTGCGACCAGGCGGTCACGTCGTTCTGGAACATCGCGGTGGTGAGCACGAAGCGCGCGCGGCCGGCCAGCTCGGCGACCCGCGGGTCGGCCGCCGCCTCGTCGCCGGACACGATCAGCGCGCCGATCTCGCCCTCGGCGGGCGGGTCGGAGCGGCCCTCGCCGAGCGCGCGCCAGGCCTCGGCGACGCCGCGTCCGTTCGGCGTCCTCGGCAGCGCGTACACGGCGACCTGCGCGCCGGCGGTCTCGGCCAGGTCGCTGGCGAGCGCGCCGACGTGGCGGCCCCCGGTCGGGTCGTCCTCCGACCAGATCAGTGCGACCCGCGCTGCCCCGCGCACGCGCTCGGCCGTCTCCTTCAGCTCCGGCGGCACGTCGGCCCCGGAGCGGAGCGCGGCGCAGACCTGCGGCGCGGAGCCCGGCGCGACCTGGATGTCGCCGGCGGCGTTGGCGGCGACGACCGCCGCGCCTTCCCGGCGTGCGGCGCGCAGCCAGAGGTCGACGACGGGCGCACGCTCGAGCACCGGGTCGTCGCCCAGGACGAGGCAGACGTCGGCTTCGCGGATGGCCGAGAGCGGCGCCCGGAAGGCGGCCAGGCCCGGCTCCCAGTCGTCCGGGAGGAGCGCCGCGTCGGAGCCGAGCCCCTCGCGGACGAGCCGCGCGAGCGCACGCGCCTGCTCGCCGGTCTCCCCGCCGGAGAAGGCGACGACGACGTCGGAGCCGGCCTCCCTCAGCCCGGTCTCGGCGGCCGCGAGGGCCTCCTCGTGGGAGACCTCCTCGAAGCCCCGCCGGCGGACGCGGACGAGCGGCGCGCGGATGCGGTCGGGCGCGCGCAGGTGGTCGTAGGCGAAACGGCCCTTGTCGCAGAGCCAGCCCTCGTGGATCTCCGGATGGTTGCGGGAGAGGACCCGCGCCACCTTCCCCTCGCGGGTCGTCGCCCAGACGTTGCAGCCGACCGGGCAGAGCCCGCAGACCGTGGGCACGTTCTGGATCTCCCACGGCCGCGCGCGGAAGCGGTAGGTCGTCGAGGTGAGCGCGCCGACGGGACAGAGCTCGACGACGTTGCCGGAGAAGTGCGCGCGATAGGGCTCGTCCTCGAACGTCGCGATCATCGAGGAGGCGCCGCGGTTGACGGCCACGAGCTGGCCGTCCTCGGAGACGTTCTCCGAGAAGCGCGTGCAGCGGTAGCAGAGGATGCAGCGCTCGCGGTCGAGCGCGATCAGGGGCGAGATCGGGATCGGCTTGTCGAACGTCCGCTTGGGGAAGTGCATCCGCGTCGAGCCGGGCCCGAAGCGGAAGGTCAGGTCCTGGAGCGGGCACTCGCCGCCCTTGTCGCAGTCGGGGCAGTCGAGCGGGTGGTTCAGGAGGATGAACTCGAGGATCGCGTTCTGGCCGTCGGAGGCCTTCTCGCTCGTCGCCGCCGTCCTGAGGACGAGCCCGTCCGTGGCGGTCAGCGTGCAGGCGGCCTGGAGCTTCGGCAGCCCCTCGACCTCGCACAGGCACATGCGGCAGGCGCCGACCGGCGGCCCTAGCCGCGGCTCGTAGCAGAAGACCGGGATCTCGATCCCGAGCGCCGCGGCCGTCTCCACCATGCCCCGGCCCTTGGGAGCCTGGATCTCCTGGCCGTCGATCGTGACGGTGACGAGCTCGGCCTCTCGCTGTGCGCTCATCGTCACCCTTCCGTCACGGTCCGCGCACCACGAGTGCGCTTTTCGGCGTTAGGCTCGAAAGCGGGTGGTGGGCTGGGGTGCCCCGAAGGAGTTAAGGGTCGAACCGGGGTCATGGCCCGACGGGCACCTCGATCTCGGCGCGCACGTGCGCGTGGTGCTGGTCGACCGGCGCCAGCACGCCCTGGAGTGACGATTCGCCGCCGAAGGGGCAGCCGCCCTCGTCGATGTGGCGCTGGTACTCGTCCCGGAACTTCGCCACGTAGCTCGCCACCGGCATCGCCGCCGCGTCCCCCAGCGGGCAGAGGCAGTGGCCGAGGATCCGGTCGCAGACGTTCAGGAGCACGTCGAGCTCGCCCTGGGTCGCCTCCCCGTCCTCGATCTTCCGGAGGAGCTGCACCATCCAGCGCGTGCCCTCGCGGCACGGCGTGCACTTCCCGCAGGACTCGTGCATGTAGAACTGGGCGACGCGGAGCCCCAGCTGCACCATGCAGCAGCGGTCGTCGATGACGATCACCGCGCCGGAGCCGAGCATCGTCCCGGCCTGCGCCATCGAGTCGAAGTCGAGCGGCGTGTCCACCTCCGCCGCGGTCAGCACCGGGACGGACGACCCGCCGGGGATGACCGCCTTCAGCTCGCGCCCGCCGGGGATGCCGCCGCCCAGGTCGTAGATCAGCTCGCGCAGTGACGTCCCCAGCTCGAGCTCGTAGTTCCCGCCGTTCGCCACGTTGCCGGAGAGCGAGAAGACGCGCGTGCCGGCGGAGTTCTCGACGCCGAGCGCTGCGTAGGCGGCGCCGCCCATCTCCACGATCTTCGGGACGGTGGCGAGCGTCTCGACGTTGTTGATCAGCGTCGGCGAGGCGTACAGGCCGGACACCGCCGGGAACGGCGGCTTCGTGCGCGGCTGGCCGCGGTTGCCCTCGAGCGACTCGAGCAGGCCGGTCTCCTCGCCGCAGATGTACGCGCCGGCGCCGCGGTGGACGACGACCGTCAGGTCCCAGCCGGAGCCGAGCACGTCCTTGCCGACGTAGCCGGCCTCGCGGGCCTCCTCGAGGGCGGCGACGATCACCTCGTACTCGGTGAGGTACTCGCCGCGGAGGTAGATGAACGCCTGGCTCGAGCCGATCGTGTGCGCCGCGATGAAGACGCCCTCGATGAAGAGGTGGGGGACGCGGAGCATGATCTCCCGGTCCTTGAACGTCCCGGGCTCGGACTCGTCGGCGTTGACGACGAGGTAGATCGGCTTCGCGCTGTCCTCGGGCTTCGGCAGGAAGCTGGCCTTGCGGCCCATGGGGAAGCCGGCGCCGCCGCGCCCGCGCACGTCGGCCGCGAGCAGCTCCTCGAGCACGGCCTGCCGTTCCATGCCCAGCGCCTTGCGCAGCGAGCGGTAGCCGCCCACGGCCTCGTACTCGGCGAGCTGCGTGAGGTCGCGGGTGTCGGCGTCTTTGAGGAGCAGCTCCCTAAGCGCCATCGTGCAGCCCCCTGACGATGGCCGGCACGTCCTCGGGCCGGACGGGCTCGCGGTAGCGGTGATCGACCGCGACGACGGTCCCCCAGCCGCAGCCGCCCGCGCACTCGACTGTGCGGAGCGTCACCTCGCCGTCCTCCGTCGTCTCGCCGGCGTGGACGCCGAGCTCGCGCTCGAAGGCCTCCAGCACCTGCTGCGCCCCGACGAGCGCGCACGAGACGTTCGTGCAGACCTCGACCATGTGCCGCCCCACGGGCTCGAGCTGGAACATGTCGTAGAAGCTCGCCACCGCCTTGCAGTACGCCGGGGTCAGCTCGAGGGCCTCGCCGACCTCGCGGAAGGCCTCGGGCGGGAGCCAGCCGCCGTGCTCCTCCTGCGCGAGCCGGAGCGCGGGCATGACGGCCGATCGGCTCTCCGGGTACTCCGCGGCCAGCTCCTGGATGCGGTCGTAGAGGGCGCTCACCGGTCGACTTCCCCCATGACCGTGTCGAGCGAGCCGACGATGGCGATCAGGTCGGCGACGAGGGCGTCGCTCATGCAGGTCGCCGTCGCCTCGAGCGCGACGAAGGAGGGGGCGCGGAACTTGACGCGCCACGGCTTCGAGCCTCCGTCGGAGACGACGTAGCAGCCGAGCTCGCCGCGGGGCGACTCGATGGTCACGTAGACCTCGCCCTCGGGCACCCGGTAGCCCTCGGTCACGAGCTTGAAGTGGTGGATCAGGCTTTCCATCGAGGTGTGCAGCTCGTTCCGCGGCGGGAGCACGATCTTGCGGTCGTCCACGATCCACCTGCCCTCGGGCATGCCCTCGACCGCCTGCTGGACGATGCGCGTGGACTGGCGCATCTCGTCCATGTGCACCTTGTAGCGGTCGTACACGTCCCCGTTCGGGTACACCGGGACGTCGAAGTCGACCTGGTCGTAGGCGAGGTAGGGCTGGGTCTTGCGGAGATCCCAGTCGACGCCGGACGCGCGCAGGACGGGCCCCGACTGCCCGAGAGCGATCGCGTCCTCCGCCGAGAGGAGCCCGACGCCCTTCGTGCGCTCGAGCCAGATCGCCTGGCCGGAGAGGAGGTCCTCGTACTCGTCGACGCGCTTCTCCATCGTGTCCGCGAAGGCGCGGCACGCGTCGTGGAAGCCCGGGGGCACGTCCTCGGCGAGCCCGCCTGCCTGGAAGTAGCGCGTGTGCATCCGCACGCCGGAGACGAGCTCGAAGAGGTCGAGGATCGCGTCGCGCTCGCGGAAGCAGTACCAGAACATCGACATGGCCCCGAGCTCCAGGGCCGAGGTCCCGAGCCAGACGAGATGCGAGTGGATCCGGTTCAGCTCACAGAGGAGCATGCGCATCCACTGGGCCTTCGGCGGCGGCTCGACGCCGAGGAGCTGCTCGATCGCGAGCACGAAGGCGAGCTCGTTGTACTGGAAGGA
>DASPGT010000079.1:0-2271 GCA_035620475.1 Gaiellaceae bacterium | reverse complement strand
TCGTGCTCGACGGCGACGACTACGCCTCCGGCCACCACGCCCGAGTCGAGAGCGGGCTCGACGGCACCTGGGTCATCGACCTGGGCTCCACGAACGGCACGTACGTGAACGGCGAGCGGATCGCCGGCCGGACGCGGCTGCACGAGGGCGACCTGCTCCAGGTCGGCGACACGGAGCTGCGGCTCGGGCGATGAGGCTGGGCGAGAGCACCGGCAGGACCGACCCGGGGCGCGTGCGCCGCCGGAACGAGGACGCCTTCGTCATCGACCCGCCGCTCTTCGCGGTCGCCGACGGCATGGGAGGCGCGCAGGCCGGCGAGGTCGCCTCCCGGCTGACCGCCGCCGCGTTCCGCGAGTACCACGAGGCGGACGACCTCCCCCCGGACGAGCGTGTGCAGTCGATCATCCAGGAGGCGAATCGCCGCATCTACGAGCGCGCGCACGCCGACTCGGGCTTCTCCGGCATGGGGACGACCGTGACGGCCGCGCTGCTCCTCGGCGGACGGGTCACGATCGGCCACGTCGGCGACTCCCGCGCGTACAGGATCCGCGACGGAGCGCTCGAGCAGCTCACCGACGACCACTCGCTCGTGGGCGACCTGATGCGCAGCGGGCGCCTGACGCCGGAGGAGGCCGAGGCCCACCCGCAGCGCTCGGTAATCACGCGCGCGCTCGGCACCGATCCGGAGGTGGACGTGGACACGGTCACCGTCGACGTCCGGCCCGGCGACCTCTTCCTCCTCTGCTCCGACGGCCTGACGACGATGGTCGGAGACGAGGACATCCTGGGGATCCTGGCGGCGGCTCCGACCCTCGACGACGCGGCGCGCGAGCTCGTCCGCGCGGCGAACACCGGCGGCGGCGAGGACAACGTCACCGTCGTCCTCTTCCGGGTCGAAGGCGAGGCCGTCGAGGAGACGCTGGCGGCCACACCTGCAGTCGTGGGCAACGGCCAGGGAGACACGGACGAGCTCGAGGACACCCTGACCGGCCTCATGCCGGTGGCCCCGCCCCTGGAGGCCCCGGTACCGGCCCAGGCCCCCGCGCTCGACCCCCCACCGCCTCCGCCGCGCGCACCGCGCAGGAAGCGCCGCCGCTGGGGCCGGCGCCTGCTCGTGCTCGTGCTCGTGCTCGCCTTCGTCGCGCTCCTCTTCGGCGGCGCGCTCTTCGGGATCTCGCGCGCGTACTTCGTCGGCGCCGACGAGCAGGGCAATGTCGTCGTCTACCAGGGTGTGCCCTTCGACCTCACCGAGAGCGCCGGGCTCTACCGCGAGCGCTACGTCAGCCGGCTCCATGCCTCCCAGCTCTCCCCCGAGGAGCGGACGGCGCTCTTCGACCACCAGCTCGTCTCCTACGCGCGGGCGCGCGCCCGGGTGGCCGTCTACGAGGCCGAGGCGCTGCCCTGAGAGGTCAACCCTGAGCCTGAGGAACAGGGAGCTCGCGAACCTGATGCTGGTCGGCCTCTTGACGGCGGCCGGCTTCGCGTCCGTCTACATCGCCCGCGCGGACGTCGTCTCGGCCGCCTCGCTCTCCTACGCCGCCTTCTTCATGTCGCTCTTCGTGATCGCGCACGCGGTGCTGCGCCTGCGGCTGCCCCACGCCGACCCGTTCCTCCTCCCGCTCGGCGGGCTCCTCGCCGCCCTCGGGATCACGATGATCTACCGGATCGACCCCGAGCTCGCCTTCCGCCAGGGGCTCTGGGTCGTCGTCGGGGTCGCCGCGTTCGCGGCCGTCGTGCTCTTCCTACGCGACTACCGCGTCCTCGACGACGTCAAGTACCTCCTCGGAATCTCGGCGATCGTGCTCCTGATCCTGCCCGCGCTGCCGTTCATCGGGCTGAACGTGAACGGGGCCACGCTCTGGGTCGACCTGGGCCCGCTCACCGTGCAGCCGGGGGAGCTCGCCAAGGTCTTCCTCGTCGTGTTCCTCGCCGGCTACCTGCGCGACAACCGGGAGATGCTCTCCTACGGCGCTGCGGGCCAAGGCCGCCTGCCGTCGCCGAAGCACCTCGGCCCCCTCCTGCTCATCTGGGGCGGCGCGATGCTCGTCCTCTTCCAGACACGCGACCTGGGCGGCGCGCTCCTCTACTTCGCCATCTTCCTCGTCATGCTCTACACGGCGACCGCGCGCTGGTCGTTCGTCGCCGCCGGCCTCGGCCTCTTCCTCGCAGGCGCGTACGCCCTCTACCACGTGATCCCGCACGTGCAGGTCCGGGTGGAGAGCTGGCTCGACCCCTGGGCCGACGCGGAGGACGCCTCCTACCAGCTCGTGC
>DASPGT010000078.1:0-44903 GCA_035620475.1 Gaiellaceae bacterium | reverse complement strand
CGGTAGAAGACCGCGATCTCGGCGCCGGCGTGCCCCTCCTCGAGCAGCCGCGCGATCTCGGAGGCGACGAACCGCGCCTCGGCGTGCTCGTCCTCCACTTCGAGCGCGCGCACCGGGTCGCCCTCGCCCAGCTCGCTGAAGAGGTTCTTCGGCTTGCGCTCGCGGTTGTGCGCGATCAGGGAGTTGGCCGCGCGGAGGATCGCGTTCGTCGAGCGGTAGTTCTGCTCCAGGGCGATCACCTGCGCGCCGCCGAAGTCGCGCTCGAACTCGAGGATGTTGCGGATGTCGGCGCCGCGGAACGCGTAGATGGACTGGTCGGGGTCGCCGACCGCGAACACGTTCCCGTGGGCGCCGGCGAGGAGCTGCAGCAGCCGGTACTGCGCGTGGTTCGTGTCCTGGTACTCGTCGACGAGGACGTAGCGGAAGGCCTTCTGCCACTTCTCGCGGGCGTCCGGGTGGTGCTCCAGGACCTCGACGGTGCGCATGATCAGGTCGTCGAAGTCCATCGCGTTCGAGGCGTGGAGGCGGCGCTGGTAGCGGTCGTAGACGGCGGCGACCGTCTGCTCGTAGAACGAGCCGACGCGGCTCGCGTACTCCTCGGGGCCGACGAGCTGGTTCTTCGCGCTCGAGATCTGCGCGTGGATGCCACGCGGGACGAAGCGCTTCGGGTCCCAGCCCTCCTCCTCGACGATCGCCTTGACGACGCGAACCTGGTCGGCCTGGTCGTAGATCGTGAAGTTCGAGCGGTAGGCGAGGCGCGGGGCCTCGCGCCGAAGGATGCGGCCGCACGCGGCGTGGAAGGTCATCACCCACATCCGCTGCGCGACGTCGCCGAGCCCGGCTTCGAGCCGGCGCTTCATCTCTCCGGCGGCCTTGTTCGTGAATGTGATCGCCAGGATCTCGTTCGGCTTCACGCCGCACGCGGTGACGAGGTGCGCGATGCGATGGGTGAGGACGCGCGTCTTCCCCGAGCCCGCCCCGGCCACGACGAGCACCGGCCCCTCGGTGGCGAGCACGGCCTCGCGCTGGGCCGGGTTCAGGTCGGCGAGATACTCCTCGGGCGTCGTGACGGACACCCACCGATCCTAGCGCCGGGCGCCAGGAGGGCTTGTATTTTCGCCGAGCCCTCCTACGAGTCCCCGAGGAGCACGGCCGTCTGGGCCGCGTGCCAGTGGAGGCCCATCCCCTCGAAGCGGACGAGCGCTTGCGTGAGCAGGGTCTCGTCCTCGCGGACGACCCCGAGCGCGCGGAGGTGGAACGGCTCCACGTAGGTGTTCGGGCGCACCCGCGGCCAGGCCTCGACCCCGTCCCGGTTCCCGAGCGCGGCCAGCGCGTCGAGGTGCGTCGCGTGCGTGGAGATGAGGAGCCAGCCGCGGTGCCAGCCCCGGACGGGCATCGGCTCGGCCAGGAGCCGCTCGGCGGCGCCGAGATCGCCCCGGACGAGCGCGAGCCGCATCCGCGGTGTGTCGAGGACGTGGCCGAAGCCCTCCAGGCGCATGTCCTCGGCGCGCTCCTCGAGCCGCCGAGCCCTGTCCTCGTCGCCGTGCAGATGGCTCGCGACCGCGCAGACGAGGAGTGCCCGCGCGTTCCGCACGCAGGGAGTGGCGGCGTTGGCGGCGACGCGGGCCTCGGCCTCCCCCTGGAGCGCGGTCGCGTTCTGCCAGGTCCCGAGCAGCTCCTCGAGCTCGAGGAGGACGGCGATCCCGTGCATGCGGTGGTGCGGCGTCAGCACCCGCGAGATCTCGTCGTGCCGGAGCGCGAGCCGGCGCGCCTCGCCGAAGTAGCCGAGGAGGACGCAGCCCGTGATCGGCGCGTAGTGGATGTCGGCCGCGTGCTCGGGGTCGCTGATCTCCTCCAGGAGCTCGAAGCGGCGCTCCTCCCAGGCCCGGCCGAGGTCGTACTCGCCGGCGACGAAGTCCGTGACGCCGCGGGCGTCCCAGGCGTAGGAGCGGAGCTCCGCGTCGCCGAGGCGCTCGGCTGTCCGGCTCGCGCGGGCCGCGGCGTTACCCGCGCCCTCCGGGTTCCAGTGGCAGAGCGCGAGCAGCGCCATCGCCTCGGCCCTCGACCCCGGCTCGGCCAGCTCGAGGGCGCGCTCGATGAGCCCGTCGACGAGCTCCGCGCTCGGACGCTGCCGCCACATGCCCGCGCGGATGCCCGTCTCGAAGGAGAGCTCCGCGTAGAGCTCGGCCAGGAGCGCGCGGTCCTCCGTGCCCGCGATCGCGTTGTGCATGGCCTGCCAGAAGGCCTCGGCGTCGTACTTCAGCGCGTTCGTGAGGCCGAGCACGCGCCAGAGCTGGACGCGGACGGCCTCGTCCTCCTCCAGCTCGAGCGCGCGCTCGTAGAGCGCGATCGCCTCGTCCAGCTCGTAGCGGGCCGCGGCGAGGTCGCCCGCCCGGCGCAGCCACGCCACCGCCTCGGCCCGCAGGCGGGCGAGCTCCTCGGGCCAGCCGGCCCAGGCCAGGTCGGCGTCCTCGGGGCGCACCGCCTCGTAGTAGTGGTGGGCGAGGTACGGCGCGTGCTCGTCCCGCGGGCCGGCGACGCGCTCGACCCACGCGGCGAACCGCGCATGGAGGAGCGCCCGGCGGGCCCGCGGCAGGCTCGCGTAGGCAACCTCGCGCGTCAGGGCGTGCTTGAAGGCGTACTCGCGCTCCCCGGCCAACGACGGCCCCGAGCGCCGGCGGATGAAGTCCCGGGCCTCGAGGACGGCGAAGTCCGGCTCCTCCCCGTCGAGCAGGTCGCACACGGCTCCCCGCCAGAACACGCGTCCCATCACGGCCGCCGCCTGGAGGGCCGCCTTCTCGAGCGGCGGGAGCAGGTCGATGCGGGCGGCGAGCACGGCCTGCACCGAGTCGGGAACGGAGGACCCGGCCGGGAGCGAGCGGTCGTGAACCCCCGCCAGCAGCTCCTCGAGGAAGAACGGGTTGCCCTCGGCGCGCTCGAGCAGCGGCCCGCGCAGCTCCCCGGGCAGGTCGCCGGCGCCGAGGCCGGTGAGGAGCTCGACGGACTCGGCGCCCGAGAGGGGCTCCAGCCACACGGTCGCCGCCTCGCGCCGGCGGCCCCAGGACGGCCTCGTCTCGAGCAGCTCCGGACGGGCCGTCCCGACGAGGAGGAGGGGCCCGTCGACGTCGTCGAGGACGCGCTCGAGCAGGTCGAGGAGCGGCTCCTGCGCCCAGTGGAGGTCCTCGACCGCGACCACGACCGGGCGCTCCGCGGCGAGGTCGGTCAGGAGCTCGACCCAGGCCTCGTGGAGCTGCTCGCGCGCGGTCAGCGGATGCAGGTCGGGAGCGGCGGCGACGCCGAGCGTGAGCGCGAGAACCTCGCGGTCGCCGAGCCGGCGCCTGACGGTCTCCGGGGCCTCGGTCTCGACGAGGCCGAGCTGCTCTCTGAGGACGTCGGCGAACGGCCGGTACGTCGTCCCGCGCCCGTACGGGAGGCACCGGCCGGTGCGCCGGAGCGGCTCGGGCTCCTCGACGGCGAGCTCGTCCCACAGCTCGCGGACGAGCCGGGACTTCCCCACGCCTGCGTCTCCGAGGAGCGTGACGAGGCGCGGCCGGGCATCGGCGCGGACGCGGCGGTAGGCGGAGCGCAGGAGCTCGAGCTCGCTCTCGCGTCCGACGAAGCCGGCGCGGAGGCCGCCGCCGCCCTCCGTCCGGACGAGCGCGAGCGCACGCACGAGCTGCCGGCAGGCGAGGCGGCCGCCACCCTGGGCTCCCTCGGCGAGCGACAGCCCGAACTCGAAGAGCCCGCGGGCGGCCGCCGCCGTCCGCTCGCCGGCGAGCGTCGTCCCGGGGCCGGCGGCGCGCGCCAGCCGCGCGGCCGTGACGACCGCGCCGCCGGTGAGCGTCGAGCTCCCTCCCCCGGGCCGGTCGACGACCACCTCGCCGGTGTCGACGCCCACGCGGAGCGTGACGCCGCCGCCGAAGCGCTCGCTCAGACGCGCGGGCAGGGAGAGCGCCGCCTGGAGCGCGCGCTCGACGTGGTCCTCCTGCGCCACGGGGGCGCCGAAGACCGCCGTGACGGCGACGCCGGTGACGCTCTCCACCCGGCCGCCGGCCGCCTCGACCTCGTCGCCGATCGCGCCGACCAGGCGCTCGAGGAGAGCTCCGGCGCGCTCGGGGTCCTGCTCCTGGGCCAGGGCGGCCGAGCCGGCGAGGTCGGCCACGAGCATCGTCACGACCTTGCGCTCCGCGCCGACCGGGGCGAGGGGCGGAGGCGCCGTCTCGACGGCCTCCTCGACCGCCCGCTCCGGGGCCGCGAGCCCGGGATCCTGGCGGAGGATCGCCCCCTCGAGCTCCTGGAGGGCCGGGCCGGGCTCGAGCCCGAGCTCGCCGACCAGGGCCTCGCGGGCGGCGCGGTAGGCGGCGAGCGCGTCGGCCTGGCGGCCGGAGCGGTAGAGGGCGAGCATGAGCTGGCCCCGGAGGCGTTCGCGGAGCGGCTCGGCGGTCACGAGCGCCTCGAGCTCCCCGACCAGCTCGGCGTGGCGCCCCAGGGCGAGATCGGCGTCGATCCGCTCCTCGAGCGCCGCCTTGCGCAGCTCTTCCAGCCTGGCGATCTCGGCCTGGGCCCAGGGCTCGTATGCGACGTCGGCGAGCGCGGGGCCGCGCCAGAGCGCGAGCGCGTCGCGGAGCGTCGCCGCGGCGAGCTCGGCCTTCCCGGCCGTGAGCGCCTTCCTCCCCCGGGCGAGCAGGCGCTCGAAGCGGAGCGCGTCAAGCTGGTCGGGGGCGACGTGGAGCACGTAGCCGGGCGGGCGCGTGAGGATCACGGCGTCGCCGTCCTCCTCCTCGATCGCCTTGCGGAGCTGGGAGACGCGGACGCGGAGCGCGGAGAGGCCGCTCGCCGGCTGCTCGCCGCCCCACAGATCCTCGAGGAGCCTCTCGACCGGCACCACCTCGTTCGCGTTCACGAGCAGGTGGACGAGCAGCGCACGCCGCCGCGGCCCGCGCACGGGAACCGCACGGGTGCCGTCCTGGACCTCGAGCCCCCCGAGAATCCGGTACTCCATGGCCACCTCCCGGCGTGAACGTACCACCGTTCGCGCCGCGTTATCTCCCCGTTACGGGCCGGCCGGATCCTCCTGGCGCAAACGACAAGGAGGAACCAGTGCAGAACGACAACCGGGTGACCGCGTGAAGGCCCGCATCCTCGTGCTCCTCCTGAGCGGGGCCGTCCTCGCCCTGGGAGGAGCCGCGGGTGCGGGCGGCAAGCGCGGCTACGAGGTCTGGGCCGTCGACCAGTCGAACACGCAGGGAACGACGGCCGGCGGCGCGCTCTACGTCTACGACGGCCGCTCGCTCGAGACGCGCGGCGGGGCGGCCGTGCCGGAGCGCGTCGACCTCGGAGCGGCGGCGACCGCGCTCTGCCTCGAGCAGACGGGCACGGCTCCCGTCCGGCCGCACATGCTGCTCTTCAACCGGCGGGGATCGCACGCGATCCTGTCCTTCGTGGCGTCCGGGCACGTCGTCTTCTTCGACGCGCCGACGCGGGCGCCGGTCGCGTGCATCGACGCCGGCCTCCAGGCGCACGCCGCCGTGCCGGCGCCGGACGAGTCCTACGTGGTCGTCGCGAACCAGAACGGCAAGCTGCTGCAGCGGATCGCCACCGACTACGAGGCGGGCACGTTCGAGCTCGAGCCGGCCGCGACGCTCGACCTGGCGAGCGGGACGACGCCGAGCGGCGCGCCGCGGCAGGATCCCGGGCTCCGCCCGGACAACGCGCCCATCTGCCCGCTGGTCGACTCGACGAGCCGGTTCTCGTTCGTAACGCTGCGCGGCGGCGGGCTCTTTGTCGTCGACTCGACGGCGACACCGATGCGGATCGTCGCCGAGTACGACCGCGCGACCGTGCACGGAAACGGCTGCGGCGGGGTCGAGGGCGGCGGGAAGATGTGGATCGACTCGGGCGGCGGCACGGCCGCGAACCTGTCCGAGTTCGACGTCTACTCGTTCCCGCTCGGCGCCTTCTCCGCGGAGCCGGCGTCCGAGCCGAACACGCCGGCGCCGACGCTCGTCCTCAGCCTGGACGGGGACGGGATGGCGGACTCGCACGGGATGACCCTCACGCGCGGCGGCCGCTACCTCTGGGTGGCCGACCGCATGGGGAACCGGATCGTGGTGATCAGGACGGCCACCGGGAAGGTCGTGGACGTCCTCGACCTCGCCGGGCCGCTCAGCGACGACCCGTCGCCGGATCTCCTCGACCTCTCCCCGGACGGGAGCCTCGCGTTCGTCACGCTGCGCGGCGCGTTCCCGCTCTCGGGCGACCCGCACGCCTCGACCGGCAGCACGCCCGGCCTCGGCATCCTGCGCGTCCGGAAGGACGGGAAGACGGGCGCGCTCACGGCGATCGCCCGGATCGCCAACGTGGACGCGGGCGGCATCGACCGCGCCGACCCGCACGGCCTCCGCGTCCGGCTCAGGTAGCGGGACGCGTCCCGGATGGCCATGCCCAGGGGTCTGACCCCGGGGCATGGCCGCCGGGGACGGGATGTGTGTCACAGAACTGTGACAGCCCATCCACAGGCCGGGGCCGGCTCACGGCAGTTCCAGGGAGAATCGCGTCGGAGGAGGCCCCGCCTGGCCATGGCCCGGGGTCAGACCCCGGGACGTGGCCGCCGAGGACGTGGCCGCTCAGAAGAAGAACTGGCGCCACGCCGTCCACCAGTCGGCGCCGCGGGAGGCGATCGTGACCGGGTCGAGGAGCTCGACTCCGGGGCGGTGGCGGTACTTCTCGGCCAGGTCGGGGGTGGCGAGGACGGCGACGACCTCGCACGGCTTCCCCGGGTCGTACGGGGGAATCCGGTCGCGCTTCCCGACCGCCTCCCGGGCCGCCGTCTCGATGAGCGCGCGGGCGCGGGCGGGCGGGAGGTTGCGGGCGCTGAAGCGACCCAGGCCGGTCTTCACCGCGGCCGTGACGAGCTCGGGGCCGAGGAGATCGGTCGCCTCCCGGCAGACGACGTCGTCGCCGGTGACGAGGACGACCGGGCACCCCCACGCCCCGCAGAGGGCGGCGTTGATACCGGTCTCTCCCACCGATACGCCGTTGAAGCGGAGATCGCGGTAGTCCCGGCCGGAGATGGTGTGGCTGAGGACGCCGCGCTCCGAGCCCGACTTCGCGTGCATGCCGACGAGGAGCGCCGCGTCGCAGCCCTCCTCGAGGAACGCCGTGTACTCCGTCCATTCGTCCTGGACGACCCATTCGCAGTCCGGATCGAGCAGCTCGGGGACGAGCGAGTTGAAGGTCCACCCCTTGCCCGCGCCGTGGCAGTCCATGACCACGATCTCCGTGGCGCCGGCCGCCCTGGCTCCGCGCACGCCGGCGTTGATCTCCTCCGTGTACAGCTTGCGCGCCTCCTCGAAGAGGGGCTCGCCGCCGTCGCCCTGCTCCGGCTTGACGACGCCGGAGACGCCCTCGATGTCGCCGATGACGAAGACCTTCACGTCAGCTCCCCGAGAGCGGCCTCGACCCAGGCCGCCGCTTCGCCGAGCGCCTGGGCGTCCGCCGACTTGAGCACGACCTCGACCTCCGGGCCGGTGTCCAAGAACGACGGGTAGCTGCCGACGACCACCGCCGGGTGGCGCCTCGTCGCCTCCTCCAGCACCGAGACGATCTGGCCCTCGCCGGTCGGGTAGCGGCGGCGCCAGGCGCCGATCGGCTCGCCGCGGAAGCGGTCGGCCAGCGTCTCGAACATCGCCTCCATCTCGCTCGGGAGCCCCGGCAGGACGTGGACGTTGCCGAGGACGAAGCCCGGCGCGCCGCCGAGCGGGTTGTCGAGCGGCACCGCGCCCTGCGGGATCCGCGCCCAGCGCGCCGCGTACTCGGCGAGGCCGCGCGGCCCGAAGCGCGCGCGCAGGGACGCCGCCAGGTCGGGGATCTCCTCGGTGGGAACGCCGAACGCCTCCGCCACCGCTTCCCGCGTCAGGTCGTCGGGCGTGCCGCCGAGCCCGCCTGTGACGAAGACGACGCCCGTCCGGCCCATCTCGGCAGTGAGGAAGCCGGCGATCTCCTCGATCGAGTCGCGCACCGCCGCGAGCAGCCGCACCTCGAGCCCGAGCTCCGCGAGCCGGCGCGCGAGCCAGGACGCGTTCGTGTTCTCGACGTCGCCGAAGACGATCTCGTTCCCGACCGTCAGGACGACCGCCGTCACCGGAGGCGTCATGCGGGCGAGTATAGGAGGGCGTTGACGACCCGCACGATCGCCCCTCCCGAAAGCCGGTCGACGACGCTGACTCCCCCGTGCGCCTGGTCGAGCCGGAAGACCGCCCCGTCGGCGAGCCCGAGCGCGTCGGCGAGAACGACCCGGGTGACTCCCCCGTGCGCGACCACGGCAACCGCCTCGCCGGCATGCCGCTCCACGACGGCGCCGACCGCGACGAGCACGCGCCGGCGCAGGTCGCCGAACGACTCGCCTCCCGGAAAGCTCACCGACGCCGGCGTCTCCATCCAGCGGTGGAAGAGCTCCGGGCGGGAGTCGCGGATCTCGTCGTATCCCAGCCCCTCGAGCTCGCCGAAGTCGATCTCGCGGAGGTCGTCCACGGCGACGGGCTCGAGGCCGCGGCCCGCGGCGATGGGCGCCGCCGTGGCGAGCGCCCGGGCCAGCGGGCTCGAGTAGACGGCCGTGAGCGGGATTGCGCGCAGCGCCGTGCCCAGCCCGCGGGCCTGCCGGTGCCCCTCCTCGGAGAGCGGGACGTCGAGGCGCCCGTAGCAGCGGCCGCGCAGGGACGAGTCCGTCTCCGCGTGGCGAACGAGAACGAGGCGTGTCGCCTCGCCCTGCGGGGGGAGCGCCGCCGTCACCGGGTCGCCACCGCCGCGACGAGCGCCGCCGTGGTCGCCAGCTCCGTCGCCGCACCGAGGACGTCCCCGGTCACGCCGCCGAGCCGGCGCTGCGCAGCGAAGCCCACGACCGCGAGGACGACTGCCGCGGCCCCGACGAGCGCGAGCCCGCGCGAGCCGAGGACCGCGACCGCCAGACCGACGCCGATCCCGGCTCCTAGCGCGCGCGACACCTCGCCCGCGCCACCCGTGAAGAGGGCCCCGCTGCCCGCCTCCGCTCGCGCGTAGGGGAGCGCCCAGCCGAGCACGAGCGGCGCCGTGCGCCCGAGACCGTAGGCGGCGGCGACGACCAGGAGCGCGTCGGGGCCGGCCGCCACGGCGGCCAGGGCCGCGACCTTCACGGCCACGTCGAGGAGGAGGGCCGTCGCGCCGAAGGCGCCGATCGCCGGCTCGCGCATGACCTCGAGCGCTCGCTCGCGCGAGGGCGCGCCGAGGGCGTCCGCGCTATCGGCGACGGCGTCGAGGTGGATGGCTCCCGTGAGGAGCGCCTCGACGGCCACGGCGAGCGCGGCGGCGAGGAGCGCCGTGAGCCGCGCGTCGAGGCCCGTGACGGTGAGCCCCACGAGCGCCCCGATCCCGGCGCCCACGACCGGGAAGAGCACCGACCCGCGCGCGACGTCGTCGCCGTCGAGCGCGACCCAGCGGCCGACCGGGATCCGCGTGAGGAAGGCGAGCGCGGCCACCCCGGCCCGCAGCGCGGTCCTAAGCGCCTGCATCCGTCACGCCGGCAGAGGCGAAGGTGGCCATGTCGGCGAGGAGGGCGAGCGCCGCGGAGACGAGCGGGAAGGCGAGCGCCGCCCCGCTCCCCTCGCCCAGGCGCAGGCCGAGGTCGAGGAGCGGACGGAGGCCGAGGTCGGCCAGGACGAGCGCGTGGCCCGGCTCGGGGGAACGGTGCGACGCGACCATCCGCCCCGCCGCCTCGGGCGCGAGCCTCGCGGCGGCGAGCGCCGCGGCGCCGGTGACGAACCCGTCGAGCAGGATCACGGCGCCCGCCGCCGCAGCGCCCAGGCAGACGCCGGCGAGGACCGCCAGCTCGTACCCGCCGACGGCCGCGAGAGCCCCGAGCGGATCAGCGGGATCGGGCCGGTTGACCGCGAGCGCCGCCCGCACGGCCTCGACCTTGCGCTGCAGGCCGTCGTCGTCCACGCCGGTCCCCCGCCCGCAGACGGCCTCCGGCTCGGCCGGGAGAAGCGCCGCGCAGACCGCGGCCGCGGCCGTCGTGTTCCCGATGCCCATGTCCCCGGTGGCCACGATCCCGTAGCCCTCGCCGGCGAGCTCCTCGGCGATCTCCGCGCCCGCGAGAATCCCCGCGACGGCCTCCTCGCGCCCGAGTGCGGGCCCCGCCGTCGCGTCGGCCGTCCCCGCGCCCAGCCGGAGCTGCCGGATCCCCGGGTGCGGCACGGGCTCCACGACCCCCGCGTCGACCACCACGAGGCGCAGGCCGTTCTCCCGGGCGAGGACGTCGATCGCCGCGCCGCCGGACGCGAACGCCGCGAGCATCTGGCCGGTCACCTCCTGCGGGTAGGCGCTGACGCCGTGCCGGGCGTAGCCGTGGTCACCGGCGGCGAGGACGAGCGCGGCGGCGAGCCGCCCCGGCGAGGCCGTGCCCCGGGCGGCCGCGATCCGGCAGGCCAGCTCCTCCAGCTCGCCGAGGCTGCCGCGGGGCTTCGTCTTCGCGTCGAGCTCCTTCCGGGCGGCGCCGGCGGCCTCCTCGTCCGCGGGCCGGACGCGCGCCAGCAGCTCGCCGAGGCTCACGTCAGCTCGAGGGTGCGGCCGGCGACGACGAGGCACGCGCGGTCGGCCCGGTCGGCGAACACGGCGTTCACGCGCCCGAGGAGGTCGCGGAAGGAACGTCCGAGGGGCGTCGCGGGGATGACGCCCATGCCGATCTCGTTCGACACGACGACGGTCGGCGAGGGGCGCCCGGCCGCGAGCGCGGCGGTGTCGGCAGCCGCCCGCTCGACGTCCTCGTCGCTCCAGCCCGATTCGAGGGCATTGGCGGTCCAGAGCGTGAGGCAGTCGACGACGACGAACGCCCGTCCCGGCACGCGGCCAAGCTCGCCGTGGAGGTCGACCGGCACCTCGACCGTCCGCCAGCCGGCGGGGCGCTCGAGCCGGTGGCGGGCGATCCGCGCCGCGAGCTCGGGGTCGTCGCGGGCCTCGGCCGTCGCCAGGAAGATGACCGGCCCGTCCCACGCGGAGGCGAGGCGGACGGCGAGCGCGGACTTCCCGCTCCGCGCGCCGCCGACGAGGAAGGTCAGGGACATCAGGAGACAGGATGCTCGGTCTCCACGGCCGGACGCAACGGGACGACCGCGATCCCCGTCGCCTCGTCGCTGACGACCCGGACGGAAGCGCCGAAGTGGCGGGCGATCAGCTGCTCCGTGAGGACCTCGGCCGGCGGCCCGCTCGCCTGCTCCCTGCCGCCGTCGAGGAGGATGAGGCGGTCGGCGTACTGGCCGGCGTGCGTGAGGTCGTGCATCGCGCTCAGCACGGTGAGCCCGCCGCCGGAGCGGAGCGAGGCGACCAGCTCGAGCACCTGCTGCTGCGCGCCGACGTCGAGCGCGCTCGTCGGCTCGTCCAGGAGGAGGAGCGACGCGTCCTGGGCGACCGCGCGCGCGAGCACCGCACGCTGGCGCTCACCGCCGCTCAGCGAGCCGAGCCTGCGGTCGACGAGGTGGGCCCCGTCGAGCCGGGCGAGCGCCGAGCGCGCCGCGACGACGTCCCGCGGGCCCGGCGCGCCCGCGTAGCCGAGGTGCGGCGTGCGGCCGAGGACGGCGTACTCGAGGACGGTCGTGTCGGGCGGGATCACCGGGATCTGCGGGACGACGGCCACGCGCCGGGCGACGGCGCGGCGGCCGAGCGAGGAGACCTCCTCCCCCTGGAGGCGGATCGACCCGGAGTACGCGACCAGGCCGGCCACCGCCTTCAGGAGGGTGGTCTTCCCCGCGCCGTTGGGGCCGATCAGGCCGACCCACTCGCCCTCGTCGACGGCCAGCCCGAGCCCGTCGACGACGCGCACGCCGTCGAGGGAGACGCCGACGCCCTCGGCGACGAGCGTCACGGGCCGACCGTCCTCGTCGTGCGCAGGACGAAGGCGAAGAAGGGCGCCCCGAGGAACGCGGTCACGACGCCGATCGGAAGCTGGGCCGGCGCCACGACCGTGCGCGCGACGAGGTCCATGAGCACAAGGAACCCGGCCCCGAAGGCGAGCGAGAGCGGCAGGACGACGCGGTAGCTCGTCCCCGCGAGCAGGCGGACCGCGTGCGGGACGATGATCCCCACGAACGCGATCAGCCCGCTGAACGCCACCGCCGCCGCCGTCCCGAGCGTGGCCGCGGCGACGACCAGCAGCCGGACGCGCGCGACCGGGACGCCGAGGCTCGACGCCTCGTCGTCGCCCACCGCGAGGACGTCGAGCAGGCGGCGGTGCCAGAGGAGGACGAGCGCGCTCAGCGCCACGTACGGGAGCACGATCAGCACGTCGGTCCAGCCCGAGGTCTCGAGCTGGCCGAGGATCCAGCTGTAGACCTCCTGCACCGTCTCGGCGCTCGACTGCTGGACGTAGGTCTGCACCGCCGTGAGGAACGCTGCGACCGTGACCCCGGCGAGGATGAGCGTCGTCGTCTCGCGCCCGCCCACGGAGCGGCCCAGGAGGTACGCGATGCCGACGCCGAGGGTCGCGCCGACGAACGCGGCGACCGGCCGCAGGTCGGCGCCTCCGCTCCCGCCCACGTCGTAGGCGATCACGACCGTCGCGCCCAGCCCCGCTCCGGCCGCGGCGCCGAGCAGGTACGGGTCGGCGAGCGGATTGCGGAAGACGCCCTGGTAGGCGGCCCCGGCCGAGGCGAGCATCGCACCGACGAGGAGCCCGAGCGCGACCCGGGGAGCACGCAGCTCCCAGAGGATCGCGTCCTGGGTCGGCGAGAAGGACGACTCGACTCCGAGGAACGGCACATGGCTGAGCACCTCGCGCGCGACGGCGGCGAGGCCGAGGTCGACGGGGCCGAGCGCGAGGCCGAGCAGGGACGCCGTCAGGACGAAGACGCACGCGGTCAGCGTCCAGCGGAGCGACAGGCCGCGGAGCGCCCGCTCCGGCCGGGGCGCGAGCAGCTCCCTGATCCCGCCGGCGCTCGCCACCTAGCCGGCTCCGAGGCGCTGGACGGCGGCGGCGACCAGCTCGACGAGCTCGACCGTCCGGGGCCCCCAGCGGGAGGCGATGTCGTCGTCGACCTCGACGATGTCGCCGTTGACGACCGCGTCGACCTGATCCCAGCCGGGGCGCTTCGCCACCGTCGCGGCTGTCTGGTCGCAGCACTTCGTGTCCGAGAGGACGATCAGGTCGGGGCTCTCGGTGAGGATGTACTCGGCGCTCAGCTGGGGGTAGCCGCCCGCGTCGGCGTCCGCCGCGGCGTCGGCGATGTTGACCAGGCCGAGGAGCGTGTAGATGCTGCCGATGAACGTCTCGGAGGTGGCCGTGAAGAAGTCCGGGCCGAGCTCGTGGTAGACGGTCGCGCCGCCTCCGCTCGCGATCTCGGCCAGCTCGGCGATCTCAGTCTCCATCTCCGAAGCGAGGTCCTGCGCCTCCTCCACGCGGCCGGTGGCCGCTCCGAGCGTCCGGATCTGGTCGTAGGCGGCCGACAGGTCGGGCGCGGCGTCCTGGAGGAGCACCGGGATGCCGAGCGTCTCGAGGCCCTCCACCAGCCCGCCCGGGTCGTAGGCGGCGACGACGAGGTCGGGCTCGTAGCCCGCGATCGCCTCGACGTTGGGCTGGAAGCCGGAGAGGTCGGTGACCGGCGCCTCCGCCGGGTAGTTCGACTGGTCGTCGACTGCGATCACCTGGTCGCCGGCGCCGATCGCGAACAGCGTCTCGGTCGCCGTGGCCGACAGCGAGACGACCGCGCCGGGCTGCTCCTCCAGCGTGACGGGGCCGTTGTCGCCCTCGACCGTGACCGGGAACGCAGGCGGTGCCGGCGTGGTCTCGACGGCGGCCGAGGACGTGGCCGGGGGCGCGGCGGTGGTCTCGGGGCCGTCGTCACCGCCGCAGGCGGCCAGCGCGAGGACGAGGGCGAGCATGACGGCCGCGAGGGCCGTGAAAGGGCGATGAAGCACGTTTCCTCCTTCCGCGAGGGGAACGAACCGGGGGCGAGCGCCAGGTCTTCTGACTCGGGGCTCCCCCCTCCGCCGCCTTCCCGGCCCGCGGGCCAGTGGCACTTCTGCGGAGGAGCGTCTCCCCTCACAGCGGCGGGACCGTGCCGGACTCGCACCGGCTTCCCTTGACCGCTCGCCTTGCTGTCGGGCGGGAGCATACCGCTTGGCTAGGCTGGCGGTCTCGTGGTCGCGGCGCGGGTCAACCTGTGGCTTCCCGTCGTCCTCTGGGCGGCGCTCATCTTCACGCTCTCGTCGATCCCGAGCCTCGGAACCGGGCTCGGCACCTGGGACCTCGTTCTCAGGAAGCTCGCGCACGCCGCCGAGTTCGGGATCCTCGGCGCGCTCCTCTACCGCGCGCTGGGACGGGAGCCGCTGGCGATCCTGCTCGGCTCGGCGTACGCGGTGACCGACGAGCTGCACCAGGCGTTCGTGTCCGGGCGGCAGGGCTCGCCGCTCGACTGGCTGATCGACACCGCCGGCGTCGTCGCCGGTGTCCTCCTCTTCTCGCGCTGGGCGGCCTCACGGGCGTGAAGGCCGTGGCGATCGACCTGGATGCGCTGGGCGACACGCGGCCGCTCTGGCGGGACTTCCTCGCCGACGCAGCACGGCGTTTCGCCGCCATCTCCCCGCTCGAGCCGGATTCCCTGCCGGACGACCGCGCCGCTGCGGCCGCCGAGCTCGACCGCTGGGCCGAGGCGGGCGTCGGCGACTGGCGCGGGGCGCTCGAGCGCTTCGCGGAGGACCGCGCGCCCGTCTACCTCCGCCCGAGCGCGGAGGCGACCGCAGCGCTCCGGGCACTGGCCACCGCAGGCGTCCGCATCGGCGTCTTCACGGACGCGCCCGAGCCGCTCGCGCGCCTCGCCCTCGCCCACCTCGGCGCCGACCGGCGCGTGGAGGCGCTCGAGACCGGAGCGGGGTCCAGGGAGCGTCTCGTAGCGCGGCTCGGCGGGGCCGGCGTTTCAGTTGCCACGTCGCTCGACGACCTGGCTACCATCACGGTCGATGCCGGCTGATCGCCAGTACCTGGACGACCGCCAGCTCGACGCGATCCTCGAGCGGCTCGACCGGCTCTGCGACGAGGTGCACGCCCTCAACCGCCGGCTGGACACGAACGACCAGCTGCAGCGGATCGTCGCCGAGCTCGGGAGCCTCAACGAAGCGCTGCAGGCGCTCGCCTACGCGGCGCTCGGCTCCCAGGGCCCGCAGGTGCGGCGGCGGCGCTCCGCCTAGCCCGCCGATGTGAGGGCGGGCGGTGGACGGACATCGACTCGCCCCCCGGAAACGCGTTGACACGATCGTGCCGGCTCCGCGCGATGCGGTCGCGGGCCTACTCGGGTTCTTGGCCGTCGTTCCGCTGGCCTTCTTCGACGGCGGCTACTTCCCGACGGCCTGGGGTGTTCCTGCCCTGGTCGGGCTCTGGATCGCCACCGTCGCCGTCAGTCTCGCCCCCACCCCGCTGAGCCGTCACGAGGCGGTCGCCCTGGCCGCCCTCGGAGCGCTCCTGGGGTGGAGCGCGCTCTCCTTTCTGTGGTCGGACGACCGGCCGCAGACGGTCCTCGAGGTCGAACGGCTGACGATCTACGTCGCGGGTCTCGCCGCGCTGCTCTTCGTCGCTCGCAGGCAATCGGTCCCGTGGTTGCTCGGCGGCACGGCCACGGCCATCGTCGTCGCGTGCGGCGCCGGCCTGGCCGAGCTGCTCTTCCAGGACCTGTTCGGGCGGCCCGAGGCCCGCATCCGGGATGTGGGGGCTCTCCACGCGCCCGTCGGTTACTCGAACGCGCTCGGCGGCCTCAGCGCCATCGGCGTGCTGATCCTGGTCGGCTTCCTCGCTCAGGCCCGGCGGCCGTTCCTTCGCTCCGTCGCCGCCGCGGCCGGCGTCGTCCTGCTCGCGGCGCTGACGCTCAGCCTGAGTCGCGGAGCCTGGCTCGGGCTGGTAACCGGCGCCGTCGTGGCGGTTTGCCTGGCGCCGCGCCGGGTCGCGTTCTCGGGCTGGCTGCTCGTGCTCGGGCTCCCCGGCACCGCGCTTCTCGCGCTTGCCCTCCGGGCGGACGCTCTTCTGACTCGCGGCGCGAGCGAAGCAGCGGCCGTCCGTGAAGGGCACCGCCTGGCGCTGGCGATCGTGGCCCTCGCGGCGGGGGCTGCCCTCCTGGCGGCATTCGGCCCGCGGCTCGTGGCGAGGGCTCGAGCGGCTACGCCGACGGGTCGAGCGGCCGGCGGCCTCCTGCTCCTCGGAGCGCTTGCTCTCGGAGCTGCAGCGCTCTGGGCGACCGAGCCGGACGAGCCGGCGGGTGCCGCTCCTCGGGCCGCCCCACGCGTGAGCGACCCGACCCAGCGGGTCCTCCACCCCTCTGTCGGCAGGCGGGAACGACTCTGGGAGGCGGCGTGGAACGACTTCGAGGCTCATCCCGTTCACGGCTCCGGCAGCGGCACGTTCGGCCGCTACTGGCTCGAGCATCGCACGGTGGGGAGGTTCGTCAGAGACGCGCACAGCCTCTACCTGGAGACGCTCGCGGAGGTCGGGCTCGTCGGGCTGATCCTGCTGCTCGTCGCTCTGGCGGCTCCCGTGGCCTCCGCGGTCGGCGCCCGGGGAGAGCCGCTGGTGCCCGCGACCCTCGGCGCCTATTCGGTGTACGCCGTCCAGGCCGGCGTCGACTGGCTGTGGGAGATGCCCGTCCCGACGACGGCGGCGCTCGCCTGCGGTGCCGCCCTTCTCGTCGCGGGGCGGCCGGCGAGCTCGCGACGGCTCACACGGCCGGCCCGGGTCGGCGTGGCCGGGCTCGCGCTCGCGCTCGGAGCACTCTCCTTCGTTGCGCTGATCGGCAACAACGCGACGGCGTCCTCCGAGCGCGCTCTCGCCGCCGGAAAGCTCGAGCAGGCGGAGACACATGCCCGCAGGGCGACGACCTGGCTGCCGTGGGCGGCCGAGCCGTGGCTGGTCCTGGCGAGGACTCAGCGCCGGAGCGGAGATCGCCGGGCGGCGCGGGAGAGCCTCGACCGCGCGCTGGAGCTCGATCCGGGCAACTGGCTCCTCTGGTACGAGCGAGGCCTGGCCGTCACGGGCGCCGAGCGACGCCGCTCCTTCGCTCGCGCCTCCCGCCTCAATCCGCGCGACATGCGGCAGCTGGTCGGCCGAGATTGACCCTTGTAATCGCCCTGCGCCGTAGTATCATCCGCAACAATGACGCGACGCGCCGTTGCAGTCGGTCTCACGGCCATGCTCCTGGGAGCGCTCGGGACCTTCGCGGCGATGGGATACGCGTTCCCGCCTCCAACAGCCGGTGACGATCGAGGCGCCCCACCCGGGCAGGGCTGCTCAGGCCCGCCGGGCAAGCAGTACCACCCGCACGGAGGCCCTCCGGGCCAGCAGTACGGAGGCCCCCTGGGAGGCCCGCCGGGGCAGCAGTACGGAGGCCCGCCGGGCCACCAGTACGGATTCCCCGGTCCGCCCGGGCACCAGTACGGAGGGCCGCACGGTGGCCCGCCCGGCCAGCAGTACGGAGGCCCGCCCGGCCAGCAGTACGACCCGCCCAACCCCCCGCCGCAACCATGCGGTCCCCCCGGCCACCAGTACGGCGGAGCACCGGGGCAGCAGGGCGGGGGCAAGACGCCGCCCGGGCAGAGCGACGACAAGACGCCGCCCGGGCAGGGCGGCGGCAAGAACCACGACTAGACGGGCCTGACGCCCGCTCCGCGCGGCGCTAGCCGTGGATCGAGGCGATGATCGGGATGATGAGGATGGCGACGATGTTGGCGATCTTGATCATCGGGTTGATCGCCGGGCCGGCCGTGTCCTTGTACGGATCGCCGACCGTGTCGCCGGTGACGGCCGCGGCGTGGGCCGGTGAGCCCTTGCCGCCGTAGGCGCCGTCCTCGATCAGCTTCTTCGCGTTGTCCCACGCGCCGCCGCCGGAGGTCATGGCGATGGCGAGGAAGATCCCGGTCACGATCGTGCCGATGAGAAGGCCGCCCAGCGCCTCCGGGCTGATGATCCCGACGACGATCGGGATGACGACCGGGATGAGCGCGGGCAGGAGCATCTTCTTGATCGCCGAGCTCGTGACGATGCCGACGGCCGTCGAGTAGTCCGGCCGGCCGGTGCCCTCGAGGATCCCCGGGATCTCCCGGAACTGGCGGCGCACCTCGTCCACGACCAGGCCGCCGACGCGCCCGACAGCCTGCATGGCGAGCGAGGCGAAGAGGAACGGCATGAGACCGCCGATGAAGAGCCCGGCGATGACCCACGGGTCGTCCAGCGAGAAGACGCTCGTCACGTCCTCCTCCGTGAGCCCTCGCGCGTACTCGTCGAAGAGGATGAGCGCGGCGAGGCCGGCCGAGCCGATCGCATAGCCCTTCGTGACCGCCTTGGTCGTGTTCCCGACCGCGTCGAGCGGATCGGTGATCCCGCGCACGGACTCGTCCAGGTCGGCCATCTCGGCGATGCCGCCGGCGTTGTCCGTGACCGGGCCGTAGGCGTCCAGGGCGACGATCAGCCCGGTCATGGAGAGCTGCGCCATGACGGCGACGCCGATGCCGTAGAGGCTGTCGGTCACCTCGTAGGCGGCGACGATCCCGATGGCGATGACGATCACCGGGAGCGCCGTCGCCTGCATGCCGACGGCGAGCCCCTCGATGATGTTCGTCGCGTGCCCCGTCTGCGAGGAGCGCGCGATCGACTTCACCGGGCCCCAGCGCGTGCCCGTGTAGTACTCCGTGATCGCCACGAGCGCGAAGGTGATGACCAGGCCGATGATCGCGGCCACGTAGAGCTCGCCGAAGGTGAAGGCGCCCTCGTCGAAGGCCAGCGTCACGGGGATGAAGCCGAGCGCGGAGAGCACGGTGGCGACGACGACGGCCTTGTAGAGCGCGTTCATGATCGAGCCGCCGCGGCCGACCCGCGCGAACCAGATGCCGATCACCGAGGCGACGATGGACACGCCGCCGATCGCGAGCGGGTAGAGCGGCAGGCCGCCGGCGGGGAACGCGGTGCCGAGGAGCATGACCGCGACCGCGGTGACCGCGTAGGTCTCGAAGAGGTCGGCGGCCATGCCGGCGCAGTCGCCGACGTTGTCGCCCACGTTGTCGGCGATGACGGCCGGGTTCCGTGGGTCGTCCTCGGGGATGCCGGCCTCGATCTTCCCGACGAGGTCGGCGCCGACGTCGGCGGCCTTCGTGTAGATGCCGCCGCCGAGCCGGGCGAAGACCGAGATCAGCGACCCGCCGAAAGCGAGGCCGATGAGGTCGTCGATGGCGTCGTCCTGCGAGACGTCGAACCAGCTCGTGAGCACGCCGTAGTACCCGGCGACGCCGAAGAGGCCGAGCCCGACGACGAGGAGGCCCGTGACAGAGCCTGCGCGGAAGGCGACGTTGAGCGCCGGGGTCAGGCCCTGCTTCGCGGCCTCGGCCGTGCGGACGTTCGCGCGCACGGCGACGTTCATGCCGATGAAGCCGGCCGCTGCGGAGAGAACGGCCCCGATCAGGAAACCGATTGCCGTGCCCCAGCCGAGCTGGTTGTAGAAGCCGATGAGGAGGAACGGGACGATCGCGACGAGGCCGATCGTCATGTACTGCCGGCGCAGGTACGCGGCGGCGCCCTCCTGCACGGCCCGCGCGATCTCGCGCATGCGCTCCGTGCCGGCAGGCTGCTTGAGGATCCACCAGGTGAGGTAGAGCCCGACGGCGATGCCGAAGAGCGCGCACACGAGCGCGAACAGGACGGTGTGGTTCTGGAAGAACTCGGTCATCGCAACGAAACAGGCCGCTGCGCGGGACCGAGTCTGCCTCCCGGTCCGGCCCGAAACGGCCGGCGAGATTTGTATCACACCGGCCGGTGGAGCCGCCGCGGACGTCCGGCGAGACGGGGCGGCTCCGCACGCCGCCCCGTCCGCCGTCGCCGGCCGTCACTGCACGGGGCAGCCCGGGTTCGGCTCGTCGATGCGCCGTAGGGTCGCGTCCGGAAGCACGTAGGCGGAGTAGATGACCGCCGGCTCGGTTCCCTCGTTCCGCACGAGCACC
Source organism: Gaiellaceae bacterium (assembly GCA_035620475.1). GTDB lineage: Bacteria > Actinomycetota > Thermoleophilia > Gaiellales > Gaiellaceae > JAIBJN01. The sequence goes on along the minus strand of DASPGT010000078.1, from coordinate 24,911 downwards.
GGCTGGCCGCCGTGCTCGACGAACGACTCGCCCGCGCCGAACGACACCGCCCGGCACTTCTTGTCGTAGCGGGTCAGCTCGCCCGACTTGACCGCGATGATCACGATCCCGCTGTGGGAGTGCCACCCCGAGGTCCCGCCGGGCTGGAACGTGCCTGTCTGGAAGAAGACGTCGACCCGGCCCTTCGTCTTCAGCTTCACCCCGTCGGCGTTCGCGTGGACTCGCTCGGTCGTCCGGCCCTGCACGAAGCTGACGACGTCCGTGATGCCGCCGCCGGGCGTTGCGAGCGCACCCCCGGCAGCGGCGACCGCCACGATGACCGCGGCGACGATCGCGATCCTTCTCATCTCTGCCTCCTTCGGTCGATTGCAGCGACCCTAGGACGCCGCCGGAGGCGCCGAAACAGGGAAATCCCCAGAGATTGCTGGATACGGTCTAGAAACGGGCGCCGCGGAGGGCAGTGGCGCAGAGGTGCTCTTCCGGCTGCGGCGGGATCTTCGGGATGACCGCGAAGAGAAGCTCCCGCAGGCGCTCGTTGTTCTCGTTGAAGACGGTCACGACCTGCTCGTGCGAGACCGGGGGCGCCCCTTCGACGCCGACGTCGTGGTCCGTCACCATCGAGATGTTCGCGTAGCAGAGCTCGAGCTCGCGGGCGAGGTAGCCCTCCGGATATGCGGTCATGTTGATCGTGTCCCAGCCGGCGTCCTGGAACCACTTCGACTCCGCGCGGGTGGAGAACCGCGGGCCCTGGATGACGACCACCGTGCCGCCGCCGCGCGCCTTGATCCCGAGCTCGCCGGCCGTCTCCACCAGGAGCGTCCGCAGGTCGGGGCAGTACGGGTCGGCGGCGGAGACGTGCGTCGTCTCGGGGCCGTCGTAGAAGGTGTCGTCGCGACCCCGCGTGCGGTCGACGAACTGGTCGCAGACGACGAACTCGCCCAGCTCGAGCTCGGCCTGGAGCGCGCCCGAGGCGTTCGGGCCGATGATCCTCCGCACGCCGAGCTCCCGCATGGCCCAGACGTTGGCCCGGTAGGGAATCGCGTGCGGGGGCAGCTCGTGGCGGAGCCCGTGGCGCGGAAGAAAGGCGACGCGCCGGCCTCCGATCTCACCGATCGTGAAGGGCGCGGAGGGCTTCCCGTACGGCGTCTCGACCTCGACCTCCTCGACGTCCTCCAGGAACGAGTAGAACCCGGAGCCGCCGAAGACGCCGATCTCAGCCGTCGGCACCGGTCTCCTTGACGGCCTTCGCGTAGGCGAGCTGGAGGTTCGCGATCTGCTCCTCGAAGCCGGCCACGAGCTCGCCCGGGAGGAAGTCCTGGAGCACCGGCACGAGCGCCTGCAGCGTCTCGATGGCGAGCGCCGTCTGCGGCAGGTCGCGCTCGTCACGGGAGTCCTCGGTGAGGCCGAGCCGGCGGTAGCCGATCGAGGACACGTGGACGAGCGTGTTCACGAGGACGTCCTCGACGCGGAGCTTGCGCAGCTCCTCGGCGAGCTCGCGCGCGATCGCCTCCTGGTCCAGCTCCTCCTCGGGGCCGAGCTCAGACACGGACCGGCTCCACGAGCTCCTGGGCGTAGATCTCGGCCAGCGTCTCCCCCGCCTCGTGCCTGGCCATCTGGCGCTCCGAGACGCTGACGGCCGGGACGTTCAGGAACGAGGCCGCGCCCAGCTCCTCCGCGACGGGCAGCGTCCACTCGATCAGCCGCTCGATCTCGGCGCGCGCCGGGCGGACGGCGCCCGTGTCGAGGTCGATGAGCTCCCCCGAGAGCCCGTGGCGGATCGCGCGCCAGAGGTTCTCCTCGAGCAGCCGGTGCGGGTGGTCGGGCAGCGGCTCCCCCTCGTCCACGGCCCGCAGGATGCGCGCGGCGACCGCGTAGAGAAGCGCCGCCAGCGCCTGCGCCTCGCCCAGCTCGGGCTGCCCGTCGCAGATCCGGATCTCCACGGTCGGGAAGGCGAGGTGCGGGCGGACGCTCCACCAGATCTGCGTGTGCTCCGTGATCGACCCGGTGTCGTAGAGGAAGCGGACGTAGCGCTCGTACTCCGCCCAGGTGCCGAACGCGTCCGGGATCCCGCAGCGCGGGAACATGCGGGTGAAGATCTGCGTCCGCGCCGAATGCAGGTGCGTGTACACGCCCTCGACGAACGGCGAGCTGCCGGAGTAGGCGAGCAGGTGCGGCAGGAACGTCCGCAGGCCGTCGCAGACGCGGACCGCGCGGTCGGCGCCGCGGACGCCCATGTGGACGTGGAGCCCGAAGCTGTTGTTGCGCCAGACGACGTAGCGGAGGATCTCGTCGTTTCTGCGGTAGTGCGGCGTGTCGATGATGCGCTGCTCCTGCCACGGGCTCCAGGGGTGGGTGCCGGTGGCGCCGAGGGCGACGTCGAAGCGGCCGACGAGCTCGAGCAGCTGGCGGCGGCGCTCGCTCATGGCCGCGGCCGCCTCCGCGAACGTCTCGCACCTGCCCGTCCGCACCTCGATCTCGGACGCGATCAGCTCCCCGACGAGGTGCTCGGCGAGGGGCGTCCCGGCGGCCGCCGCCTGGAGCTCCTCGAAGCGGTTCACGAGCCCGAGCGAGGACGGGTCGAGGAGCGCGAACTCCTCCTCCACGGCGACCGTGAAGTCCCGGCTGGACTCGAAGGCCTCCCGGGCGGTCGTGATCTGCTCCTCGGAAGTCAGTTTCTGGGCGTCACCCACGGGCGCGACGGTATCAAAGCGGAAGCGAACGGCCCGCCGCGGCGGGCAGCCGCGCGGGATGCGAACCTTCACCGGGATGGATGCCGACGAGCTCCTCGTCCGCCGCGCCCAGAAGGGGGAGCGCTACGCGTTCGAGAAGCTCGTGGAGGCGCACCAGCAGCGGATGTACACGCTCGCCGCGCGTGTGCTCGGGTCGCGGGAGGACGCCGCCGACGCCGTGCAGGAGGCGCTCGTCCGCGCCTGGCTGGCGCTGCCCAAGTTCCGGGGCGAGGCACGCTTCTCGACCTGGCTCTACCGGATCGTCGTCAACTCGGCGCACGACGTGCGGGCGAAGCGCCGCGACCGGACCGCCGAGGAGCCCCCGGACCCCGCCGACCCGCGCGACCGCTTCGCCGAGCAGGAGCTCTCGAACGAGCTGCAGCTGGCGCTGAACGCCCTGGACGAGACGTACCGCGTCGCCGTCGTCCTCTACGACGTGCTCGGCTGCTCCTACGCGGAGATCGCAGAGATGACCGGCGTCCCCGAGGGTACGGTGAAGTCGCGGATCTTCCGCGGCCGGAGCGAGCTCGCCGAGCGGCTGGGAACACCGGAGCAGCGAACGGAGTCGAACGCCTGATGGCCGAGAAGCACCCGAGCGAGCTCGAGCTCCTCTCCTTCGTCGAGGAGGAGCTCGGCGACGACGACCGCCGCGAGGTCTCCGAGCACCTGGTGGCGTGCCGGCCGTGCGCGGACGAGATCCGCCGGCTCGAGGCCGCCCGCGAGGCTCTCCGCGGCGCGCCGCTCCTGGAGCTGCCGGAGGAGCGCCGCGGCGGGATCCTCGCCTCCCTGCCCGAGCGCCCCGATCCGTGGCGGCGCTTCCGCCCGGTGAAGCGCGTGCTCGTGATCGCGGCGCCGGTCGCCGCGGCGGCCGCGCTCGTCGGCGTCTTCGTGATCGGGGGCACGCAGCTCGGCAGCGGCGACGACGACGACAGCGAGGCCGCCGACGTCGCGGCCGAGGAGTCGGGCGGGGCCGACGCGACCGAGCCGCTGGAGATGGACGAGGAGGCGGCGCCGACGGCCACCTCGGAGGCGGCATCCCCGCTACAGGACGCCCCGGCGGGAACGACGTTCGTCCTCTTCGCGCAGGGCCCGGCCGCCGAGATCGTCCGCGTGCTCGCGGCGGAGGGCATCGCGGCCGAGGTCGACCCGGGCGGCGGCGTGGTGGCCGAGGCCCGCGCGGGCGAGGTGCGGGCGGCGCTCGCCGGCCGCGCGTCCGGGGACGTCCCGGTCTACGTCAGGTAGAAGTAGAGCGCGTAGAGGAGCTCGACGGCCGGGCTCGTCGTGTGCACCGTGACGTCGGCCGGGACGTCGAGGAGCGCTTCCGTGTAGTTGAAGATGATCTTCACGCCGGCGTCCACGACCTCGTCGGCCACGCTCTGCGCGGCGTCCCCGGGGACCGCGAGGACGGCGACGATGATGTTCTTGTCCCGGATCTGCTCCTTGAGCTCGTCGTAGCTCGAGATGGTCGTGCCGCCGATCGGCTCGCCGACCTTGCTCGTGTCGCTGTCGAAGGCCGCCGAGATGTTGAAGCCGTGGTCGGAGAAGATGGTCGAGCTGGCGATGGCCTGGCCGAGCCGGCCCGTGCCGAAGAGCGCGATGTTGTGCTGCCCTTGCGTCCGGAGGATCTTCCTGATCTCGGCGATCAGGCTGTCGATGTTGTAGCCGACTCCCCGCTTGCCGAACTTCCCGAAGGCCGAGAGGTCGCGGCGGATCTGCGTGGCGTTGATGTTCGTGTACTCGCTGATCTCCTGGGAGGAGATCCGCTCCTTGCCCATCTTGCGGGCCTGGGTGAGAACGCGGAGATACTGGGAGAGGCGGGCCGCCACTCCGACCGTCAGCCGGTCGCCGGACCTCGTTCCTCCGTCGCTCGCGATCCTCAAGGCCATGAGGGGACACAATAACGACGCCCCTCACGTCGTGGCTGCAGTACCCGTCCTGCCACGAGTCACGCGCCGAGACGGCGGCGGAGCCCGTCCGGGTGGACGAAGTACGTGAAGGCCTCCTCGCCGTCCACCGCGACGACGGGGATGCGCTCGCGGTAGGCGCGCTCGAGCTCCGGGTCGCCGTCGATGGCCACCTCGACGAGCCGGAAGGGGACCTCCTCGCGCACCGCGGCGATGACACGCTGCGCGCTCTCGCACAGGTGGCACCCCTGCGCGAGGTAGATCGTGACCTCGTGCACGGGCTGCCTAGCGCGTGATCGTGAAGACGGCCTCGGCGGTCGAGGGCGGCGTCCCGTCGTCGCCGTCGACCGGGTGCGCCCGCAGCCGGAGGACGTAGGTGCCCTCGGCGAGGGTCTTGCCGTGCGGTCCGCGCCCGGTGAGCCCGAACGCGTAGCGGCCGGGGAGCACGTCGCGCAGCCGTGCGAGGACGCCGAGCCGGCGACCGTCGGCCGACCAGAGCTCCAGCTCGAGGACGCCGACGGGCTCGATCATCTCGCCGTCCGGCACCTGGTCGACACGGCCGGCACGGAAGGCGAGGACGACCGGCGCGCGGTCGGACGGCGAGAACTCGTGGTGCGAGATCTCCACCTCGCCGACGAGCGGCGCGGCGTCCGCCTCCCGGCGCGCGATCGCCCACGGGACGCGGACCGGCTGCGACCCCTCGGCGGAGACGACGATGACGCCGCCCGTGCCCGCCGGCGGCTCGGCGCCGTTCGCCGAGACCCCGATCGTCACGTCACGGGCCTCCCCGGGGCCGAGGGTGAGCCCGGCGGGCTCGGCGGAGAAGGCGAGCTGGGCCGCGCCGCCGTCCGCGACGAGGCCGAAGGACAGAGTCAGCGCCCGGCTGGAGACGTTGCGGAGCGCGAGCGTCGCGGTCGTCGACCAGTCGGCTCCCTGCGCCCTGCCGAACGCGAGCGTGGCCGGCTGAACGGCGATCTCGGCGGTCGCGGCATGGATCGGGTCGACGAGCCCGCCGCCCTGCGCGGTCACCGGGAGCGCGAGCCCGCTGCGGAGGAGCCTCCCGCCGCTGCCGACGAGCGCGCTCTTCAGGTCGGAGGCGCCCAGGTCCGGCCGCGCCTGGGCGACGAGCGCGGCGGCGCCCGCCACCACGGCGGCGGCGGCGCTCGAGCCCGTCACGGTCGCGAAGCCCTGCCCGCCCGCGTCGGCGGTCACCAGCCCGACGCCGGGAGCGACGAGATCCGGCTTCACCCTGCCGTCGAACGCAACGCCTCCGGACGAGAACGCGGCCACGTCCATGAGCGCCGCGTTCGGCAGCACCCGGACGCCGGAGAGGTCGAGCGTGGCGTCGCCGGCGAGGGCCTCCTGCGCCGCGTCGGCGGGAAGCGCGACGACCGGAACGGCGACCCCGTCCTCCAGGTCGAGCGCGCCCGCCGGGAGGTTGGTGCCGGAGACGAGCACGGCGGCGGCTCCGGCCTCGGCCGCATTGCGGACGCGGCGCTCGACCGCTCCCTGGTCGGCCCGGACCACCACCGCCTTGCCGGCCACGAGGCTGACGCCGTCCGTGCCGAAGAAGTCTCCGAGAACGTCCCCCTCGCCGAGGGTCTCGGCGGGACGGTCGGGCTGCGCCAGCGTGGCGCCGGAGACGGCGGCGACGCCGAAGCGGGCAGCCGTCTGCGGCGCCGCGCCGCCGAGCAGGCGCACCGGCTCGTCGAGGACGGTGTCGGAGCCGACGCGGAGCTCGGCGTCGGCTTCGAGCACCTCGCGGCGGGCGTCGAGCGTCCCGACCGCGAGCGCCTCGGCCGCGGCCGCGGGAGCGGCCACCGTCCCGAATCCCGGGCCGGGCCGGCCGTCGTTCCCGACCGGGGCCACGACGAGCGTCCCCAGCCGGGTCGCACCGGCCGTCGCGCGCGCCTCGGGGCTCGAGGCGAAGGCCGCGTACGGCTGGACGCCGCCGACGAGCGCGACGTCGGCCGCGTCCTCGACGTCGCCGTCGGCATCCGGGTCGACGGCCCGCTCGAGGCCGGCGAGCAGGACGTCGCCGCGGCCGAGCACGGCCCAGCTGCCGTCGGCCGTCTGCTGCCAGCCCAGGACCCGAATCGGGAGGATCTGCGCTCCGGGCGCGACGCCCTGGAGGCCCGACGGCCCGTCGTGCCCGACGAGGAGGCCCGCCATGCGGGTCGCGTGGGCCTCGACGACGCCGGGCTCGCCGGGCTTCGGCTCGGGCGACACGTCGGTGTCGCCGTCGACGACGTCGAAGCCGCGGGAGACGCGCCCCCGCAGGTAGTCGTGGCGCCGGTCGACGCCGGTGTCGAGGAGCGCCACCGTCACACCGCCGCCGTCGAAGCCGGGGAGCGAGATCTGGGTGCCGCGCCCGCCGCCGGGCCGGAAGTCGCCGCCGACGACCGTCTCCGCCGTGGGAGCGGCCGGGTAGACCGTCCGCACGGGGTAGACGCCCGCGACGTCGTGGGCGCGCTCCAGCTCCGCGAGCGCGCGGGGCGAGACGACTGCCGAGAAGCCGTTGAACGTCCGCGTGAAGACGAGGTCGCGCACGACGCGGACGTTCCGGTCGCGCAGGCCGGCGAGCACGAGCTGCTGCGCGCCCTCGGCCTCCTCCGTCCATCGACGCTGCTGCTCGGCAGTGGACGGCTCCTCGGCGGCGGCCACGCGGTCGGCGAGCGACGGCGACGAGAGGACGACGAGCACGCGCTGGCGCTCTTCGGCAGCGGACTCGGGCCGGTCGCCGAAGACGCCGTGCCAGGCGCGCGCCGCCCCCCGGGCGAGCGAGTCGCCGGCGCCCTGGACCGTGCCGGCCAGCAGGAGGACCGTGGTCAGGACCGTGAGCGCGGCAAGCGCCGCGGTACGCCTCCCCTCAGGCGGCCGTCGCATACGCATCCAACGCAAGATACTCCGGAAACGGGATGGGCGGCGCATAGCGGGCGGCCGAGGCGATCATGGCTGCGTTATCGGTACAGAGCGCAAGCGGCGCGAGGGTCGCGTCCGCGAGGGCGCTCCGGAGCTCGGAGTTGGCGGCCACGCCGCCGACGACGGCGATCCGCTGCGCGCCCAGCTCGGCGGCCGCGGCGCGGGTGCGCTCGACGAGCGCCCGCACGATGGCGCGCTGGTAGGAGGCGGCCAGGTCGGCCCGCCGGCGCTCGAGCTCGTCCGCGGACAGCTCCCGCACCGCGTAGAGGAGCGCGGTCTTGAGGCCGGAGAAGGAGAAGTCGAAGCCCGGCACGCGGGCGACGGGGAAGGGAAACGCCTCGGGGTCGCCGCCGCGCGCCGCGCGGTCGAGGGCGGGGCCGCCGGGATAGCCGAGGCCGAGGAGGCGGGCGCCCTTGTCGAAGGCCTCGCCGGCGGCGTCGTCGAGCGTCGTCCCGACGACCGTGTAGCCGGCGCGGTCGCGGACGTCGAGGAGGAGCGTGTGCCCGCCGCTCGCCAGCAGGCACAGGAAGGGCGGCCCGAGCGGCTCCGGCTGGAGGTAGAGCGAGGCGACGTGCCCGTGCAGATGGTCGACCGGGACGAGCGGGAGCCGCCGCGACCAGGCGAGGGCCTTGGCCGCCGAGAGGCCGACGAGGAGCGCGCCGATCAGGCCCGGGCCGTGCGTGACCGCGACTGCGTCCACATCCCCGAGCGTCGCCTCGCCTTCGGCCAGCGCCGCCCTGAGCACGGGACCGGTCAGCTCCAGGTGGCGGCGGGAGGCGACCTCCGGGACGACGCCGCCGTAGCGCGCGTGGAACTCGGCCTGGGAGGCGACGACGTTCGCCCGCACCTCGCCGTCGCGCGTGACGAGCGCGACCGCGGTCTCGTCGCAGGACGTCTCGATTCCCAGGATCACGCGGGCTCCCCGGAGACCGTGTCCTTCCACATGATCATCGCGTCCTCGCGGTTCAGCACGGGGGAAACCATGTTTCCCCCATGGGCCCCCTTCTTAGCGGCGATCATCCGAGCCCTCGCAGACCGGGTCCTTCCACATGATCATCGCGTCCTCGCGATTGTCCGTGTAGTAGCCCCTGCGGATGCCGCTCTGCTCGAAGCCGAAGCGCTCGTACAGTGCGATCGCGCCCTTGTTGGAGACGCGGACCTCGAGCGTGAAGCCGCGGTGGAGGTCCCCGGCCGTCAGTGCCAGGAGCTCCTCGAGGAGCCGGCTGGCGACGCCCGACCGCCGGTGGAGCTCGACGACGGCGAGGTTCATCACGTGCCATGCGTCCACGTAGCGCGAGACGATCAGGTACCCGGCGAGGCGGCCCTCCTCGTCGAACGCGCCCAGGCAGATGGAGGACGGCTTCGCCAGCTCGCCGGCGAACATGGAGCGCGACCACGGCGTCGGGTAGACCCGCTGCTCGATCAGCTCGATGTCGGAGAGGTCGCCCAGCGTGAGGCGGCGGATGTCGACGCGGACGCGCTCGACGTCGATCATCGCTTCAGCGCCTTCTCGGCGTCGGGTGCGCGGAGGTAGATCGGCTCCGCCTCGTCGGCGGCGCCGAAGTCGCGCGCGACCGCGGCGTGGTGGCGCGCCCACGGGACGTGCTCGGGAGCGTCGTCCGGCGGTACGTCGCCGCCCGCCGCCACGATCTCCTCCCGGTAGCGCACCGCGCCGTCGCCGACGTACGTGCGCCCCGGCTCGACTCCGAGCGCGGCCGCCGCCACGCACGAGGGCTCGCCTGCCGCGAGCGTGAAGACCTCGCGGCGCCGCGCGTCGATCACGGGAACGGCGCCCGGTGCGCCGGCGGCGAGGGCCGCCAGCGTGGAAACGCCCGCGACCGGAACCTGGAGCGAGATCGCCAGCGTCCGGGCGGTGACGAGCCCCATGCGCAGGCCGGTGTAGCTTCCCGGACCGGTGCCGACCACGATGCGGTCGACATCGCTGGACTCGAGTCCCGCCTCCGTGAGGAGATCCTCGACGTCCCGGAGCACGCGAACGGCCCGAGAGGCGCGTTCGCCGAGCACCTCGCCGTCGCGGACGAGTGCCGCCGTGGCCACGTCGGTGGCCGTGTCAAACGCGAGGGTCAGCACCTTGCGGATAGCCTGATTTCCAGGGGTTTTTCGGAGGATTCGAGGCTGATCAGTCTATGCCCGCCCTGCAGGTGCCGCAACCTGACGCGGACTCGCGCCGGCGGCAGGAACCCCTCCCCCGCCTCGGGCCACTCGACGAAGACGACGGCCTCCTCGAAGTAGCGCTCGAGGTCGCCCCACTCGGCGTGGGACATCCCGTCGAAGCGGTAGAGGTCGAGGTGGGAGACGTCCGGCTCGCCGAGGTAGCGGTGCCCGATCGTGTACGTCGGGCTCGTCACCGGCCCTTCGATCCCGAGAGCCCTGGCTGCGCCGCGTACGAACGTCGTCTTGCCGCTCCCGAGCTCGCCCGAGACCGCCACGACGTCGCCGGGCTCGAGCTCCCGGGCAACCGCGGCGCCGACGCGCTCGGTCTCCTCCGGCGAGGAGGACTCCAGCTCGACCATGGGGGGAGACTAGCGACGCGTCAGAACAGGCCGAGCTGCTCGTCGGGCGATGCAGCCGGCGCGGCTGCGGCGACCGGAAACTGGATCACCTGCGCCTCGTGCGGAGCGACGGCCCCCGTCGAGCCGGCGAGCAGCCCGGGGATGCGGGCGAAGTCCTCCTCGAGCGCCTTCAGGAGCGCGGGCGTGTAGAGGGCGGCGGCGGGATGGTAGATCGGGTAGAGCGTGACCGTGCGCCCGCCGACGAGCGCCTCCTGCGGACGGCCGTGGACGCGGGTGATCCCGGCAGGCTTTCCGGACAGGAGCTTCGTGGCGAAGTTCCCGAGCGTGGCCACGAGCTTCGGCTGGATCAGCTCCAGCTGCCGGAAGAGGTGGCTCTCGCAGGCCTCGATCTCGTCGGGCTGCGGGTCGCGGTTCCCGGGAGGGCGGCACTTCAAGACATTCGCGATGTACACGTCCTTCCGGGACAGTTCGATGCCGGCGAGGAGCTTGTCCAGGAGCTGCCCGGCGGAGCCGACGAACGGGTAGCCCTGCTTGTCCTCGTGGAAGCCGGGGGCCTCGCCGACGAACATGAGGTCGGCGTCGGGGTCGCCGACGCCGTACACGACCTGCGTCCGCCCCTCTGCCAGGCGGCAGCGGGTGCAGCCGGAGGTCTCGGCGGCGTGCGCCTCGAGGGAGGCCCTGCGGCTCAGGGCGTCGGGCTCAGCAGCCACAGGCCCCGCCGCAGCATCCGCCGCCCCCGGTGGCACGTGGGGCTGGAGCGGACTGCCCGGCGGTGCCATGAGCGGCGAGAGCCGCGAACACGGAGAGCTGGCGCGCGACCTTCGAGGCGCCGCAGTCGGGACAGGCCGGATCGGCCGCGTTCATCCCGACGAGCTCCTCGAAGTGCGACTCGCATTCCATGCACACGAACTCGTAGATCGGCATCGCCGACGGAGTGTAGGCAGGTCCCCGGACACACCGCAAACCGGACCGTCAGCGGTCGCGCCGTGCGACCGCCAGGCCGGCGTGCCAACCGGGAGCGCGGCCGCCGGCGGGCGGGTGGACCTCCTCGATCGGAAGCCCCGCGCGGGCGAGCAGCCAGGAGATCACCGAGTTGGAGTTCCACATCTCGCCCGCGCCGAGCTCGTCGCGGCCCCAGACCGGCGTCGGCACGGACGGCGCCAGGTCGAGCACCCGCTGCGCCGGCTCCGGATCCGCCGACAGGCGCCGTGGGCTCTCGACCGCCTCGGCCACGTCCGGGATGACGCCGTCACGCCAGCGGCGGACCTCGTAGCGGAAGATCCGGAAGCGCCCCGCCCAGCGGCTGCCGACGGCGCCCCCGGCGACGACGCCGCGCTCCTCTCCGCGCGGGCTCGGAACCGGGGCCACCTCGAGCACGAACCGGCCGTCCGGCACCCGTAGCTCGAGCGCCGAGTGGTAGAGGTCGCACGGCGCCCGCCGGCCGACCCGCGCCGCCACCGCCTCGAAGACGCGCCCGTTGAGCCGGACGCACTGTCCGCCGGCGCCGAGCGGAAGCCAGTAGAGGTCGACTCCCGGCCGGGATTCCGCGGTGTCAGCCATCGTCCTGCAGTGTCACCGGACTCCGCGGGGGCCGCGGCGGCCACGCCCTGGGGTCAGATCTTGCATCCAAGCATTTTCTGACTTTCAACGCGCAAAATGCGCGATTGCAAGATCTGACCCCGAAGTACGCGCGTCCCTCGAACGAGGGATCTGACTGCGGACACGGCTTCGCCCCTCCGACTGGATGGGCATGAGCGCGGGAGCCGTCGTCAAGGAGGCCTTCTCGGCTTACCGTGCCTGGGGGCTCTACCTCGTCGGGCTCGCGGCGGCCTTCTACGCGCTCCTCGCCGTCGTCGCGCTCGTGCTCGCCGTCCCGTTCGGCGTCTACGCGGCGGGGCTCCTGCTGGCGTTCGGCGGGCCGTGGGCGGTCGCGCTGATCGTGGACGCGGTGGCCGCGATCGAGGAGCCGACCGCGGACCGGTCGCTGACGGGCCGCCTCCACGCGATCCTGCCGTACCTGGGCACCCTGACCGCCGTGTGGCTCGGCTACAACGTCCTCGTCTCGGTCGGCTTCATGCTCTTCGTCGTCCCGGGGCTCGTCTTCATGACCTGGTGGGCCCTCGTCGTCCCGGTCGTCGTGCTCGAGCGCACCGGCGTCCGGCGCGCGTTCTCGCGCAGCAAGCGGCTCGTCACCGGAAAGGGCCTCACCGTCTTCTGGACGCTGATCCTCGCCGGCGTCCTCTCGGCCGTCCCCGCATTCCTCGTCTCCGGGCCGGCGCTCTCGCTGCCGGTCTCCCCGCTCACGGCCACGGTCCTGGCCGGGGCGGCGGCGGGCACTGTGACGGCGCCCTTCGTCGCGCTCTGCCTCGTCGTGCTCTATTCGGACCTGCGGTCGCGCTTCGCCGCCCCGATCGCGGACTCCTGGATGCAGCCGTACGCGCCGAGCGGCGACGCTTAGATCGCGCAGGTCGCGCGGCCGCGCTTCACCAGGTACTGCTGGTGGTACTCCTCGGCGCGCCAGAGCTCCTTCGCCGGCTCGACCTCGGTGGCCACGGGCTTCGTGTAGCGCGCCTGCGTCCTGGCCTTCGAGGCGAGGGCGATCTCCTGCTGCTCCGGCGTGTGGAAGAGGATCACCGAGCGGTACTGCCGCCCTACGTCGGGACCCTGGCGGTTGCGCTGCGTCGGGTCGTGGGCGTCCCAGAACGTCCGTAGGAGCGTCTCGTAGGTGACCTCGTCCGGGTCGTACTCGACCTGGACGACCTCGGCGTGGCCGGTGCGGTCGGTGCACACCTGCTCGTAGGTCGGGTTGGGGACGTCGCCGCCCATGTAGCCGACCGCGGTGTCCTTGACGCCCGGCGTGTTGCGGAAGTCCACCTCGACGCCCCAGAAGCAGCCGGCGCCGAACGTCGCCCTCTCAGTCACTCGTCTCTCCCCCCTCGCCCTCGTGCCGGAGCGCGGCCGAGTTGATGCAGTACCGCAGCCCGGTCGGGTGCGGCCCGTCCGGGAAGACATGGCCGAGGTGGCCGTCACAGGCGGCGCAGTGGACCTCGGTGCGCGGCACGAGGAGGCTCCAGTCGCGCTCGGTCTCGACGGCCTCGCCGTGAACCGGCTCGTAGAAGCTCGGCCAGCCGGTGCCGGAGTCGTACTTCGTATCGGAGTGGAAGAGCTCGGCGCCGCAGCCGGCACAGCGGTAGACGCCGGGCTCCTTCGCGTCGTGGTAGGCGCCGGTGAACGCCCGCTCCGTGCCGTGCTCGCGGAGAACCGCGTACTGCTCGGGCGTCAGCTCCGCCTGCCACTCCTGCTTGGTCTTCTCGATCTTCTCTGTCATGGCGTAAGGCTAGCCTCCTGCCGCTATGCTGCCGAGTGCCCGGTATCCGCCACGGAACTGGAGCCCGAGATGAAGTTCACGTCAGCCTGTGTGGTCGGCCCCGGCCGGGTCGGCACCGCCGTCGCGGCCCGGCTCTCCGAGTCGATGCCCACGCGGCTGACCGGACGCGAGCTCGAGACCGGAGGCGCCGACCTCGTCCTCCTCTGCGTCCCGGACCGGGTCGTCCACGAGGTCGCGGCTGCGATTCCGGTCGGCCCCTGGATCGCTCACACGAGCGGCGCGCGCACGCTGGACGCGCTCGACCCGCACACGCAGCGCTTCGGCGTGCATCCGCTGCAGACGATCGTCCGGCACCGCGGCCCGGAGCAGCTCGACGGGGCCTCGGCAGCCGTCAGCGGCGAGAGCGCCGAGGCCCTCGACGCCGGCTTCCGGCTCGCTCACCTCCTTCGGCTCCGCCCCTTCGAGCTGACCGACGAGGAACGCCTCGTCTACCACGCGGGCGCGGTCATGGCCCAGGGCTTCCTCGTCGCGCTCCATCGGGCGGCCGCGAGCCTGCTCGAGGAGGCGGGCGCGCCTCCCGAAGCGCTCCTCCCGCTCATGCGCCGGACGATGGAGAACGACTTCGAGCTGACGGGCCCCGCCACCCGCGGCGACTGGGAGACGATCGCGCGCCACCTCGAGGTCATCCGCGAGCAGCGGCCCGACCTGGAGCCGATGTACCGGGCGCTCACCGACATGCTGATCGCGGCGGTCGCCGCGCGGTGACGACCCACAGGACGATCCTCGGGCTCCGCGAGGCGCTCGAGCCTCTTCGCGCGGGCGCGCGGATCGGGCTCGTCCCGACGATGGGCGCGCTGCACGCGGGCCACGAGGCGCTGATCCGGAGCGCGCGCGAGGAATGCGACCTCGTCGTGGCGAGCATCTTCGTCAACCCGGCGCAGTTCGGCGCGCTGGAGGACCTCGACCGCTACCCGCGGGACGAGGAGGGCGACGCGAAGCTGGCGGCTGCGTGGGGCGTCGACCGCCTCTTCGTCCCCTCGGTGGCGGAGATGTACCCGCAGGGCTTCCAGACGTGGGTGGACGTCGAGGCGATCGCCGAGGACCTCGAGGGCGCCGGGCGGCCGGGCCACTTCCGCGGCGTCGCCACCGTGTGCCTGAAGCTCTTCAACATCGTCGGGCCGGACGTCGCCTACTTCGGACGGAAGGACGCGCAGCAGGCGGCGCTGGTCGCCCGCATGGTGCGCGACCTCGACCTGCCCGTGGAGATCCGCATCGTCCCGACCGTCCGCGACGAGGACGGCGTGGCCGCCAGCTCCCGCAACGCCTACCTCACCCCGGAGGAGCGGGCGGCCGCGCGGGCGATCCCGCGCGCGCTCGAGGCCGGAGCCGCCGCGCACGGCCGCGGCGAGGACGGCGCGGCGGCAGCCCGGGAGGTTCTCGCGGAGGAGCCGCTCCTCGACCCGGAGTACGTCCAGGTTGCACGGCTCGACGGCGCCCTCTACCTTCTTGCTGCGGTCCGCGTCGGGAGGACGCGGCTCATCGACAACGTCGTGCTCGAAGGAGAGGGATCTTGACGACCACGCCGGAGTCCAACGGGAAGCTGCCGCTCACCGAGCTCGGCAAGATGGCCGCGCGCGGCGAGCGGATCGTCATGGTCACGGCCTACGACTACCCGAGCGGGCGCCTTGCGGACGCGGCGGGCGTCGACATGATCCTCGTGGGCGACTCCGCGGCCATGACCGTGCTCGGGCACTCGTCGACCGTGCCGGCGACGATGGACGAGATGCTCATGCTCACCCGCGCCGTGACGCGGGGGGCCGAGCGCCCGGTGATCGTGGCCGACCTTCCCTTCGGCTCGTACCAGGTCTCGGACGAGGACGCCGTCCGCAACTCGATCAGCTTCGTCAAGGACGCGGGCGCGGACGCGGTCAAGCTCGAGGGCGCGGGGCCCAGCCTTTCCCGGGCGGCGGCCATCGTCGGCGCCGGCATCCCCGTGATGGGCCACCTGGGGCTGACCCCGCAGTCAGCGACCATGCTCGGCGGCTTCAAGGCGCAGGGGAAGACGGCGGAGAAGGCCCGCGTCCTCCTGGAGGACGCGCTCGCGCTCGAGGCGGCCGGCTGCTTCTCGCTCGTCCTGGAGGCCGTGCCGGCCCCCGTCGCCGAGCGAGTGAGCGAGGAGCTGGCGATCCCGACGATCGGGATCGGCTCCGGCGCGGCGTGCGACGGCCAGGTGCTCGTGCTCCACGATCTGCTCGGCCTCTACGGCGCCTTCACGCCGAAGTTCACGAAGCGCTATGCGGACATCGCGACGGAGATCCAGGCCGCGCTCGAGCGGTTCGCCGGCGAGGTGCGGTCGGGCGAGTTCCCCGGCGAGGAGCACACGTACGCGATGCCCGCGGAGGAGCTGGAGGCGTTCCTCAGCTCGCCGACGCCGCGAGCACGAACGGAAACGTGAGCACGAAGATCGCGAGCACGGCGAGCGCGACGGCGACGCCGCCGCGCAGGACGCGCCAGCGCTCGACGACGGCGATGCCGTAGACGAGCAGCCCGAGCGACCAGAGGACGAAGGCGGCCTCAGCGAGGTCGAAGAGGAGCGGGCCGATCCCTTCGTCGTCGCCGCCGGTGCGGAACGAGTCCATGCCGTAGACGAGCAGCCGGGCGGGCCAGACGAGAAGCAGGCCGAGCACCGTCGGCACCGCCGCGAAGGCGAGGATGTGCCGCGCGCGGCGGTAGCTGCCCTGCGACCCGGCGCCGCGGAGGCCGACGTAGAGGAACCCGCCGCCGACCCAGTACGCGAAGGCGCCGTAGATCGCGCCCGTGAGGAAGACGAGGACGGCGAGCACGGCGATCGAGTCGTCGACGAGGCTCTCGTCCAGGAGCCGTCCGGTCTCGGGCGCGAGCAGGATCGCCGCGATGCCCGCGAGGATCACGATGGCGAGGATCGGCTCCTCGCGCGCCTCCGCCTCGCGCGGCGACTCGTCCCTGAGCGCCGCGAACACCGGTCGCGGCGACTGGAAGACGGCGAGCGTCCGCAGCCACCAGCGCTTCTCGGGGCTGTCCTTGGCGGCCGTCGGCGCCTCGGCGTTCACGACCTCAGGCTAACGGGTGGCTGGCGACTACCAGTCGTCATCGTCGTCGAGCGGGCGGACTTTCGGCCAGGGACGGCGCATCACCTCTCGGTATCCGACAACGCCGACGATCAGGTGACCCGCCAGATGCCCGAAGAAGCCCGCTAGCGCCAGATAGATCCCCGGCAACCAGCCGGAGATCGCCGCCAGGGCGCCCGACCAGGATGAGAAGCGTGAAGAGGGAGTCGGCCGCCCCGACGAGCCGCGCGAGCGAGGCCGATGGAGAAGCCACCGGCTACGCCGCCGCCGCCGCCGCGCTCGGCAGCAGCTCGCGCAGGAACTTCCCGGTTGAGCTCTCCTCCACCTCGGCGACCTGCTCCGGCGTTCCGCTCGCGATGACCTCTCCACCGGCCTCGCCGCCCTCGGGGCCGAGGTCGACGAGCCAGTCGGCCTGCTTGATCACGTCGAGGTTGTGCTCGATCACCAGCACGGTGTTGCCGGCGTCCACGAGCCGCTGGAGGACCTCGAGAAGCTTCTCGATGTCGGCGAAGTGGAGGCCCGTCGTGGGCTCGTCGAGGATGTAGAGCGTCCTCCCCGTTGCCACCTTCGAGAGCTCGGAGGAGAGCTTCACGCGCTGCGCCTCGCCGCCGGAGAGCGTCGTCGCCGGCTGGCCGAGCTTGATGTAGTCGAGCCCGACGTCGTGCAGGGTCTGCAGCCGCCGGCGGATCTTCGGGATCTTGGCGAAGAACGCGAGCGCCTCCTCGACGGACATCTCCAGCACGTCCGCGATCGACTTGCCCTTGAAGCGCACCTCCAGGGTCTCGCGGTTGTAGCGCTTCCCGCCGCAGGTCTCGCACGGGACGTACACGTCCGGGAGGAAGTGCATCTCGATCTTGATCGTCCCGTCGCCCTTGCACGTCTCGCAGCGGCCGCCGCGGACGTTGAAGGAGAAGCGCCCGGGCTTGTACCCGCGCACCTTGGCGTCGGGGGTCTGCGAGTAGAGCTCGCGGATCGAGTCGAAGAGCTTCGTGTAGGTCGCCGGATTCGAGCGGGGCGTACGGCCGATCGGCGACTGGTCGATGTCGATCACCTTGTCAAAGCAGTCGATCCCCTCGACGGCGTCGTGGTCGCCGGGCTTCACCCGCATCCGGTGCAGCCGGTTGGCGAGCGCCTTGTAGACGATCTCGTTGACCAGCGTGGACTTGCCCGAGCCGGAGACGCCGGTGACGGCGATGAACTTCCCGACGGGGAACTCGACGTCGATGTCCTTGAGGTTGTGCATGCGCGCGCCGAGGACGCGGAACGCGCCGAGGTCCTGCGTGCGCCGCTCCGGCACGCCGATCTCGCGCGTGCGCGAGAGGAACTGGCCCGTGATCGACGCCTTGCTCTTCTCCACCTGCTTCGCGGTCCCTTCGGCGACGACGTGCCCGCCGTGCTCGCCCGCGCCCGGCCCCATGTCCACGAGCCAGTCCGCCGCACGCATCATCTGCTCGTCGTGCTCGACCACGAGCACGGTGTTGCCGAGGTCGCGCAGGCGCTCGAGCGTGCCGATCAGCTTCGTGTTGTCGCGCTGGTGGAGCCCGATCGACGGCTCGTCGAGGATGTAGAGCACGCCGACCAGCTGCGAGCCGATCTGCGTCGCGAGCCGGAGCCGCTGCGCCTCGCCGCCGGAGAGCGTCGAGGCCGCGCGGTCGAGCGCCAGGTAGCCGACCCCGACGTTGTCGAGGAACGTCAGCCGCTCGCGGATCTCCTTGATGATCCGCGCGCCGATCAGCTGCTCCGTCTCGGTGAGCTCGAGCCCGTCGAGGAACTCGATCGCGCGCGTCACGGACAGCTTCGTGAGCTCGTGGATGTTCCTCCCACCCACGGTGACCGCGAGCACCTCCGGCTTCAGCCGCGCGCCGCCGCAGGCCGGGCAGGGGCGGAAGCTCATGTACTCCTCGATCCGCTCGCGCTGCTGCGAGGAGTCGGTCTCCTTGTAGCGGCGCTCCAGGCTGGTGACGATGCCCTCGAAGGCGAGCATGTACGCCCGCCGCCGGCCCATGCGGTTGCGGTAGGTGACGTAGATCTTGTCGCCGTTCGTCCCGAAGAGGAACAGGTTCTGCTGCTCCTCGGACAGGTCCTGCCAGGGGGCGTCGACGTCGATCTCGTAGCGCTCGGCGATCGCCTGGATGATCGACTCGTAGTAGCTCGAGCTCCCGACCGACCAGGGGACGAGCGCGCCCTCCGCGATCGAGAGGCTCGGGTCGGGGACGAGCAGGTCCGGGTCGATCTCCTGCTGCGCGCCGAGGCCCGTGCAGCGTGGGCAGGCCCCGTGCGGGGAGTTGAAGGAGAAGACGCGCGGCTGCAGCTCCGGCAGGCCGACGCCGTGCTCGGGGCAGGCGAACCGCTCGGAGAACGTCAGCGTCTCGCCGTCGACGACGTCCACGGTCACCAGCCGGTCGGCCAGCTCGAGCGCCGTCTCGATCGAGTCGGTGAGGCGGTGACGCAGGTCGTCCTTCATCACGAGCCTGTCGACGACCACCTCGATGGTGTGCTTGAGCTTCTTGTCGAGCTCGATCGGCTCGTCGAGGTCGCGGGTCTCGCCGTCCACCTTCACGCGCGTGAAGCCCTCGCCGCGCAGCTGTTCGAGCAGGTCCTTGTACTCGCCCTTGCGGTCGCGGACGACCGGCGCGTTGACGGTGAACTTCGTCCGCTCGGGGAGGCGCAGCACCTGGTCGACGATCGCCTCGACCGACTGCCCCGCGATCGGCCGCCCGCAGATCGGGCAGTGCGGCCGCCCCGCACGCGCGTACAGGAGCCGCAGGTAGTCGTAGATCTCCGTCACCGTGCCCACCGTGGAGCGCGGGTTCCGCGAGGTCGTCTTCTGGTCGATCGAGATCGCTGGCGAGAGCCCGTCGATCGAGTCCACGTCGGGCTTCTCCATCATCTGCAGGAACTGCCGCGCGTACGCCGAGAGCGACTCCACGTAGCGCCGCTGGCCCTCCGCGTAGATCGTGTCGAAGGCGAGCGAGGACTTCCCGGACCCCGAGAGCCCGGTGACCGTGATCAGCGCGTTCCGCGGGAGTCTGACCGTGACGTCCTTGAGATTGTGCTCCCGCGCGCCGTGGACGACGAGCTCGTCTTGCGCCATCAGGTGAGTCTAGCCCTGGGGCCGGATAGAACAGACGTTCGTATCGGCCCACCCTCGACCAAGCTCCAGTACGCTCGTGCGGCGGACAGCCGCAGTGAAAGAATCACGCACCTCACGCCGGTCGATTCTCGAGGCGAGGAGGTGCTTCGAGGATGAACCCGAGGAAGATAACTTGGAGAACGGCTGAGCCCCAGGCCAGGGTCTTGCCTCCGCCTTCCGGCGCGACGATGCAGACCGACCGAGAACCGTCGCCGGAGCACCGGCGCATCGTGCAGCTTGCCCTCGTGCAGGCGCTCGCGCGCCAGCGGCGCGCTAGCTGACGAGCTTACGGATGCGCCTGGCGTCCGGGACGTACGGAACCTCGAAGTCGCCCGCGATCAGGGTGCCGTAGCCGAACAGGCGGCCGAGGATGCCCTGCTCGAACTCGAGCGCCGGCGCCGACGCGAGCGCGACCGACGCCGAGCGGCGGCGCGCGACGCCGTAGACGACCGTCAGCTTCGTCGAGGTGAGCAGCAGCCGCGTGCGGTCCCAGCGGAGGACGGCGCGGAATGCGAGCAGGGCGCCCAGCCCGAGCAGGACGGCGCCCGCGATCCCCGCGATCCAGTACTCCTGGCCGACTGCGATTAGCACGAGCCCGGCGCCCACGACGGCGAGCGGACGCAGGAGCGGCTGGACGAGCGCGATGCCGTGCGGGCGCGCGTCGAGGCGCACCTCCTCGCCGGGCTCCACCTGGGGCATGCCGCGCTCTTCGGCGGGCGCCACGCCGGTCCTGCGGCTACGCCCGGCGCCAGCGGCC
Organism: Gaiellaceae bacterium; assembly: GCA_035620475.1. Classification (GTDB taxonomy): domain Bacteria; phylum Actinomycetota; class Thermoleophilia; order Gaiellales; family Gaiellaceae; genus JAIBJN01. The sequence goes on along the minus strand of DASPGT010000078.1, from coordinate 4,497 downwards.
GAAGATGAGCCCGCCGAGCGTGAACCCGAGTCCGAACGTGCCGACCGCGAACGCCCCCACCGCCAGGGTCTTGCGCCAGGCCGAGAGCCGCTGCCAGCGTCCCAGGACCTCCTGCTCCTCCGGCGAGAGCGGCTCGCCGCGCCGCTTCTTGCGTTCCGCCGCACCGGCCCGGAGGCCGAGGTACATGTCGTCGAAGATCTCCGCAGGTTCGTCGACCATGCTCTCACTATAGTCTCCCGGCCCGATGCCAAACCTCCGGCTGCTGCACGTTTCCGACCTCCATGCGGGAACGAAGGAGGAGCCCGAGGTCGAGGACGGCCTCAGGGCCCTCGTGCGCGCGACCGAGCCCGGGCTCGTGATCGCCACCGGCGACCTCACGCACCGGAACCGGCCCGCCGATCACGCCCGCGCGGCCACGCTCCTGCGCTCGCTCGAGCGCCCTCTCGTCGTCGTGCCGGGGAACCACGACATCCCTCCGTGGTCGCCGGCCCGGTTCACACGCACCTTCGCCGCCTTCCAGCACGAGTGGCCCGAGCTCGAGCCCGTCCACCGCTCCGCCGGGATCGTCGTCTGCGGGCTCAACTCCGTCACGCCGTGGAAGCACCAGGGCGGGACCCTGCGCCGCTCACAGCTCGACCATGCCGCGCGCGTCCTCGCCGAGGCGCCGCCCGGCGCCCTGCGCGTCGTCGCTCTCCACCACCACCTGATCGGCGCCCCCTGGCGGAGCGTGAAGCGGCCGGTCGCCCGCCGCGGCGAGGTGCTCGGCGCCCTGGTCGAAGCGGGCGCCGAGCTCATCCTCTCAGGCCACGTCCACCAGAGTGCCGTCGGCGAGCGGCGCGAGTTCGAGGTCGCCGAGGGGCCCGTGCCCGGCACGACGGTGGTCACCGCGCCGGGGCTCGGCCAGCCCAGGCCGCGCCGACGCGGGGAGGCGCGCGGCCTCCACCTGATCGAGGCGGACGAAGGGACGCTGCGCGTTCTCACCCACGCCTGGGCCGGCGGGGGCTGGGGGCTGATCGCCGACCGCCGCTTCGCGCGCGGGCCCGAGCCGCTCGGCGCGATCGGCCGAGCGGCTCGGGAGCGCGAAGCCGCTAGCGGTTCCTGACGTCGATCCAGACGAGCCGGTGATCCGAGCTCGGGAACGGGAAGACGCCGGTGAGCCGGAACAGCGGGTCGGCCTGCACGGGCCAGAAGACGCCGGAGCCGACGATCTTCATCGACTTGCGCGGGAGGACGTAGTCCGCGCGGAGGTTGCCCGGGGCGGTGTCGGAGAAGTCCGCCGTGTCGAACTTCGGGTCGCTCCGATGCGTCGTGTTCGCCCCGCCCTGGAGGGCCGTCGCCTCGACGGCGCCCTTGCTCGAAGGCGTCATCTTCGTGTTGACGAGCGGGTGGTCCAGCAGCTGCTGGATCGAGCCGGGGATGCTGTCCCCGTCGAGCGGGTCGGAGTTCTGGTCGCCCGCGATCACGAAGCGGGAATAGGGCGCGAGGCCGCCGCGCTTCCCGGCGTCGTCGTAGATGTACCAGCTCGCCGGGCCGGGCGTGATGTAGTCGGCCCAGAGCCGGATCTCGTCGGAGTTCCGCGTGCCGTTCCGGTCCTCCGGCCCGTCGAACACGGGCGGGGTCGGATGGCTCACGAGGAAGTGGATCGTGTCGCCGTCGATCCGGACCGGCACGTCCCAGTGGCTCTTGGAGGAGAGCCGGAAGACCGCCAGCTCCTCCGGCGAGTACCAGTCCGCCGGCGCCGGCGTCGCCGGGTCGTCCGGCAGGAGGGCGCCCGGCATGTCCTTCCAGAGGAAGTGCTGGAAGGTGCGGATCTTCGAGGAGAGGATCGGGTGCTTCGAGTACACGGCCATGCCGAACTGGCCGGGGAAGAACCCGAAGCCGAACGCGTCGTCGGGGCCTCCGATCGCCCCGTTGTTGTTGAGGTCGAAGCCGGACGGGATGCCGGTGTTCGACGGAGCCGTGTACCGGTACGGGTAGACGATCGGCGCGGCGCCGTTCTGGCTCACGGACAGGTAGTTGTCCTGGAACAGGCGCAGCGCGACGTTGCCCGCGTCGAAGTCGAACTCGTTGATCAGGAGCACCTCGGGCCGGGTGCGCTGGATGATCTCCGCGACCGTCCGCGCCTGCGCGTTGGCAGGCGTCGAGAGGTCGGCGATCAACTGGCCCTCCGTGTTGCGGTTGAGCGACGCGTTGAAGGTGGCGAAGCGGAAGCGCTCGCCGCTGCCCAGGGCCGTGGGCGCGAGCATGAAGGCTGCGAGCGCGACGACGAAGGCGGCGATCCACGGCCGGCGGGTCGTCGGACGGTTCAGGGTCATCTGTCAGCTCCTTCCCGGGGGAACGGGGCGACCGTATCCGCCCCGGCCGCCCTTGGCAACCTGAAAGGCCTGCGGGCCGCCCGGCGCGATCGGAGAAACTACTCTCTTCCCGACGGCGTTACAGCCGGCAGCAGAGCGCGCCACCAGGCCGAAACCCGTCCATTACCAGGCGAAAACCACGCCCGACCGCCAACCGCTGAGGAGGAGTAGCGGCCGCGCCTACGCGGCGGGCTCGGCCGTCGCCTGGAGCTCGCGCCGCAGCTCCTTGATCTCGTCCCGGAGCTTGGCCGCGTACTCGAAGCGGAGCTCCTCGGCGGCGGCGAACATCTCCTCCTCGAGCGTGACGACGAGCTTCTCCAGCTCCTCGTTCGACATGCCCTCGACCTGGCGCTGGCCGCGCCGGCGGCGGCCGGGAACGTGCGGGGCGGACTCGAGCGAGAGGAACTCGGCGATGTCGGAGACGCCCTTGACGATCGACTCGGGCGTGATCCCGTGCTCCTCGTTGTAGCGGAGCTGGATCTCGCGGCGGCGCGTCGTCTCGTCGAGGGCGCCCTTGATCGCCTCGGTCAGCTTGTCCGCGTACATGACGACCTTGCCGTTCACGTTCCGCGCGGCGCGGCCGATCGTCTGGATCAGCGCCGTCTGGCCGCGGAGGAAGCCCTCCTTGTCCGCGTCGAGGATGGCGACGAGCGAGACCTCCGGCAGGTCGAGGCCCTCGCGCAGGAGGTTGACTCCGACGAGCACGTCGTACTCGCCCAGGCGCAGCTCGCGGATGATCTTGATCCGGTCGAGCGTGTCCACCTCCGAGTGGAGGTAGCGCGTGCGGACGCCCGACTCGAGCAGGTAGTCGGTCAGGTCCTCGGCCATCTTCTTCGTCAGCGTCGTGACGAGGACGCGCTCCCCCGCCTCCTCCCGCCGGCGGATCTCGTTCAGGAGGTCGTCGATCTGGTTCTTCGTCGGGCGCAGCTCGACCTCCGGGTCGACGACGCCGGTCGGCCGGATGATCTGCTCGGCCACGTTCGTGGAGTTGCGCAGCTCGAAGGGGCCGGGCGTCGCCGAGACGAAGAGGAGCTGCGGCGCGCGCTCGAGGAACTCGTCGAAGCGCAGCGGCCGGTTGTCGAGGGCCGAGGGGAGGCGGAAGCCGTGCTCGACCAGCGTCTCCTTGCGGGAGCGGTCGCCCTCGTACATGCCGCCGATCTGCGGGACCGTCTGGTGGGACTCGTCGATGAGGACGAGGAAGTCGTCGCCGAAGAAGTCGAGCAGCGTGTGCGGCGGCGTCCCGGGCGCCCGGCCGTCCAGGATCCGCGAGTAGTTCTCGATCCCGTTGCAGTAGCCGAGCTCCTGGAGCATCTCCAGGTCGTACTCGGTGCGCTGGCGGATCCGGTGCGCCTCGAGCAGCTTGTTCTCGGACTCGAAGAGCTTGACCTGCTCCTCCAGCTCGTGCTTGATCTCGCCGACGGCGCGCTCGATCGTGTCCCGGGAGGTCACGTACTGCGTGGCCGGGAAGATCGCCAGGTGCTCGAGCCGGGCGTAGATCTCGCCCGAGAGCGGGTCGAAGTGCGTGATCTGCTCGACCTCGTCGCCGAAGAAGGAGATGCGGTAGGCCGACTCCATGTGCGCCGGCTGCACCTCGACGACGTCGCCGCGAACGCGGAAGCGGCCGCGGCCGAGGAACGAGTCGTTGCGCGCGTACTGGATGTCGACGAGCTTGCGCAGCATCACGTCCCGGTCGATCTCCTGGCCGATCCCGAGCGCGACCGTCTTCTCCCCGTACTCCTCCGGTGAGCCGATGCCGTAGATGCAGGAGACCGAGGCGACGATGAGCACGTCCTTCCGGGCCAGGAGCGCCGCCGTCGCGGCGTGGCGGAGGCGGTCGATGTCGTCGTTGATGGAGGCGTCCTTCTCGATGTAGAGGTCGGCCTGCGGGACGTACGCCTCGGGCTGGTAGTAGTCGTAGTAGGAGACGAAGTACTCGACCGCGTTCCCCGGCAGGAACTCGCGGAACTCGTTGCAGAGCTGGGCGGCGAGCGTCTTGTTGTGGGCGATCACGAGCGCGGGCTTCTGCACCTGCTCGACGATCCAGGCCATCGTCGCCGTCTTCCCCGTCCCGGTGGCGCCGAGCAGGGTCTGGTAGCGGTCGCCGTGCCCGATCGACTCGCCCAAGGCGGCGATCGCCGTGGGC
>DASPGT010000077.1:0-6569 GCA_035620475.1 Gaiellaceae bacterium | reverse complement strand
GCAGGTGACGAGCGGCGGCGGCGGCATGCCGGCCTTCTCCGAGCGGCTCACCGAAGAGCAGATCCGGGACGTCGCCGCGTACGTCTCCGAGAACGCCGGCGGCTAACCCGCCGACCGGCTAGACCGCCGTGTAGTCGACCTCGAGGAAGGCCGCGACCTCCGGCATCCAGCGCTCCTGCACGAACGAGACGTGGTCCGGGTGCTCGTTGTACTCGTCGTACGCCGCCTGGTCGGCGAACTCCATCGAGAGGCCGAAGCGGAAGCCGTTCTTCGGGCTGACCTCGCGGAGGACCTCGAAGGCCTCCACGCCCGGAATCTCGCCGAGCCGAGCGGCGGAGGCGAGGAAGTCGGCCTCCTCGGCGGAGCCCTCCCCGTGGGCGAGCGTGAAGGCGACGGTGTGCCGGATCCTGGGCGCGAGCACCGGCGGAGCATAACGGGAGCGACCTACGGGCGAAGGCGCTTCTCGAACCAGCCGTCGGCGAAGGGCTCGTCGTTGAACGGAGGGACCTCGGCGTAGCCCGCGGACTCGTAGAGCGCGATCGCCTCGGCGAGCACCCGGTTCGTCTCGAGGCGAACGACGCGGGAGCCGTGCCCGGCCGCGCGCGACTCCAGCTCGGCCAGGAGCCGCCGGCCGATCCCGAGGCCGCGCGCGGACTCCGCCACCCACATGCGCTTGAGGTCGGAGGCGCCGCCGGGGAAGTGCTTGAGGGCGCCGCAGCCGACGGGCGCCTCGCGGAGGTAGGCGACCAGGAACACCCCGGCGGGAGGCCTGATCTCGTGCGGCTCGGCGGTCGAGCCGGTCGTCGGGTCGAAGGACGTCCCGGAACGGCGCTCGAGCTCGGCGAAGTACGAGCGGAGGCACTGGCGTGCGTCGGGGTGGGACGGGTCGACCTCCCGGATCTCGACCAGGGCCGCGGTCAGGAGCCGCTCGACGTCCCGCATCGCGCCGACGAGGCGGTCTCGCTGGGCGGGCGTCAGCGGTTCCAGGAACGAGCGGGCGAGCTCGTCGCTCCGCCGGTCGAGCACCTCGCGCTCGGCGAGCCCCGCCGGCGTCAGGCGGGCGGAGCGGGCCCGGCGGTCGGTCGCTCCCTGGACGACCTCGACCAGCCCGTCGGCCTCGAGCGCCCGCAGAAGGCGGCTTGCGTGCCCCGAGTCGAGCCCGAGCCTGGAGCGGAGCGCCCGGACCTCGCAGCCCTCCTCCCCGATCTCCCAGAGCACGCGCGCCTCGACGAGCGGGCGCTCCTGCGCCAGAAAGCGGTCGTCCAGGGCGCCCGCACGAAGCGTGACCGCCCGGTTGAAGCGCCGCACCTGCGCGACCATCGCCGCGTCCATTCTCTGATCTTAGTCAGAGATAAGCTACTCGACCAGCGAGATGACGCGGGCCCCGAAGTCGGGGACCGTGCCGGTCTCGTCGGCGAGACCCTGCCAGATGACCTGCGTGAAGTAGCCGCGGATCGTGCCGGTGTTCCCGCCCGCGGTGAAGGACGTCGGGACGAAGCCCACCCAGCCGATGATGTCGTACTCGGCGCCCGAGCCCGAGCCGACGATCGGAGACCGGTAGACGGGGAACAAGAGCTCGGTTCCGATCCGGTCGCGAAGCGCGTTCCTGATGTAGTCCGAGTTGTAGTTCGACGAGGGCGCCGAGTCGTACATCCCGAGCGGCAGCGCGTCCGGATAGCCGTCCCGGATCCACTCGGCGAGCTGGTCGGCGCCGATGTTGCCCGAGTCGTCCACGCGGCTCTGCAGGTTCAGGAGGCCGAAGGCGCCCGCGGCGTCGCCGCCCCCCGGGCTGTGCAGGTTGATGAGCGTGACCTGCGTGGGGTCGTTGAAGCAGCGGCACTGCAGCATGGGGTGCTGCTCGTTGACCACGATCGGCGCGACGCCGCGCGCCTCGGCCGGGACGCCGGCGCGCGCGGTCGCGAGCGCCTTCACCGTGACGGAGTCGACGCCGAAGAGCTTCGCGAAGAAGCCGGGGGCCGGCCGGGAGAGCCTGACCGTGATCAGGTCGTTCGGCACGGCCCTCGTGCCGAAGGAGATCTCCAGCTCGCCGCCGCCGTTCTTCCCGGCGTACTGCTCGGCGAGCTCCGTTGCCAGGTCGGTCCCGGCCTGGAGGCCCTGCGCGCCGGCGAGGGCGGCGGCGTCGGCCGCGGCCTGCGTGGCCTTGTCGGCCCGGTACCAGGAGCCCACGTCGAGGACGAGACCGGTCGAGCCGAGGATGGCGGTCATGAAGACGGCCATCAGGACGGCGACCTGTCCGTCGGCCCGCCGTGCGTGCGCAGCGGCGAGCAGGATGCGGCGTGGGACGTTCACTGCGGCGGCGGAGCGGTTTTGTGGGCTCCACCGGCACAGACGCACGCCCGCCCCGAAACCTGCGCGCTTGCAGCGAGAATCACTCCAACGGGGGAGGCCGCGGATGCGCTCCCGGCAGGGCCTCGCCGCCTCCTCCCCTCCCAACCCCGCCCAGGCATGTCCCGGCGGGCTACCGTCGGGGCATGCACGTCCTGGCCGAGCGGCTGCCGATGCTGCCGACGGCGCTGCGCGCGGCGCTCGCCGTCTTCGTGCTCGCGGCGATCTTCGGGCCCTACGAGGTGCGCTCGGCGATCCCGGTGTGGATCGCCTTCGTGGTCGCGCTCGGGCTCGAGATCAACTTCTTCCTGGGCGCGCTGGGGAGGTCGCCCGCGCCCAGCCCGGATCGCGGCCCGCAGGAGATCGACCGGGAGCTCTACGGCTACCGCTGGCCGGACGAGGGCTGGGAGGACGAGGAGGACGACGTCGAGGAGGCCCTCGGCTTCGCCACGCCGGTGCGGCAGTTCCTGCTCGGCGTCGCCGTCATCGGCGCCCTCGTGCTGCTCTGGCTCGTCATGAGCCGGACCGGCTGGGACTCGCTCTCGGTGGAGACGCGCACCGAGGCGCAGGACCGCTTCTCGGAGGAGGCGTCCGCGATCGCCGGGAAGCCGGTGCGGGTCCGCTGCGACGAGTCCGGCCAGTACGTCGGCGCCGTGCAGCACGCGGACGGCGTCGCGACGGTCGGCGGCGACCTCACGTACCTGACGCCGGAGCGGTGCCTCGACCTCTACCGCCTCGCGTTCGAGGGCGAGGTGACGGGAAGCCAGACCGGCCGGGCGATCGCCGTCCTCGCCCACGAGGCCTGGCACCTGCGCGGCGTCCGCGACGAGGGCATCGTCGAGTGCTACGCGTTCCAGTCCGGGGTCGCCCTGGGCGAGCGGCTCGGGCTCTCGGAGGAGACGGCGCGCCGCCTGATGCGGCAGCAGCTCGTCGAGAACGACGGCCGCGGCGGCTCGGCGGCCGAGTACCGCGTCCCGCCGGACTGCCGCGACGGCGGCCAGCACGACCTCGACCCGGAGGACGGAGCCTTCCCCTGAGCCGGCCTTGTGCGGAAGGCCTCAAGGCATCGCCGCCCGCTGCCGATACGCACTCCGAGAGAACGAGGAGCACGGTCATCCTCGGAGGTAGCCGCAGCCTTCCGAGGTGAGAGAACCGGGCTCCTCGTTTTCGTTAAGGCGCGAGCGGCAGGGGTCGTGCGAGCAGGCGCCGCGCCACGCCCCGGATCGTCGCCGTCCCGTGGGCGTGGCTGGGGTTCCAGCGCGTGAGCACGGAGACCGCGATGCGCCTCCCGTCCCTCCGCAGGAGCGCCGACTGGTGCGCGACGAGCCCAGTGCCGGAGCCCCAGCCGCCCTTGAAGTGGATCGACCAGCGCGGCGGGCGAACCGGCGGGATCCCCCAGCGCTGGGAGGGAACGATGCTGGCGAGCACGGAGAGCGCGTAGATGCGATGCCGGCGCGGGACGAGGCTGCGGATCCGCCAGAAGAACCGCGCCTGGTCGCGGGCCGAGGTCGTCGAGTTGCCCCAGATCGGCCAGGCGAAGCTGAAGTCGACCATGCTCGCGCGCTCGGCCAGGCGGTAGAGGCGGCGCGCGCCGACCGCGCGGAGGACGACGCTTGCGGCGGCGTTGTCGGAGCGGCGGATCATGGGCCCGAGGAGCCGGCGGTCGGCGTCCCGGAGCGGCCGCCCGCGCACGGACGGGAGGTCGAGGTAGGCCACGAGCGCCATCGCCTTGAGCAGGCTGGCCGACGGGGCCCGCATGCGCACCCGGTAGCCGTGGAGCCTGCCGCGCTCGTCGACGAGCGCGAAGCTCTCGACCCCGGCGCGCGCCTCCACGTAGCGGGCCGCGGCAGCGACTCGCTGGTTCCACGACGACGCCGCTGCGCTCGGCACAGCCAGGAGGACGGCCGCCAGAAACGGCAGGAGGATGCGCCCACGCCGCACGGACGCGGGATTGTAGTCGCGCCTGGCCGGGTAGAGACCGCCGATGACCGAGCACGTCGAGCAGAGCCGCTGGGTCGAGCGGAGCGGGCGCTTCGGCCTCGCAGCGAAGGGGATCTCCTACCTCCTCGTCGCCGTCCTGGCGCTCGACGTCGCCGCCGGCGGCGGCGGCAGGGCGGAGGACCAGCAGGGGGCGTTGCGGGCGGTCGCCGACGAGCCGCTCGGGTGGGTCCTGATCATGCTCGTCGCCCTCGGCTTCGGCTCCTACGCCGTCTGGCGCTTCGTCCAGGCGGCCTTCGACCGCGACGGGGAAGGCGAGGATGCCGGCGGCATCGCCAAGCGCCTCCGGCAGCTGGGCGAGGCCGTGCTCTACGCAGGGCTCGCCGTCGTGGCGGTCGCCGTCCTCGCCGGCGCGGGCGGAGGCGGCTCGCAGGAGGAGGACCGGGCGACCGCGGTCGCGCTCGACCTCCCGCTCGGCCGCTGGCTCGTCGGCCTTGCTGGCCTGGCGATCGTCGGGGCGGGCGCCGTCAACGCCTACAAGGCGCTGTCGGGCTCGTTCCGCGACGAGCTGCGAGAAGAGGCCATGCACGCGTCGGCGCGCCCGTGGTACATCGGCCTCGGCGTCGCCGGCCACCTGGCCCGGGCGGTCGTCTTCGCCCTGATCGGCGTCTTCGTCCTGCGGGCCGCCTGGCAGTACGACCCGGACGAGGCGGTCGGGCTCGACGGGGCGCTGCAGAAGCTCGCCGGCCAGGCGTACGGCGCGTTCCTGCTCGGCGCGGTCGCGCTCGGGCTCGCAGCGTACGGCCTCTTCTGCCTCGTGCAGGCTCGCTACAGAGAGGTCTAGACGACGCCCTGGAGGGCGGCGATCTCCCGCCGCACGGCCAGGCGCTCGAGCGCGTCGGCCTCGATCTGGCGGACGCGCTCTCGCGTGATGCCGAGACCGCGGCCGATCTCCTCGAGCGACTCCGGGTCGCGCTCGCCGTTCAGCCCGTAGCGCCGCTTCAGCACCTCGCGCTCGCGGTCGGGGAGCTCGTCCAGCGCGTCGCGGAGGGCCTCCTGCGCCAGGTTGATGGTGACCTCCTGCTCGACGTCCTCCTCGTCGCCGGCGAGGAGCTCCTGGAAGGTCGTCCCGCTCGCCTCCGCGATCGGCTTGTCGAGGCTGGTGACCGCCCGCGCGGCCGCGCGCACCTCGCCGACCTGGGCGACCGTGATCCGGGCCGCGTCGGCCACCTCCTCGTCGGTCGGCATCCGCCCCAGCCGGGGCGCGAGGTCGCGCTCGGCGCGCGATATCCGCTGCTCGCGCTCGACGATGTGGACGGGAACGCGGATCTCCCGCGACTTGTTGGCCACGCCGCGCTGCACCGCCTGGCGGATCCACCAGGTCGCGTACGTGGAGAACTTGAAGCCCTTGCGCCAGTCGAACTTCTCGACCGCCCGGATGAGGCCGATGATCCCCTCCTGGATCAGGTCGAGCAGCGAGAGGCCGTGGCCCTGGTAGCGCTTCGCGATCGAGACGACCAGGCGCAGGTTCGAGTTGATCATCTGCTCCTTCGCCTCCATGTCCCCTCGCTCGATGCGCTGGGCGAGCTCGATCTCCTGCTCCTTCGTGAGGAGCGGATAGCGGCCGATCTCCTGCATGAAGAGCTGCAGCGCGTCCGTCGTGGCGACGGCGAGGTCGCCGTTCACGTAGGTCGCCTTCGCCTCGCGGCCGCAGTCGTCGCGCAGCTCGATCCCGCGCTTGCCGATCTCGTCGTAGAGATCCTCGAGCTCCTCCTCGCCGAGCTCGAGCGTCTCGACGAGCTGGTCCAGCGCGGAGTACTCGAGGCACTCGTGCTCCTCGGCGCGGTCGAGCAGAGCTTGGAGCTGCGGATCCATGGGTCCTTGTGTCCGACGGCTGCCGGCCCAGACCAACGATACGCCCTCCGCGTGCCGGACGCCCCCGGCGCGCCCGCTCGGGGTCGGATCCTGCAATCGCGCCAGCGGACATGTCCTTTGCGTCGCTGCACGATCTGACCCCACGCCTCCGTGCGAGACCCTCGGCGTCATGACACGAACATATGTTCTATACTCCGTCGGGACGTGGCTCGCGCGCAGTACCTCGAGGACACCTGCAAGTCGGCTCTGAACCGGGTGCCGGAGCTGAGCCGGATCCCCTTCCGCTGGACTGTGAACCCGTACCGCGGGTGCACGCATAGCTGCCACTACTGCTTCGCCCGCGCGTTCCACAGCTACCTGGACCTGGGGATCGGCGACGACTTCTCCTCGAAGATCGTCGTCAAGACGAA
>DASPGT010000076.1:0-35069 GCA_035620475.1 Gaiellaceae bacterium | reverse complement strand
CGGGCCGGTCGCCCGGCCCCGCGGTTCGATTTCAGGTTCTGAGCGAGCCGTTCACCGACGCGGTCGCGCCGGCGGCGGAAGCCCTGACCTCGACGGCCACGAACCCGCCGCGCCGAGCGATCGCGTTCGCCGCGCGCGTGTTCGGGGCGAGCGTGACGAGCACGGCGCCCCGGGCGCCGAAGCCCAGCGTCTTGACGGCGAGAACCCGGGAGGCGAGGCCGAGCTGGTTGGCCAGCGCCGGCCCGATGCGGAGCCTCACGGTCGTCGCCGTGTTGAGAGGACCGGTGACCATGGCGACGACCTTGTCGTTCTGCCGCTTCGCCTGGAGCTGGACTCGGAGCGGCCGGTCGGTCAGGGCGTCGATCTGGTCCTCGAGGTCCGCGATCATCGCGTTCAGCGGCGCGACCGCGGCGGCGACCGCGTCGGCGATCGCCCCGTTGGCCGGGAACGACGGGTTGTCGGCCGGCACGTAGACACCGCCCTCGCCCTCGCAGGCCGTCCTGAACTCGTCGACGGTGTTCAGCGCGTTCAGGTCGACGCCCGTCGCCGCCTGGACGACGCCGGTCCACTGCTCGGGCTCGTCGCCGAGCTGGGCGGACGTCTTCTGCCAGGGAACGTAGTTCCAGAACGGGTCGTTCGCGTTGGACTGGACGGCGAGGATGTTCGCCTCGGTGTTCAGCGCCGCGACGCCCTGGCACGTCGCGTGGCTCTGGATCGTCGTCTGCGCCAGCGGCCAGTTGACCCACTGCGACTGGGTCATGGGGATCCCCGGCGCGGCGGGCCGGCGGTAGCCGCCCGGCATGAAGCGCAGGTTGAGCCAGCCGTTCGTGGCCAGCCCGTTGGACTCGACGAACGTCATCGCGTAGCCGTCGTTGGCGATCGCCGTGCGCAGGACGTCGTCCGGGAGCGACGCGCCGGTCGGGTCGTCCTGGTAGCGGATGTCGGCCTGGCCGCCCTCGACGACGGTCGCGGCGATCGCCGTCGAGGCGCCGCCCGTGAGGCCGCTCGCATCGGGGACGACCTGGGCCTGGTCGGTGGTCGCCCGGGAGCCCTGGTAGCGGAGCGTGTAGGGGCCGCCGTCCGCGCCGGTGACGAGCACGTTGGCCTGGCCCGACGCGGTGCGACCGATGTCGAGATCGGCACCGAGCGCGTCCTGGACCTGCCAGGCGGGCGCGTTGAACGGCACCGACTTCCCGTTCGCGGACGGCTTGAAGGTGCCCCCGGTCGCGTCGATCGTGATCGTCTGGATCTCGGGCGACTTCGCCACCTTCCCGACGACGTTGTAGAGCGACGGATGCGCCGACGTCAGCGACGTCAGCACGAGCGCCAGGAGCGCGGCGAGGCCGAGCGACAGGCGCAGGTTGCGGGTTTTCATCGAGCTCTCTCCTCCGTTCGTGAGTGCGGTCGCGGCGTCCCACGTTCGGGACGCTGCGCTGCGGGACTCTCAGGTCGGGCTCACGCCGGGAGCGGGGGCGCCCGGGGGGCGGCCGCGGTGGCGAGGAGCGCGATCCGGGGCCGGCGGAGGGAGAGCCGCGGGTAGCGGCGGGCGGTCGGACGGACGGTGAGGCGCTTCCGGGCGACGAGCGCGACCACGAGCCGCTCGGCGACCCGGAGGAGAGCTGTGACGATGACGTAGGCGAGGAGCGCGAAGGGAAGCTGAAGGACGAACCCGAGCAGGAGCTCCGGCCCGATCGGCGCCCCGAGCGCTGCTCCTGGATTGCCGACCAGGTGCTCGAGGTGGTGGTTGAAGAGGAAGCCGAGCGGCACGAGCATGGCGAGCGGCCAGGCCGAGCTGCGCAGGACGCGGCGCGACTGGAAGGCGCGAACCGCGGCGATCAGCGCCAGGACGACGAACGTCGAGAGCAGGAACGGAAGGCTGCAGAGGAAGGCGAGCACCGACTGCCCGGCGACGGGCCCGGCCTCGTGCGAGTGGGGGCCGGCCGGGTGCGACCCCGGCATGGGGAGGATGCTCCGCGCGAGGATGATGCCGGCGGCTGTGAGCGGCAGCGCGACGAGCCAGGCGAGCGCGTGTCGCGCGGGGATCATCTGACGCGCACGGCCGGCGAGATCGAGCGCACGGCCCGCCCCGCCCTCGGCGTGTAGATGACCTGCCAGCGGCCCGGCTTCAGCTTGCGCGCCGTGAAGCGGAACGACCCGCCGGCGATCGTCTTCGAGGCGGCCGGCACGAACGCCGTCGTCTTGATGAGCTGGATGCGTCCCGGCAGCTTCGGCCTCGCGACGCCCTGGATCCGGGTCTTGCCGTTGCGCAGGCGGACCGCCCGGATCGTGACCGTCGAGCGCACCGTGATCTTGCGCGTCGTCGAGTCGATCCCGTTCGCCGTCGCCTTCACGAACGTCGTCTCGCGGACCGGCACCAGGGCGGAGTAGTCGCCGTTGACATCCGTGGTGGCCATCGTCTCCGCGACGACGCCGGGGACGGTCGTACGCGTGATCGTGACGTCGATGCCTTCGGCGGCCGGGTCCACGCTTCCGGAGACCGTCACGGTCTTGCCGCCCTTGATGCTCGCGGGGGCGGCGACGGTCACCCCCGTGCAGGAGCCGACCGTGAACGACGGGCCGGGCTGAGCCTCATTGGGAAGGTCGCCACCGGGCGCCACGTCGACCCAGGTCGGCCCGGCGTCGAGGAGGCCGTCGTAGGTGAGAACGAAGTTGTTCTTGAGGACGTCGCCGTCAACGGCCACCGAAGACGGAACGTCGATGACGGCCGTTCCGGGGCCGGGTGCCGGAAGCGGCGGGATTTGCGCAAGCGGGTCGATCGAGCCGGTCGTGTCGCCCTCGTGCACGAAGGGATTCGTGAGGGCCGGGTCGTACGTGCCGTAGTCGTAGGTCGGGTCGAAGAACTCGTCGACCGACAGCCGCACGAATTTCGTCGTGCCGCCCTTCGAGAAGAGGAAGACGTAGCCCGCGGCGATCTCGGGCTCGTCGTGCTCCGCGTCCCAGTTCCCGAGCGCCACCTGGATGACGGCCTGGAGGTTTCCGGCGTTCTCCTCCGAGAGCCAGGCGGCCGTCACGTCCGTGGGATCGTGGTGACCGTCGCCCGTGGGATCGGTGATGACGACTCCGGGGCTGCACGGCTCCGGCGGCACGAGGGCGACCCCCCCGCCCGCCGGCACCGCGGCAGCGGCGAGCGTCGCCAGCGCGACGAGTGCGACCGACGCAAGGCCGAGCAGGCCCCCGATTTGCCCGCCTACCCTCATTACCCCGCGGTCAGTCTAGAGCCGGCTGCCAGGCTCTGACAAGAGGGAACCTACGGCGCCAGTTCGTACGGGAAGTCCGTGAGCACCTCGCAGCCGTCCTCCGTGACGAGGACGAGGTCCTCGAGACGGCAGCCGCCGAAGCCCGTCCGGTAGAGGCCGGGCTCGATCGCGAGCACGTCGCCGGCGACGATCTCCTCGCCGACGCGGCCGAGACCGGGGAGCTCGTGCACCTCGAGGCCGACGCCGTGGCCGAGGCTGTGGAAGAAGCCCTCCTCCAGCACCTCGCCCGGCTCCTTCGAGAGCTGCGTGCGGTAGCCGTGCTTCTCGAACAGGTCGCAGACGGCGCGGTGCGCCTCGGCGCCGGTGACACCGGGGCGGATGGTCGCGTAGGCGAGGTCGAGGGCCTCGCGTACGAGCGCGTGGTAGCGGACGAGCTCCTCCGGGGGCTCGCCCAGGCAGAACGTGCGGGTCATGTCCGCGTAGCAGCCCGAGGCGGGATCGCGGGGGAAGAGGTCGACGACGACCGGCTCGCCTTCCCTGATCGGCCCGCTGCCCGGCTCGTGGCCGACGGTCGTCTGCGCGCCGGCGGAGACGAGAACGACGTCGTCGACCAGGACGCCCTCCCGGCTGAAGACGCCCATGGCCCCGGCCTGGAGCTCCTCGCACGTGACGGGCGGCCCGGCGCGGAGGCGCGTGCGGATCGCGTCCATCGCGCGCTCGGCCGCACGCTGCGAGCGGCCGATCCCTGCCAGCTCCGCCTCGGACTTCACGCGGCGGCGCTCGTCGAAGAGCTCGCCGCGGGCGGTGACCTGGATCTCGTGCGCGCGCAGGAAGTCGGCGAGCTCGAGCGGGAAGTCGCGCGGCGTCACCGCCGCCTCGACGTGCGCGGCGCGGCAGGCGCGTAGGACGAGCTCGGGCGTCAGCTCGTGCCAGGAGAGGCCCTGGGCGACGAGCTCGTCGAGGCCGAGCTCCTCCAGCGGCACGGTCTCGAGGCTTTCGACCTCGCGGAGCCGCGGAACCTCGAGCGAGCCGACGTAGGCCGTCCGCGTCCCGTTCCGCTCCACGTAGACGAACGGGTCCGGGATCGACACGGGCACCTCGTGGCGGAGCTCGGGCGAGCGGATGGTGTCGCCGTAGATGAGGACGTCCGGCACGGCGCACCGATGGTAGCCGCTCCCGGTAGATTCACCTGCGTGGAGGAGGTTCTCGAGCGAGCACGCCACCTGGTCGAGCGCCACGAGGAGGACGCGCGGCGGCTCCTGCCGGACGGCGCGTCGCTCTTCGACGCGCACGTCCACGTCGGGCGCGACATCGACGGCATGGTCGCGCCTCTGGACGACCTGTCCGCGTTCCTCGGACGCTGGGGGGTCGAGCGGGCGTTCGCGTTCTGCATGGACGAGCCCGACCGCGAGCCCGCCTTCCGCGCCGCCAACGACCGCACGCTCGCGGCCGCCGAGGGCTCGAACGGGCTCCTCGTCCCCTTCGCGCGCCTCGACCTTGCGGCCGAGCCGATCGAGGAGGCGACGCGCGCGCTCGACGCCGGCGCCCGTGGCATCAAGCTGCACCCGCGCGCGCAGGGCTTCCTCCTCGACGACCAGCGGCTGGAGCCGATCTTCGCGCTCGCGTCCGAGCGCAGCGTGCCGATCCTCATCCACGGCGGGCGCGGGCTGCCGCCGATCGCCGAGCACCTCCGCCTGCTCCACGACGCCTACCGGGATGCCTCGCTGATCATCGCCCACGCCGGCATCGCCGACCTGGCGGCCCTCTCGGAGTGCTTCGCAGGGCGGCCGGGGGTCTACTTCGACACCTCCGTCTGGAGCGCGATCGACCTCCTCGACATGTTCGCGCGGGTCTCGCCGGGGCAGGTCCTGTACGCCTCGGACTACCCGTACGGGCAGCAGCCGGGCGCGCTGCTCCTCGCGCTCCGCACCGCGCGGCTCGCACGCCTCTCCGAGGACGAGGTGCGCGACATGCTCGGCCGCTCCGCGGCGCGCATCGCCGACGGCGAGCCGCAGCCGCCCCTGAGCGCGCCGCGCGGCCCTCGGCTCCTCGAGCAGCCGCTCACCTTCGCGCGGATCCACGGCTACCTCGCCATGGCGACGCCGCTCCTCTGGACGCGGCAGGCGGACACGATCGGCGTGCTCGGGCTGGCGCTCAACGCCTGCGCGGAGCGCGACGGGCACGCGGAGGCGCGGGAGCGGATCGCCGAGCTCCTCGCCGCCGCGCGCGACCTCTGGCGGACGCTCCCGGAGGCCGAGGACGAGACGGAGGTGCGCGCCCTGAGCCGCGCCACGTTCCGGCTCCTCCACGTCGCGGACATCCTGACGCTGACCGTCGACGCCGACGATGCCTGACCGCACCGTCCCCTAGCGCCATGCCCCGGGGTCAGACCCAGTCCGTGGCCGCGGGGGACATGGCCGCCGACCCGAGCGCCGATCGTTCCGCGGTGCGCGCGAGCCCACCGCGACGGCGGTGACGTCCCCGCCGGACATGCCCGGGGGTCAGACCCCGGACGTGGCCCTTCCGGCCGTCGTCCTCGCGGCCGGGGCGGCGACGCGCTTCGGGTCGCCGAAGCAGCGGCTGCTCCTGCCGCGGGTGCTGGCGCGCCTCGGAGAGGCGCGCGCCGGCGAGGTGGTCGTCGTCGCCGGCGCCTACCCGCTGGAGCTCGACGGAGTCCGCGTGGTCACGTGCCCGGACTGGGAGCTCGGGCCGGGCGCCTCGCTCCGCTGCGGGCTCGCCGCGCTCCCGGACGAGGCCGGGGCGGCCGTGGTCGTCCTCGCCGACGGCCCGGAGCTGGCGCCCGCGGCGGTCGGCCGGGTGGTGGACGCCTGGCGGGAGACGGGCGCGCCGCTCGTCGCCGCCGCCTACGGCGGCGTGCGCGGCCACCCCCTCGTCGTCGACCGCGAGCTCTGGAGGTCCGTCCCCGACGAGGGCCTCCGCGCCTTCGAGCCGCTGCTCGTCCCCTGCGACGATCTGGGCGCCCCCGGCGACGTCGACCGCCCCGAGGATCTCGCGTGAGGCGCCGCCTGCTCCGCCCGGTGATCCTGATCCCGGCGTTCGTCGTCCTCTCGCTGGCGGCCGGCATCGGCTACGCGGCCTGGCAGCAGCTCGACACCGGCCGAGTGGACGAGAACAACGCCATCCTCGACTCGGTGGAGCCGTACCCGGGCTCGCGCGAGATCCAGCGGATCACCCAGACCTCGACCGGGGACGACGCCCTCCCAGTCCCGGACGAGATCGTCACGAGCGCCCTGTACGCGCCGCCGGCCGGAGCGACGCAGGCGGACGTCGTCGGATTCTTCGTCGAGCAGCTCCGGCCGGAGTGGGAGTCGCAGACGCGGGTCGTGCAGGCGAGCGGGCCCGAGGCCGAGGCCGCGGGAACCGCCCCCAGCTCGTTCCGCGTGGACTTCTCCCGCGAGGACGACTGCCTCAGCCTGCTCACCTACGGCATGGCTCCCGGGCATATCGGCGAGCGGACGTACGCGCTCTCCGCTCAGAGCGGCGACGGACCCTGTCCGCCGCCCGAATAGACCCTCAAGGCGCGGCCGCCGGCGCCGATGAGAGAGGCAGGGTGGAGGAGCCGCCCACCGAACACCGAGGGGCCAGATGGAGGCACACGCAGCATCGTCGCCGCTCGTGACGGCGCGCCTGCGCCGGCGTCTGACGCTGGAGGAGGCCGCCGAGCTCACGAGCCTCGAGGTCGACGACATCAAGTCGCTGGAGGAGAGCCGGACCTACCGCTTTCCGACGACGACCGACGCCATCGCCGCGGCGGTCGTCTACGCGTCGGCGCTGGGAATCACCGAGAGCGAGGCGCGCGAGCTCGCCGGCCTGCCCGTCCAGTCGGTCGTCGAGCGGTGGTCGCTCCGCCGCTGGGCGATCGTCCTCGGCTTCGTCGCCGTCGTCGCCGCCTTCATGGTCTTCGTGCTGCGGCCGCAGGTCTTCCCCGCCGGCACGCCGCCGGCCGCGCCCGCTCCCTCCCCGAAGCCGGCCGCCGCCGCCGCGCCGCTGCCGGAGCGCTGGGAGATCCAGGTGGACGTCTACAACGGCACGCGCCGCGGGAACGCCGCCGCCGGCCTCGCCAACGAGATCGCCGGCCTCGCCTACGGCATCGGCGAGGTGCGGAACGCCGACCGGCGCAACTACTCGGAGACCCGCGTCTACTACCCGCCCGGCGGCGAGGCGGTCGCGCAGCGCCTCGCGGACGAGCTCGGCGTCGGCATCACGGCCCTCCCGGGCGGCGAGGACCCGAACCGGCTCGTCGTCATCGTCGGCGCCCGCGGCGGGACAGACGGCTAATCGTCGAGGGGCGTGCGCAGCGAGGCGAGCTTCGCCTTGAGCTCCGGGGACATCTCCTCCTGGCAGCAGGCCTGCCGCACGTACTGCCGCAGGCTGGCCTCGAACCGGTAGCGCTCGCTGCAGTACCCGCAGCCCGCCAGGTGCCCCTCCGCCTCGAGCCGCTCCGCCTCGCTGAGCTCGCGGTCGAGGTAGGGCTGGATCAGCTCCTCGCACTTCTCGCAGATCGGCTCGAAGGAGGCCGTCACGACTCCTCCCCCACCGCCGCCTCGGCGAGCTCGCCCTTGAGGATCCGGCGGCCGCGGTGCAGCCGCGACATGACCGTCCCGATGGGCACGTCGAGGATCTGCGCCGCCTCCTGGTAGGAGAAGTCGCCGATGTCCACGAGCACGATCGCGTCCCGGAAGTCGTGCGGCACGCTGGCGAGCGCCTCGACGATCGAGTCCTGGGAGAGGCGCTCGACGATCCGCTCCTCGGCGGCGGGGCCCGACGTCTCCTCGAGCCGGTTGTAGAGGAAGTAGTCGCCCTCCTCCATCGGCTGCATGTCGGGGGCGCGCTGCTGGCGGCGCCCGCGGTCGATATTGAGGTTCGTCAGGATCCGCATGAGCCAGGCCCGGAGGTTCGTCCCCGGGGTGTAGGAGCGCCAGCTGCGGAAGGCGCGTGCGTAGGTCTCCTGGACGAGATCCTCGGCCTCCTCGCGGCTCGACACCAGGCGCCGGGCGACGCGGTAGACCTGGTCTGCCAGCGCAAGGACCTCCTCCTCGAAGCGGACGCGGTCACGGGCCTCGGTCGCCAGGCGGCGGGCTTCGGTCTCGGCCTCTGCCATCCGTCGGACACTAACAAGCTAACGCCCCGCTCCCGGCGGCTATTCCGGCAGGGATGCGGCCTGGCGGAACCCGGCGCGCTCGAGCACGGCGACGATCTCGTCGCGCCGCACCCGTTCGTCGTCCCAGGAGAGCACGACCTGGCCGAGCAGGTTCGCGTTCGCCGACTCGAGCCCGTCGAGCTTCCCCAGGGCGCCTCCGAGGCGCAGGACGCAGCGCTCGCAGCGGATCCCCGTCACCTGCAACGTCTCGGAGACGACAGCCATCTAGAGGCCATCGTATGTGAGGGCCACCAGGTGCTCGCGCAGGGCACGGAGGCCGTCGCGGCGCCCGACCTCGAGCTGCTCGCCGGCCTGGTCGAGGCCGGCGAGGCCGCCGAAGGCCTCACGGGGCCGGACGAGCCGACGCGTCTCCGGGTGGACGAGGCCGGCCGTCGCGCCGAAGCGGGACGCGGCCCAGCGGTTCTGGGCGTAGAGGCCGCGGTCGGCCGGCCTCGCGCCCGGGTCGGCCTCCGCGACGAGGGCGTGGCACGCCCGGGCGAGGGCCGCGGTGGCCGCGAGGCGCGTGGGCTGGTCGGGGGCGCGGATCTCCAGCGTCCCTAGGCGCGGATGCGGCCGGACGTCCCACCAGAGCCGCATGAGATCGTCGGCGAGGCCGAGCTCGACGAGCAGCTCGGCGAAGCGCGCGAAGTCCTCGTAGTCGCGAAACGCGGGCGGGGCGCCGGCCCGCGGAAGCAGAGTCAGGAGCTCCGCCCGGGTCGAGGCGAGCCCGGTCTCCGCCCCGTTCGCGTACGGGGAGTTGGCGGCGAGCGCAAGGACGAACGGAAGCCACGGGAGCACGGCCTCGAGCCGGCCCATGCACTCCTCGGCGCTCGCGACGCCGACGTGGACGTGGAGCCCGGCGCAGTGTTGCCGGAGCGCCGACGGGCCCGCGTGCTCGGCAAAGCGCTGGAGCGGCTCGAGCGGGGTGACCGGCTGCTCGCCGAGGACGGCAGTCGGCCACGTCCCCACCGCCGCCAGCTCGAGCCCGTGCTCGCGCACGCGCCGCCGCGCCTCGACCCGTAGCCGTGCGAGCTCCTCGACCGCTTCCATGACGTCCGCGTGGATGCCCGTGGTCAGCTCGAGCATCGTCGTGAACAGCTCGGCCTTGAAGCGCTCGCCGTCGAGGACGCCGTCGGGCACGGAGGCCGACTCCAGCGTCTCCGCGTCGAGGACGAAGAGCTCCTCCTCGAGACCTACGGAGAACGGGGGCGACTCGCCGAAGCGATGCGCGATCACCGAGCGAGTCTAGAAGGGGGAGGGTGGTCGGAGGCCCGGGCAGGCAGACGGGCCTCCGACCGGTCAGCCCCTGGGGGGAGGGGCCGCGGGCCTGCTACCCGCCCGGCTGGGCGGGCTGCTGCCCGAGAGTGACATCTACAGTTCGCTGTGCCTGGCCCCGCTGGATTTCCAGCGTCATCGGGTCGCCGGGGGACTTCTCCATGATGATCCGGCGGAGGTCGTCGGCGGAGGTGACGGCCTGGCCGTCGGCGGAGGTGACGATGTCGCCGCCCAGGACGTAGCTGCGGCCGCCGACGATCACCTGCTGGTCGCCGCCCTGGAGGCCGGCCTGGTCGGCGGGGCTGCCCTCGACCACGCCGACGATCATGACCCCCTCCTCGACCGGCACGGTGACCGTCTCCGCGAGCTCGGGGGTGACGTCCTGCATCCGGACGCCGAGGTAGGCGTGCTCGACCTTGCCGCTCTCCTTGATCTGGGAGACGACCTCCTTGACCGTGTTCACCGGGACGGCGAAGCCGATGCCGACGTTGCCACCGGTCTCGGTCTCGATCTGCGAGTTGACGCCGATCACCTCGCCCTGCGCGTTCAGGAGGGGGCCACCGGAGTTGCCCTGGTTGATGGGCGCGTCGGTCTGGA
The DNA here is from genome assembly GCA_035620475.1 of Gaiellaceae bacterium. Taxonomy (GTDB): domain Bacteria; phylum Actinomycetota; class Thermoleophilia; order Gaiellales; family Gaiellaceae; genus JAIBJN01. The sequence continues at coordinate 24,818 of DASPGT010000076.1, read as the reverse complement.
TGACCTTGTCGATCGTGTAGCCGTTCGGCGCGGTGATGTCCCGCTGGAGCGCGCTGATGATGCCGGCCGTGACGCTGCGCTCCAGGCCGAAGGGGTTCCCGATGGCGACGACCGCGTCCCCGACGTGCACCTCGTCCGAGTTGCCGAGGGGGAGGGGGGTCAGAGCTCGGGACTGCGCGTCGATCTTCAAGACGGCGAGATCGGTCGAAGGATCCGAACCCACGATCGTCGCCGGGACGCGGTCGTCGCCCGAGAAATTGACCTCGATCTCCTGCGCGCCGTCGATCACGTGGAAGTTCGTGACGATGTAGCCGTCGCGGTCGACGACGAAGCCGGAGCCGAGGGAGGACGCGGACTGCGGGCCGAAGAAGGGGTTGTCGGTGACGACGGAGGTCGACGTCACCTGGACGACCCCGGGGCCGGCGTCCTCGTAGATCTGCTGGACGGACTTGGAGTCGGTGTCGGCCGCCTCGAAGCTGGTCTCCTCCGTCGTGGTCGCCGCCGGCACGGCCCCGACGGTCGTGACCACCGTGTCGGTGCCGTCGCCGAGGCCGACCGCGGCGCTGATGCCGACGGCCGCCCCGCCGCCGAGCAGCGCTGCGAAGACGAGCGACCCCATGCGAGCCAGCCCCGAGCCCGAGTCCATGGACTTCTTATAACCCCCGCCCCGTGAAGTCCCGGTTGAGCCAGGTTAAGGGGGCGTTAAGCCCGCAGGCTCAGCCGGAGAAGAGCACGGCGTAGCGGTCTCGCCACTCGCCGTCCGGGACCGAGCGGCGGGAGAACGCGTCGAGCACCACGCGGGGCGGCTCACCCGACGAGTGCGCGAGCAAGCATGCGACCGCAGCCAGGGCGTAGTTCAGGAGGTCCGGGTCGATCCGCGCGACGCGCAGCGCCTGCTCGAAGGCCCAGACCATCTTCTCGCCGTCCGGACCGCCGACGTTCTCCCGCAGCTCGCGGGCGAGGGGCTCGAGGTCGAAGTCGTCCCAGTCGACGGCCGCCACGAAAGGACCATCGGCAGCCGGGCCGCATCCCTGAACGGCCCGGGGGCGGCGGGCTCTCCGCCCGCCGCCCCCGTCGCCCCGCCACCGTCCTAGCGCACGTAGCCGCGGCCCTCGGGGCCGTAGTAGCTGCCGACCGCGGTTCGGTACCCCTCGTCGCGGTACGAGGCCTCGTCGAACTCGGGCGAGTCCTTGATCTGGTCCTTCGTCCGGTTCACGTAGACCTTCTCCTCATCGAGATCGATCCGCTCGACCACGCCCGCCGGAAGCAGGACCTTCTTGCCGAAGATCCAGGGACCGGTGTCGACGACGATGTAGCTCGTGCCCACGTCGTAGGTCGCCTCGTCGACCTTGCCGATGCCGCCGTCGACGGCCTCGACGCCGAAGCCGGCGATGTCGACGCCACGGGCCACGTCGACGCCGAGGACCGCGGCCTCACGGTACGTCCAGATGTCTGTGCTCGTCATGCGTTCGTTCCTTCCTTCCTTCCTCTCAGAGGAGCCAGATGAGCAGCACGATGATGAGAATCAGCGCGACTGTTCCTATCCCGATGTACATGCCCCCTCCTCGTTTGACGGGCGGGTTGCGCATCCCGCTGAGGGTCACTTCCCGGAACGTCCGAATCGGAACCTCCCGGCTCAGGCGTAGCGCAGCGCCTCGCCCGGACGCAGGCGGACGACCCGGCGGAGCGGCAGGGCCAGGACGAGGAGTGCGAGGACGATCGTCCCGACGAGGGCGAGCACGATGTTCCAGGGCGGGAAGAGGGCGGGGATGTCGACGTTCACGACCTCCTGCACGAGCCAGACGAGGAGGCGGTTGAGCACGAGGCCGACCGGGATCCCCAGCAGCCAGCCGGCGACGACCAGCGCGATCCCCTCGGTGGCGAAGATGCGGCGGACGTCGCGCGCCCGCGCGCCGATGCAGCGCAGGACGCCGATCTCGCGCGTCCGCTCGAGCACGCTCGTCGTGATCGCGTTCGCCAGCCCGACCATGCTCATGGCGACGATCAGGAAGCCGAGCACGGCCACCGAGGTCGTGAGCGTGCGGTTCTCGGCGACCTCGTCGCGCACCGCGACGTAGGTGATCTCGCCGCCGGTCTCGTAGCCGAGCGCGGCGAGGCGGTCCTCGAGCAGGGTCATCGTCCGGTCGACGACCGCTTCGTCGGGGGACGACGTGCGGACCCAGTACGTGGTCGCGGCGTCGGGCCGGTCGAGCAGCGACCGAAGCGTCGTGAGCGGGACGAACAGCACGGTCCCGTCCTCCTGCTGGTTGTCCGCCATCCCGACGATGCGAAGTTCGGCCGGCCCGACCGCCGTGGCGACCGTGACCCGGTCGCCGACCTCGACGCCAGTTATGCGGGCGACGTTGCGCTCGATCACGGCGACCGGCTCGCGCCGCTCCGCCTCGGCGACGCTGAACCAGCGCCCCTCGGCCAGGCGGTAGCGGAGCAGCGGCTCGTGGACGACGCCCCAGACGAAGGCCTGCTCGCCGGCCAGCTCCACCTCGTTGACAAGCGCCGGCTGTGCCTCGGCGACGCCGGGCGTGGAGCGGATCGCGTCCGCGGCGCTCTCGTCGAAGGGAGCGCGCCCCGTCGTCCAGATGCGGATGTCCTCGACGTGGTCGTCCCACTCGGCGCGCGTGGTCTGGGTGACGGCGGCCGCCAGCCCGAGAATCGCGAGCAGGTTGCCCACCGCGAGCGCGACCATCAGCACGGTGGCGAGGCTGCGGCGCTTGCGCCGACCCACGCTGCGCAGCCCGATCTGCATCGTGCGCGGCAGGAAGCCCAGCCGGCGCAGGAGCCGGTCGCCGCCGTCCTGGCCGCCGACCGCCGAGCCCGACGACTCGAGCGCCTCGCGCAGGTCGATGCGGACGCCGCGGCGGATCGCAGGGAGCGCGGCGAGCGGGGGGCCGAGCAGCGCGACCGCGATGCTCACGAGCACGACGGTCACGTCAACGCCGAAGCCGACATCCACGGCCCAGAACATGGAGCCGAAGTAGCGGGCGAGCAGGTTGGCGAGCCCGATCCCGAGCGCGACGCCGACGACGGCGCCGAGCGCTCCGAGCAGCACGGCCGTCCTTATGTACACGGCCGCCACCTGCCGTCGCCGGGCGCCGACCGCGCGCATGACGCCGATCTCGCCCGTCTGCTCGGCGACGAGCGTCGTCATCGTGTTCGAGATGAGGACGAGCGCCGAGAGGAGGGCCAGCAGCGTGATCACGCTGAGGAGGTCGGCGAACTGCTCGGTCTCCGCCTTCCCCGGCCAGTCGCCGGGCGCGCGCGCCTCCGGCAGGTCGGAGAACCCGGCGAACCCCGGCACCGTGCCGAGGTACTCGCGGACGTCCTCGATCGTGCCGGCCGCCGCGGCCGGGCTCGTGTCGTCCAGGAGCAGCGCCAGCCGGTCGTAGCCGTGCTCGCCGCTCAGCTCCGCGACGGTGTCTGCGGTCGCGTAGAGGACGACGAGGTCCTCGTCCTGGACGACCTCGCCGCCGGGGAGGCTCCGCCCGCTGCCGCTGATGCGGAGGCCGGTCTCCGCGGCGGCCCCGCCCGCGCCGACCACCGTCACCGTCTCGCCGGCACGGCCGTCGAAGACGCCTGTGTTGGCGTCCTGCACCTCGACCAGGACTTCGCCCCGCCCCGGCGGCGTCCCGGACTCGACGCGCACGACGTCGACGCGCTGCTGCGCGAAGTCGCTCACCCCGATGACGAGCGCCCGGGCACGACGCTCGCCGACGAGGACGCGGGTGTCCAGGCTCGAGCGCGGCTCGACCGCCTCGACGTTCGGGAGGGCCGCGAGCGCCGACAGCTCGTCGGCCGTGAGCGGCAGGGGGCTCATGCTCAGGGTCGCGTCGGCGAGCCGGCCGGCGCGCACCTCCTCCTGCATCGAGCGGTCGATCAGCGTCGGGATCGCGAAGAAGGCGATGCTCGCCACCGCGAGCGCGAGCGTGAGCACGGCGAACAGCGTCCGCGCGCGGCGCCGGGAGAGGTCGGTGACCGACTTGCGGAGGGTGGCGGAGACCATCCGCGCCGCCTCAGCCGTCGACCACGAGGCCGTCGCGAATCGTGACGACCCGGTGCGCGCGGGCCGCCAGCTCGCGGTCGTGCGTCACGAACAGCACCGTCTTCCCCTCGGCGTTCAGCCGCCGGAGGAGCTCGAACATCTCCGCGGCCGTCACCGTGTCGAGGTTCCCGGTCGGCTCGTCGCCGACGATCAGCTTCGGGTCGGAGGCGAGAGCGCGTGCGATCGCGACCCGCTGCTGCTCGCCTCCCGACAGCTCGGCCGGCAGGTGGTCGGCCTTGTCGCCGAGCCCCACCAGCTCGAGGTTCCGCCGCGCCCGCTCGAAGCGCTCGCCCTTGGAGCGCCAGCGGGCGAAGTCGAGCGGCAGGACGGCGTTCTCGAGCGCCGACAGGGTCGGCAGGAGCTGAAAGAACTGGAAGACGATGCCGACGTTCGCTCCCCGCCAGACCGCCAGCTCCTCCTCGCTGAGCTCGCCGAGGCTCCGCCCGTCCACGGTGACCGTCCCCGCCGTCGGCCGGTCGATTCCCGTGATCAGGTTGAGGATCGTCGACTTGCCGCTGCCCGACGGGCCGACGACCGCGACCATCTCGCCGGCCGCGATCTCGAGGTCGATACCGCGCAGGGCACGGTAGTCGACCCTGCCCATGCGGTACGTCCTCTCGACGTCCGTGAGCGCGATCAGCGGCGGCGAAGCCGACAGCCTCGCGTTCTCGCGACCAAGGGGCGCGGCCGTCTCGGAGCTCATGCCCGCATCGTCCTGCCCGCCCACCCCCGCGCAATCGGGGAGAGCACTGATCGTGCGCTCGGATATGTACGAGTCCCCGAGGGAAGGCCCCGGCGGGGAGAGAGCCGCCGGGGCCGCGAGCCGCTAGATCGTGGCGGCCGCCCGGCAGACCTGGCCCGACTTCAGGTTGACGGCCCGCGCGGTGATCCGGTCGGGACCGGCGGGGTTCCGCGGGCGGCGGGTTACCTCGAACGAGCCGCTGGGCGCGTGCGTCGTGCGGATCCCGCGGAAGAAGCGGACGCCGTCCCGGCGCAGCACGACGCGCCAGCGCTGGCCGTTCACGTTCTGGTCGACCTGGAACTCCGTCTCGATCCGGCCGTCGTCGTGCTTCAGCTTCAGCTTCCAGTCGGCCGAGCCCGAGCAGCTGCCGGTGCGGATGACCTCCTTGCCGCCTCCGGCCGCCGCCGGAAGCGCCGCGACGAGCACGGCGGCCGCGACGGCGACGACCGTGACGAGGATCCTCGGGGTGCGCATCTTTCTCTCCCTCCTGTCCGTTGACTCCCACCCGGACGCTACGGAGGCGCGGCTGAGGATTCGCCGTGACGCAGGCAAGGATTCGGAAGAGCTCGCCTAAGACTCGGTAAGGGCCGCCGCGGCGGTGTCCGCGTCCCGGAAGACCAGGGACGCGTACCGCCCGCCGCGGGCGAGGAGGTCGTCGTGCGTGCCGAGCTCGGCGACGCGGCCGCGGTCGAGGACGACGATCTGGTCGGCATCGCGCACGGTGGAGAGGCGGTGGGCGATGGCAATCGTCGTCCGGCCCTCGGCCAGGCGCTCCAGGGCCTCCTGGACCGCCCGCTCGGTCTGCGCGTCGAGCGCGGAGGTCGCCTCGTCGAGGACGAGGATCGGCGGGTTGCGGAGGATCGTTCGCGCGATGGCGATCCGCTGCTTCTCGCCGCCGGAGAAGCGGTACCCGCGCTCGCCGACGACGGTGTCGTAGCCCTCGGCCAGCGAGGCGATGAGCTCGTGCACCTGCGCGGCGCGCGCGGCCTCCTCGATCTCTTCGTCGGAGGCGTCGGGCCGGGCGAAGCGCAGGTTCTCGCGAACGCTCGCGTGGAAGAGGTAGGTCTCCTGCGAGACGACGCCGACCGCGGCCGCCAGCGACTCGAAGGTGAGATCGCGGACGTCGACCCCGTCGATCGTGACCCGGCCCTCGGTCGCGTCGTAGAGCCTGGCGACGAGGTAGGCGCACGTCGTCTTGCCGGAGCCCGTCTCGCCGACGAGCGCGGTAGTCGTCCCCGCGGGCACCGAGAAGCCGACGTCGTCGAGCGTCCAGACGCCGTCGCCGTAGCGGAAACGGACGCGCTCGAAGGCGACGTCGCCGCGCGGGCGCTCGAGCGTGCGCGTCCCCTCGACGATCTCCACCGGCTGGTCGAGGTACTCGAAGATCCGGTCGAAGAGCGCGAGCGAGCTCTGCACCTCGACCTGCACGCCCAGGAGCGACCCGATCGGGAAGAAGAGCCGGGCCTGGAGCGTGGTGAAGGCGACGAGCGTCCCGATCGTGATCGTGTCGCTCCCGCTGGCGATCGTCCAGCCGGCGAACCAGTAGACGAGGGCGGGCATGACGGCGAAGGTCGTCTGGATCGCGGCCATCATCCAGCGGCCGGTCATCCGGCTCCGCACCTCCAGGTCGGCCAGCCGCGAGGACTCGGCGCCGAAGCGCTCGGCCAGGTCGGCGGAGCGGCCCATCGTCTTGCCGAGCAGGATCCCGGAGACCGAGAGCGACTCCTGCACGATGGACGAGACGTCCGCGAGCGAGGCCTGCAGCTCGGCGGTCACCGCCCGTCGCCGGTCGCCGACGCGCTTCGTCAGGTAGACGAAGAGCGGGAGGAGCGCGAGCGCGAAGACGGCCAGCCGCCAGTCGAGGAGCACCATGGCGACGACGGTGGCCAGCACCGTGGTCACGTTGGAGACCACCGACGTCGCGGTGGACGTGACGACGTTCTCGATCCCGCCGATGTCGTTGGCGATCCGGCTCTGCACCTCGCCGGTGCGCGTGCGGGTGAAGAACGCGAGCGACAGCCGCTGCAGATGCCGGTAGACGGCCGTGCGCAGGTCGTGCATCACCGCCTGGCCGACCCGGTTGGAGAGGAGCGTCTGCCAGACGCCGAGGACGCCGGTGGCGACCGGGATGGCGATCATCCCCGCGACGAGGGCGGTGAGCAGGCCGACGTTCTCGTCCGGGATGGCGACGTCCAGCACCTCCCGGAGGAGGAACGAGGGGATGACGCCGAGCGTCGCGGAGACGAGGATCAGCGCGTTGACGGCGAGGAGCGTCCGCCCGTAGGGGCGGAAGAGCGAGACGATCCGGCGGAGGTTCGCCTTCCGCACCGCGGGATCGGCGGGGCGCTCCGGTGCCTCACCGGGCGAGAAGCCCTCCCAACGCCGCCGTCCTGCCACCCCGGAAGCTTGCCTGCCGGAGCGCCGCCGACCGCGTCCGGCCGCAGCCGGATCATGCAGCGCGTGTCCGCCGCGATCCCCGAGGCGTTCGATCGCGGCCGCTCGGCGAGTCGATCATCGTCACCGGCGCCGGGTTCGGCGAGCTGCCCGTCGCGCCGGAGACCACAGTCGCGTTCGTGGTCGCGTTCGTCGGGCCGGCTGGGCCGCTCGGCCTACTCCGACTTCCACATCCCGATGATCGCCGGGATCATCGTGACCGCGGCCGCCACGAGGAGCTCATCGCCCACCCCCTCGACCCGGCCACGGTCGAGACGACGGCGCTCATCCTCGGCGGCCCGGCGCTCTACCTCGCCGGCAACGCGCTCTTCAACTGGTCGATCTGGGAGTACATGCCCTGGTCGCGCATCGTGGCGATCGGAGCGCTCGCGGCGCTCGTCCCCGTGGCGCTCGTCGCGTCGGGCCTCGTGCTCGCCGTCTGGGCGACCGCCGTGGTCGTGGCGCTCGCCGCGCGGGACAGGTACGCGGCGCGCACGCGCCGGCCTGCGCACGGCTCGAGCTAGAGACGGACCTGCTGCCCGGCGCCCTCGCGGCGCGCTGCGTCGAGCACGAGCTCTGCGACGACAAGGTCCTCGATCGCGTGGCCCATCGCCTTGTAGACCGTGATCTCCCCGTCCGAGCTGCGCCCGGGCTGGTCACCGGCGAGCACCTCACCGAGCTCCGTCCCCTGGGCCGGATCGAGCCCCTCGAGCTCGAAGCACCCTGTCGGTGGGGGCTCGAAGGCGAGCCTGGTCTCCAGGAACAGCGAGCCCCGGTCGAGCAGCTCGCGGGGCAGCTCGCCCGCGGGCTCCTTGTAGCCGACCGACGTGACGTGGGCGCCGTCGGCGACCCAGCCGGCGTCGATCACCGCCTGCCCGCCGTGCGTGCACAGGCAGACGATGTCGGACGTCTCGACGGCCTCCTGCCAGTTCGAGACCGCGGATGCCCGCGGATCGGCCTGGGCGAGCCGCTCCGCGTCCTCGAGCCGGAGAGAGCCGACGTGGATCTCCTCGACCTCCCGGACGTGGGGGACGAGCTCGAGGTGAGCGCGCCCCTGGACGCCGGCGCCGATGATCGTCATGACCTTCGCGTCGGGGCGGGCGAGGAGCTCGACCGAGACCGCGGCCGCGCCGGCCGTGCGCAGAGCGGTGATCGCCGTTCCGTCCAGCACGGCTTCGCAGGTGCCCGTCTCGGAGTCGAAGACGTTGATGACGGCCTGGTGGGAGGGGAGGCCGAGCTCGCCGTTCCCCTCGAAGACGTTCACGAGCTTGACCGCGAAGCGGCCGCCGGGCCGCCAGGCCGGCATCGACAGGCAGAACCCTTTCTCGACCGTCAGCTCGAGGCGGGTCGGCGCGACGACCTCGCCGGCGCTCAGCGACCGGAACCCGTCCGTGAGCGCATCGAGGAGGTCGCGCGGGCGGAGGAGGCGCGTGACCGTCTCCTGGTCGAGCAGGAGGGTCTCGATCACGGACGCGGGGCGGCGCCTACCACTTGGAGCGGCGCCCGCGGCGGCTCGTGTAGACGAGCTTCGACCGCGAGGACTTCATCCCGGAGCTCTCGAACTGCTCCCGGTGGCCCAGGCGGCCGGCGACGCGGCTCGTCTCCGCCTGCTGCTCGGGGAGAACGAAAGTGATCGCGATGCCGCTGCGCCCCGCGCGGCCGGTGCGGCCGGTGCGGTGGAGGTAGCCCTTGTCCTCCTCGGGCGGGTCGTAGTTGATGACGTGCTCGACGTCGTCGATGTCGAGGCCCCGGGCGGCGACGTCCGTCGCAACGAGCACCGGCACGGTGCCCCGCTCGAAGCGCTCGAGCGCCCGCCGGCGCGACGACTGGGACATGTCGCCGTGAAGCGAGTCCGCCTTGACCCCGTGGCGGCGGAGCCGCGAGACGAGGCGATCGGCCCCGCGCTTCGTCCGCACGAAGACAAGCGTCAGCCCGCTCGAGCCCTGGAGGTGCTCGACCAGCGTCTCGACCTTCGTCGACTGCTCGACGGGAACGAAGCGGTGCTCGATCTCGCCGTAGTCCCGGTCGGCCGGGAGCTCGGCGGAGAAGCGCGAAGGGCTCGAGGTGTAGGCCCGCGCGAGCTCGCCGACCTCGCCGTCGAGGGTCGCCGAGAAGAACATCGTCTGCCGGTTGCGCGGGACGCGCCGGACGAGCTTGTCGACCTGGGGCTTGAAGCCCATGTCCAGCATCCGGTCGGCCTCGTCCAGGACGAGGATGCGGATGCGGTCGAGCGCGAGCAGGCGCCGCTGGGCGAGATCCTCGAGGCGGCCGGGCGTCGCGACGACGACGTGCGACTCGCGCGCCTTCGCGGCCTGGCTCTTCAGCGGGACGCCGCCGTAGACCGGCGCGATGCGGAGGCCCTTCGGCGTCGCCACCGAGCGAAGCTCGTCGGTGACCTGCTGGGCGAGCTCGCGGGTGGGGACGAGGATGAGGACGCTCGGCTTGCCGTCGCGGGACTCGACTCGCTCGACGATGGGAAGCGCGAAGGCGAGGGTCTTGCCCGAGCCCGTCGGCGACTTGGCCAGGATGTCCAGCCCGGCGAGCGCGTCGGGGAGGACGAGCGCCTGGATGTCGAAGGGCGCGGTGAACCCGCGGGCGGCCAGCGTGTCGGCGACAGACTCGGACACGCCAAGCGCACGGAAAGACTTCTGAGACACGTTCTACTCCTGTTCGTTCGGTTCGAGACTCGCCTTGCCCGAACGCCCGAAGGAGGAACGAGAAGCTCATCTCACGGCCGGCCCGTCGCCGGCCTGTTACGGGAACGGTAGCAGCAGCGGCCGCGCGCGCCGCGGTACAGTCGCTGGCGTCAACGACCGGAAGGGGAACGCATGGCCACCGACCGCCACGCCGAGGTCACCTGGAACGGGAGCCTCACGGAGGGGAGCGGGACGATCGACAGCGTCGGCAGCGGCGCCTTCGGGCCCCTCGACGTGACCTGGGCCTCGCGGGCGGAGGAGCCCGCCGGGCGCACGAGCCCCGAGGAGCTGATCGCGGCCGCGCACGCCGCCTGCTTCTCCATGGCGCTGTCGCACGCCCTCGCCGGCGCCGGCACGCCGCCGGAGGAGCTCAAGACCGGCGCGACCGTGACCTTCCAGCCGGGCGAGGGCATCACGAAGATCGCCCTGACCGTGCGCGGGACGGTGCCCGGGATCGACGAGGCCGGCTTCCGCGCGGCCGCCGACGGGGCGAAGGACGGCTGCCCGGTCTCCGGAGCCCTCACGGGCGTGCCCGAGATCACCGTCCAGGCCACCCTGGCCTAGGCCATGTGGGGGACGCCGCTCCTGTACGAGCGCCTGACCTGGCCGGAGGTGCGCCGGGCGGCCTCCGAGGAGCGCGTCTGCCTGATCCCGGTGGCGACGCTCGAGGATCACGGGCCGCACCTGCCGATCGACACCGACCTGCGCATCACGGCCGAGGTCTGCCGGAGGACGGCGGAGGCGGCGCCGGACGAGATCGTCCTCCTGCCGCCGATCCCGCACGGCTACTCGCCGCACCACATGGACTTCCCCGGGCCGATCACGATCGGCTGGGACACGTTCACGCGCTACTGCACCGACGTGGGCACGTCGCTCGCCCGGCACGGCTTCCGCCGGCTGCTCTTCCTGAACGGCCACGGCTCGAACCAGAACTTCGTCGAGGCGGCGGCGCGGCTCGTCGGGGTCGAGCACCCCGGCGTCCTCTCGGCCGCGGCGTTCTACCTCTCCGGGAAGGCAGCGCTCGCCCGCGTCGGCGAGCTGCGCGAGTCGGAGCGCGGCGGCATGGGCCACGCCTGCGAGCTGGAGACCTCCATCTACCTCGCCCTCGACCCGGACGCCGTGGACATGGCGAAGGCGGTCGACGAGCGCGGCTACCCGGACGGCGAGCACGCCTTCATGGACTGGGCCGACGGGCCGCTGAAGGTCATGCCCTGGTGGTCGTCCTTCTCGGCGACCGGCGTCCAGGGCGACGCGACGAAGGCGACGGCGGCGAAGGGCGAGGCGCTTCTCGCTGCCGCCGTCGAGGAGTGCGTCGGGTTCGTGCGCGAGCTCCTCTCCTGGCCGCTGCCCGAGCGGCGCGAGCCGCGGGAGACCGTGTGACACCGCCGCCGATCCCGCTGATCAGAGCGGCGGGGAGCCACCGCGAGGCCGGCCGGCAGGTCGGCGAGGCGACGGCCGGCGAGATGGCCCGCATGGCCGAGGCGCCGTTCGACGCGGAGCTCATCGCGCGCTACCGGGCCGCGACCCTGGAGCACCTCCCCTGGATCGTCGAGGAGCTCGACGGCGCAGCGGAGGGCGCCGGCCTCGACCCCCTCGCCGTCTTCGCCGCCTCCGTCGAGGAGCTCGCCCCCGCCGAGGCGCCGACCGGCTGCAGCGACCTCGTCGCGACCGGCGCGCGGACGGCCGGCGGCCACCTGCTCGTCGCGCACACGAACGACCTCTACGCCGAGGACGAGCCGGGCATCGTCGCCGTCGAGTGGCGCGTCCCGGGCGAGCCGGTCGTCTTCACGCTGGGGAGCGGGCCGTGGATCAGCGTCGGCTGGAACGGCGCCGGCCTCTCCGTCACCGGCAACGAGGTCTCGCCGAACGACGAGCGCGTCGGCATCCCACGTCTCCTCCAGGTGCGGGACGTCCTCACCCGCCGGAGCCTCGACGAGGCCGTCGACGCGAGCCTCCATCCGGCCCGGTCGTCCGCCTACAACTGGGTGCTCGCCCACCGCGACGGCGCCGCCGTCAACGTCGAGGCCTCCGCGACGAGCGCGGGGATCGACAAGCCCCGGGGCGGCTTCCTCGCGCACACGAACCACTACGACCGCGCCGACATGCGGGCCTTCGAGCGCCCCGGCGACTACGAGAGCTCGTGCGCGCGGCTCGACCGCGCCCGCGAGCTGGCCACCGGCGGCGGCTTCACCGCCGAGCGGCTGCGCGGGCTCCTCGCCGACCACGAGAACGGCGAGAACGCGATCTGCCGCCACGGCGAGGAGCCGAAGGCGGTGAAGACGGTCTTCTGGTGCGTCGCCGACGTCACCGCCGGCGAGATCACGTACGGCCGCGGGAACCCGTGCGATTCCGAGGCCCAGGCGTACCGCTTCGAGCCGTATCCGTGATCGCCGCCACGCGCTTCGGCAGGCCGCTCCCGGACGGCGGCACGATCGGCGTCGCCGCACCGGCGAGCCCGTACGAGCGCCGCTCGGACCTCCTCCGGGGGATCGAGTGGTGGGATGCGCAGGGCTACCGCGTCAAGCTGGGCGAGCACGTCCTCGCCCGCGACGACTTCGTGGCCGGCGACCCCCGCGACCGGGCCGCCGACCTGAACGCCCTCTTCGCCGACCCGGAGGTGGACGCGGTCCAGTGCCTCCAGGGCGGCTACGGCTCGGCCCAGGTGATCCCACACCTCGACCTCGCGGCGATCGCGGCCAGCCCGAAGCCGTTCGTCGGCTTCAGCGACATCACCGCGCTCCACGTCGTCCTGCGCCAGCGCGCCGGGCTGGCCACGTTCTACGGCAACGGGCTCATGGGGATGGGCGACACGGAGACGACGGCCTTCTCGAGGGAGCGGCTCGTGGCCGTCCTGCGCGGCGGCGGCGCCGGGGCCCTCCCGGCCGATCCGGATGACCCCTACGTGCGGACGCTCCGCGGCGGGAAGGCCACCGCGCCGCTCGCCGGCGGCTGTCTCTGGCTCCTCGCGCAGACCATGGGCACGCCCTGGGAGGTCGAGCTCGACGGCGCGATCTTCTTCTTCGAGGACTACTACCTGCCGCCCTACCAGCTGGACGGGATCCTGACCCAGCTGGCGCAGGCCGGCAAACTCCAGGAGGTCGCCGGAGTCGTAGTAGGAGACATGGAGAAGTGCGACTGGGGCGACCACCCGCACGGCTGGCCGCGGACGCGGACCCTGGAGGACGTGCTGGAGGTCCACCTGGAGCCGCTCGGCGTCCCCGTGCTATACAAACTCCCCTTGGGCCACGGAAAGCACCTGGCGACCATTCCGCTCGGCGTCCCTGCGACGCTGGACGCGGACGCCAGGACGCTCACGTTCGAGGGGTCCGGCCTGGCAACGGGGGGAGAGGGAGACTGAGATGACGAAGCGCGTGCTGTGGTTCCTGGCGCTCCTCGCGCTCGTCGTGGCGGCCGCCTCGTGCGGCGGCGACGACGACGAAGACGGGACGGCGACCGGGACGGGGACGACCGAGACGGACGAGGGCGGAAACGTCGTCGAAGGCGGAATCCTCCGCATCGGCACGACCGGGGAGATCGACTCGCTCAACCCCTTCGTCGCCTTCAACTCCGAGTCGTACCAGGCGTTCGTCATCATGTACCCCCTCCTCGTCCAGTACAGCCCGGAGTTCGAGTGGGAGGGCGACTGGGCCGAGAGCTGGGAGACCTCCGAGGACGGGCTCACGTGGACGTTCAACCTGCGCCCGGGCGAGTGGTCGGACGGCACGCCGCTGACGGCCGAGGACGCCGTGTGGACGGGTGAGACCGTCCTCAAGTACGCGAAGGGGCCGACCTCGATCCTGGCGCCCTTCCTGGCGAACGTGGAAACGCTCTCGGCGCCGGATCCGCAGACGCTCGTGGTCACGTACTCGACGCCGGTCGGCAACGTCCTGCCGCAGCTGCAGCAGTTCTTCATCCTCCCGAAGCACATCTGGGAGCCGAAGATGGGCAACGACGGCAAGGGCCTCAAGGCCTTCAACCCGCAGGACGAGCTGCCGGTCGTCGGCGCCGGCCCCTTCGTCGTCACCCAGTTCGACGGGAAGGGCACGACGATCTTCGAGAAGAACCCGACGTACTACGGGCCCGCCCCGCACGTCGACGCCGTCGGCTACCAGCACTTCGAGAACGAGGACGCCCTCCTCACGGCGTTCCAGGGCGGGGAGCTGGACTTCGTCGAGGAGGTGCCGCCGAACGCCGTGGGGACCCTCGAGGCGAACGACGAGCTCGTCGTCAACAAGGTGGACTCCACCCAGATCAACAACTTCATCTTCAACTCGAACCCGAAGAAGCCCGAGAACACGGAGCTCCTCGAGCCGCAGGTGCGCGAGGCCTTCGAGTACGCGATCAACCGCGACGAGATCGCCGAGGTCGTCTGGGGCGGGAACGCGCGGCCGGTGGCGAGCATCGTGGCGCCGATCACCGGCATGTGGATGAACCCGGAGATCCAGCCGCTGCCGTACGACCCGGACGAGGGGAACCGCATCCTCGACGAGCTCGGGTATGCCCGCGGCTCCGACGGCATCCGGGTCGCCAACGGGCACAAGATGGAGTACGAGATCATCACGCCCACGGGCGTCCAGGGCATCCAGCGCACCTTCGAGATCGTGCAGAAGGGCTTCGACGAGCTCGGGGTCAAGGTGACGCCGAACGCGCTCGACGACACGACGGCGTTCGAGGCGATCGGCGCGCCCGACTGGCAGTACCTCGACTTCGACATGTCGATGTGGAGCTGGGTCGGCTACCTCGACCCGGACTTCGTTCTCTCCGTCCTCACGTGCGACCAGTACGGCGGCTGGAGCGACACCGGCTACTGCAACCCCGAGTACGACGACCTCTACAAGGAGCAGGGCATCACGGTCGACCAGGAGGCCCGCAAGGAGATCGTCTGGGAGATGCAGGACATCATGCAGGCCGACCGGCCGTACATCCAGCTCGTCGTCGTCGACTACATCACGGCCTGGCGGAACAACTGGGACGGGTTCCACCCCGACCTGATCGCCTACTCGAAGCTGCCGTGGACCGACCCGCACCAGGTGGAGTGAGCTAGCCGGCGAGCAGGCGAGCAGGCGGAGACTGACACGTCGTGAGGGGCGCGGACTACGTCCTCAAGCGCACCGTGTTCGCGATCATCACGGTCTTCGTCGCGCTGACGCTCAACTTCGTGCTCTTCCGGGCGGCGCCCGGCGACGCGACCTCGAGCCTGCGCGGGTGCCGCAACTGCACGCCCGAGTTCCGCGACGCGCTCTACGCGGAGCTCGGCCTCGACAAGTCGAAGCTCGAGCAGTACTGGATCTACCTCCAGGGCCTCGCCCAGGGCGACCTCGGGCTCTCGTTCGTCTCGCGCCAGCCGGTGTGGGACGAGCTGCGCGACCCGATCCTGAACACGCTGCCGATGGTCGGGCTCGGCTACCTCTTCTCGATCGTCTTCGGGATCCTCGTGGGGGTGATCGCCGCCTGGAGGAGAGGGACGTTCGCCGACTGGGGCGGGCTCCTGAGCGCGCTCGTCTTCTACTCGCTCCCGACCCAGTGGCTCGGGCTCATGCTCCTGATCCTCTTCTCGGGCGTCCTGCCGAGCTCCGGGATCTCCGACCCGTTCATCGAGTTCACCGATCCGTCGACCTGGGAGGTGATCCTCGACCGGCTCGAGCACATGATCCTGCCGTCGCTCACGCTCGGCCTGGTCCTGTACGGGGAGTACGCGCTCATCGTGCGCTCCTCCATGCTAGAGACGCTCGGGGAGGACTACATCCTCACTGCCCGCGCGAAGGGCCTCGCCAACTGGGCGATCGTGTGGAAGCACGCGTTCAGGAACGCGCTCCTCCCGATCGTCACGCTGGTCGCGCTCACGCTCGGGTACGTCGTCGCGGGGGCGATCCTCGTCGAGGCGGTCTTCTCCTACCCGGGCATCGGCCTCGTCACCTACGAGGCGATCTTCAGCCGCGACTACCCGGTCCTCCAGGGTGCGTTCCTCATCCTGACGCTGTCCGTCGTCGTCGCCAACTACATCGCCGACCTCCTCTACTTCCGCCTCGACCCGAGGATCTCGGCATGAGGACAGCTCGATGAGCGTCGGGCCCGACGTCGCCACCGGCGACATCCCCGCCCCGCGCCTGCGCCGGCCGCTGGACGCGACCTGGCGCATCGTCAAGACCCAGCCGCGGGCGACCGCGGGCTTCGTCATCGTCCTCTTCTTCGTCGTCGTCGCCCTGACCGCGCCGTGGCTCGCGCCCTACGGCGTGACGGAGAAGGTCGGGCCGGTCTTCGAGCCGCCGTCCCCCGAGCACCCGCTCGGGCTCGACGACGCGGGCGTGGACATGCTCTCGCTGATGATGTGGGGGGCGCGCGTCTCGCTCGTCGTCGGCTTCGCCGCCGCCCTCGTGGCCATGCTCATCGGCGGCACGATCGGCCTCCTCTCCGGCTACTTCGGCGGCCGGACCGACACGGTCCTCATGCGGATGACCGACTACTTCCTCGTCATCCCGGACATCCCGCTCATGCTCGTGGCGGCGGCGATCTGGGGCCGGAGCCTCTCGAACATCGTCATCATCATCGGCGTCATCTACTGGACGACGACGGCGCGGCTCATCCGCTCGCAGGTGATCAGCCTCCGGGAGCGCGTCTACGTCAAGCGGGCGCACGCCGTCGGGGCCGGGCACGGACGGATCCTCTTCCGCCACATCCTCCCGCAGGTGACGCCGCTGATCGTCGCCAACACCGTGCTGACGGTGGCGATCGCGATCTTCGCGGAGACGGCGATTGCCTTCCTCGGCCTCGGCGACCCGACCCTGACCTCCTGGGGGAAGCTGATCGAGAACGCGTTCTCGCACAACGCGATCACCGTCGACGCGTGGTGGGCGATCGTCCCGCCCGGCATCGCGGTCGCGCTCGTCATCCTCGGCTGCACGATGGTCGGCCAGGCGATCGAGGACACCCTCAACCCGCGGCTCCGCGTCGGGCACCTCTCGGTACGCCGCTTCCGGCTGCGGCCGCTCCAGGGAACGGACCAGGTGTGAGCCTCCTCGAGGTCACCGGTCTCCACGTCTGGTTCGACCTGCAGCAGGGCGGGGAGCTCCACGCCGTGCAGGGCGTCGGGTTCGATCTCGACGCCGGCGAGCGCTTCGGGCTCGTGGGGGAGTCGGGCTGCGGGAAGACGACGACGATCCTCGCCCTCATGGGCCTCCTGCCGCCGACCGCGTCCGTGGCGGGCACCGTGGCGCTCGCCGGCGAGAACCTCCTCGAGCGCGGCGAGCGGACGGTGAGCCCGCACCGCTGGAAGGACGTGGCCATGGTCTTTCAGGGGGCCATGAACGCGTTCAACCCGGTCAAGCGCGTCGGCGACCAGATCGCCGAGCCGATGGCGCTGCACGAGGTCGCCGACGGCGCGGAGGCGAAGCGGAGGGTCGGCGAGCTGCTCGAGCTCGTCGGCATCACCGCCGCCCGGGCCGACCGCTATCCGCACGAGTTCTCCGGCGGGATGCGCCAGCGGGCGGCCATCGCCATGGCGCTCGCCTGCGAGCCGAAGGTGCTGCTCGCGGACGAGCCGACCACGGCCCTCGACGTGATGGTGCAGGCGCAGATCCTCGAGCTCCTGGTCACGCTCTCCGACGACTTCGGGCTCGCGCTCGTCCTCGTCACCCACGACCTTCCCGTCGTCGCCCAGGTCTGCGAGCGGGCGGCCGTCATGTACGCCGGCGAGATCGTCGAGTCCGGGCCGACGACCGCGCTCTTCCACAATCCGCGCCACCCGTACACCCGCCTCCTCTTCGCAGCCACGCCCGACCTGTACGGGGACGAGGACGTCGCGTCGATCCCGGGTGCGCCGCCGCGCCTCGACCGTCCGATCGGAGGCTGCCCCTTCCAGCCGCGCTGTGACCGTGCCTTCGGCCGCTGCGAGGAGGCGAGGCCGGTGCTCAGGTCGGTGGCGGACCGGCATGCCGCGGCGTGCCACCTCAACGACCTGCCGCAGGAGGTGCCGGCGGCGTGACCGCGGCCGTGACCGGCAACGGCGACGCACCGCTCCTCGAGGTCGAGGGGCTCGTCACCCGCTACCCGCTGCCGCGCGGCGTCGTCGGGGTCTTCGCCCGGGCCCCACAACGCTACGTGCAGGCCGTCGAGGGGATCTCGTTCACGCTCCGGCGCGGCGAGATGCTGGCCCTCGTGGGCGAGTCGGGTTGCGGCAAGACGACCACGGCGCAGAGCATCCTCCGACTCGTCCGCTCCGACGCAGGCGCGATCCGCTTCCAGGGCACGGACATCACGACGCTCCCGAGCAAGGAGCTGCGAGGGCTGCGCCGGCGGATGCAGATCATCTACCAGGACCCGTACGAGTCCCTCGACCCCCGCTTCCGGGTGCGTGCGACGGTGGAGGAGCCGCTGGTCGTCCACCGGATCGGCTCCAAGGAAGACCGGCTGCACGAGGTCGAGGCCGCGCTCCGGCTCACCGGGCTCGACCCGCCCGAGCTCTTCCTCGACCGCTACCCGCACGAGCTCTCGGGCGGCCAGCGCCAGCGGGTGGCGATCGCCGCCAGCCTCGTCCTCCACCCCGACCTGCTCGTTGCCGACGAGCCCGTCTCGATGCTCGACGTCTCGGTGCGCGCGGGGATCCTCGGCATCCTGGACGACCTGCGGCGGCGCGGGCTCGGCATCCTCATGATCACGCACGACCTCTCGACGGCCGCCCGCTTCGCCGACCGCATCGCGGTCATGTACCTGGGGCGGATCGTCGAGGAAGGCCCCGCCCGCGAGGTGGTCGGGAACCCGCAACACCCGTACACGAAGGCGCTCCTCTCGGTCGTCCCCAAGCGGGATCCCGAGCAGAGCACGCAGCCCCAGATCCTCCGCGGCGAGACGCCGAACCCGGTCGACGTCCCGCCCGGCTGCCGCTTCCACCCGCGCTGCCCGATCGCGGGCGACGAGTGCCGGACCTTCGATCCGGAGCTGCGGGTCCCCGCCGGCGCCCGGCCCGGGCACTCGGCGGCGTGCCTGAAGGCGTGAGCCACGCCGCCGACCTCCTCCTCACGGGAGGCTCGGTGTTCACGGCCGATGCAGCGCTGACCGTCGCCGAGGCGGTCGCGGTCCGGGACGGGCGCATCGCCTGGGTCGGCCCCGCGGACGAGGCCGGCGAGCACGCCGGCCCGGCCACGCGCGTCCTCGAGCTGGAGGGGCGCACGGTGCTGCCGGGCTTCCAGGACGCGCACTGCCACCCGGCCGAGGGCGGCGTCGACTCGTCCAAGTGCGTCCTGAACGACGCCCTGACGCGCGAGGCCTGCCTCGAGGCGATCGCCCGCTACGCGGCCGAGCACCCGGAGCTCGAGTGGATCGAGGGCTCCGGCTGGTCGATCGACTCCTTCGAGCACGGAACGCCGAGCAGGGCCGACCTCGACGCGATCCTGCCCGACCGGCCCGCGTTCCTCACAAACCGGGACGGCCACGGAGCGTGGGTCAACAGCCGGGCGCTCGAGCTCGCCGGCATCACCCGCGAGACGCCGGATCCCTCCGGCGGCCGCATCGAGCGCGACGCGGCGGGCGAGCCGCAGGGGACGCTGCACGAGGAGGCGCTGGATCTCGTCTGGCCGCTCATGCCGCCGTGGACACAGGAGGAGTGGGAGGCCGGGATCCTCGTCGCCCAGGCCGAGTTCCACGCGCTGGGGATCACGGCGTGGCAGGACGCGAGGATCGGCGGCCCGGTCCCGCTGGCCGCCTACCGCGCCGTCGCCGAACGCGGGGAGCTGACGATGCGAGTCGAGGGGAACCTGCTCTGGGATCGCAACCGCGGGCGCGAGCAGATCGACGACCTCCTCGAGCTGCGGGCGGCGGGATCGCTCGGGCGGCTGCGGGTCCGCGGCGCGAAGATCTTCGCCGACGGCGTCCTCGAGAACTTCACCGGCGCGCTGCTCGAGCCCTACGTGGGCACGGACAACCACGGGATCTCCATGCTGACCGCCGGGGAGCTCGAGCAGGCGGTCGTGCTCCTCGACGCGCACGGCTTCCAGGTGCACGTCCACACGATCGGCGACCGCGCCGTCCGGGACACCCTCGACGCGCTGGAGGCCGCCGAGCGCGCCAACGGCCGCCGCGACTCGCGGCACCATCTCGCGCACCTGCAGCTCGTCCACCCGGACGACCTGCCCCGCTTCGCGGAGCTCGGCGTCGCCGCCAACGTCTCGCCCCTGTGGGCCTGCCACGGCGGCTACGTGGACGAGCTGACGATCCCGTTCATCGGCCCCGAGCGCTCGGCGCGGATGTATCCCTTCGGGAGCCTGGTGCGCGCCGGCGCGCGGCTCGTCTTCGGGAGCGACTGGACGGTCTCGACGAACGACCCGCTGCCGCAGCTCGAGGTGGCCGTCACGCGGGTCGATCCGGACGCGCGCGGCCGCGAGCCGCTCCTGCCGGAAGAGGCGCTCGACCTGCCGACCGCGCTCGCGGCTTTCACCGGCGGCTCGGCCTTCGTGAACTTCCTGGAGGCCGACACGGGCACCGTCGAGCCGTCGAAGCTCGCCGACCTCGTCGTCCTCGACCGGAACGTCCTCGACCCGGGTGCGGGCCCGATCGGGGACGCGCGCGTGCTCCTGACGCTCTCCGAGGGAGAGGCGGTCTACGCCGACCCCGGGCTCGGCTGGTAGCTCAGCGGCCGCGCAGCTCGTCCCGCAGGCCGACCGCCTCCTGCTCCACGCGCAGCCAGTCGGCGAAGAACGGCTCGGCGATCCGGTAGACGCGGTCAGGGTCGCGGGCGACGACCTCCTTCGTCACGAGGGCGCCGATCGCACGCTGGAGCGCCGGCTTGGGCGGCAGGTCGTGGCGCTCGGCGTAGTCGGCGGAGTAGAGCGAGCCCGTGGGCTCGGCGGCCAGCGCGAGCAGCACGAGCCGCTGCGCGTGCGGCGCGCCGTCCCAGAGCTTGGCGAAGTGGTTGTGCTCCGAGCGCAGGACCTGCTCGAGGGCCGCCTCGACGTCGCGGAGCCGCGCGAAGTGCCCGGTCGGCACGAGCTCCCAGAGGAAGTACGCCAGCTCCTGCGTCGCGTACGGGTGGCCGCCCGTCGCCGCGAGCAGCCGCCCCAGCGCCTCGTCGTCGATGCCCTTCTCCGTCTCCTCGAAGCGCCGGCGCAGGAAGCGCGCGAAGTCGCCTGCGGGGATCGGCCCGATCTCGAGGCGCTTGGCGCTCCGCCAGAACGGCTCGTTCTCGTCGCCGAAGATCCGCTCGAGTACGTGGCGCTTGCTCCCGAGGTAGACGTGGGCGACCTCGGGCTGCTCCTGGAAGACGGAGCGCATGAGCTTGGGGTAGTGGCGGTCGATCGTCACGATCTCCTGGAACTCGTCGAAGACGAGCGCCGCGCGGCGGCCGCGCTCGGCCGCGATCTGGCCCGGGAGGGCGAGCAAAGCCTCGATCGTGTCGTCGATCGCGGCGCGCCGGCGGCCGGCGTGGAAGACGAAGCGCAGGCTGCCGTCGATCGGGTCGACCTCCATCGTCGGGGTGATCCGGAGCCCGCGGAAGAGGCGCGTCGCGCGCTCGATCGCCTGGCCGGCCGCAGTCTCCAGGTCGCTGTAGATCGTCTTCGCGAGCGCCGCGGCGAGCCGCTCCTTCGTCGGCGTCCGCATCACGTCGCAGTAGCCCACGAGCACGCCGTTCCGGATCGCGCGCTGCGCCGCCCGGAGGACGAGCGACGACTTCCCGAACCGCCGCGGCGCGTAGACGAGCACGTCCTGGCCGTTCCGCAGGTCGCGGGAGAGCTCGCGCAGCTCCGCGTCCCGGTCGGTGAAGGCCTCGTCGAGCGCCAGCGCCCCGAAGGTGAAGGGGTTCGTATGCGCCACTGCCTTACGCACTATTGCATACGGCACGTATGCGCGAGAGCATGAGGCGCTTCCGCATACGGGCGTTCACGCCCGCACGAGGACGCGGCCCGCCTCGACCCGCACGGGATAGACCGCGGTGCGAAGAGAGGGCTCGTCCAGGCAGACGCCGGTATCGAGGTCGAACTCCCACCCGTGCCACGGGCAACGCAGCGTGCGCCTGCCCGTCAGCTCGTAGACGCCCGGCTCGCCCGCGACGCGCTCCGCGACCTTTCCCAGGCAGAGCGGGCCGCCGTGGTGGGGGCAGCGGTTGCGGATGCCGTGCGCCGTCCCGTCCGGCTCGGCGACGACACCGACCTCGCGGCCGTCCACCCGGGCGACGAGCCGGCCGTCGCGCTCGAGGTCGGCCTGCGAGCCGACGTCGTGCCACTCAGCCAACGGCGGGCAGGCCGAGGCGGGCGCCGTAGAGCTCGGTCGCGTTCTCGTGCAGGACCTTCGCACGCCAGGCCTCGGGTAGGCGGTTGAGCATGAAGCCCGGGTCGTCGAAGTCCCAGTGCGGGTAGTCGGAGGCGAAGCAGAGGTTGTCCGGCGCTCCCGCGGCCTCGAGCATGGCGAAGAGGAGCTCGTCGTCGCCGTCGGTGTGCTCCAGCGGCTGGGTCGAGAAGCGCACGTGCTCGCGGGCGACCTCGCTCGGCTTGCGCTCGAGCCACGGCACCTCGCTCCGGAGCGCGCGCCAGTTCGTGTCGAGCCGCCAGAGGATGCCCGGAAGCCAGGCGATCCCGCCCTCGATCAGCAGGACCTTCAGCGCGGGGAAGCGCTCGAACGTCCCGTGGCAGAGCAGCGAGACGAGGTGGGACATGATCGAGCAGGCCGAGCCGAGCGTGTGCCACTCGATGTAGAAGGTCACCGGCCCGGCGCCGCCGGGGGGCGCCGCGATCCCCATGCCCTCGCCGCCGGAGTGGATCGCCACCGGCAGCCCGGTCTCGGCCGCTGCCTCGAAGATGGGCAGGTAGCGCGGCTCGCCGTAGGGCCGGTCGGCCCCGCCGCAGAGGAGCACCTGGACGAAGCGCTCGTCCTCCGCCGCTCGCCGGATCTCCGCCGCGGCCGCCTGCGGGTCCTGCGCCGGGCAGAGGATCGAGGCGCGCAGCCTCGGCTCGGCGTCGAGCCAGCGCTCCCTGAGCCAATCGTTGTGGGCCCGCGCCAGCTCGGCGGCCCGGTAGGGGCTCGGGATCAAGGAGACGAGGACGGCGTCGTCGCCGTTCAGAACGCCCACGTCGATGCCGGTCGGGTCGAGGAGCTCGCGGCGCACCGCGTCCACGTCGGAGGCCGGCGGATGCCCGTTCTGCTCGATGTCCTGCCGGAACCAGGAGGACGGGTGCGCCCAGGGGTAGCCGGGCAGACCGAGCGAGGGCCCCTGCGCGCGGAACCAGTCGCGCTGCGCCGGGTCGACGTAGGCGAGGAGCTCCTCGGGGTCGCCGACCTGCGGGTGGATGTCGCAGTCGATCACGGGCTCACAGTATCGGCCACGAGGGCCTACGATCGGCCTGCAGATGTCCGTCGAGGCGCTTCGGGCGTACGCCGAGGAGACCC
Organism: Gaiellaceae bacterium; assembly: GCA_035620475.1. Taxonomy (GTDB): domain Bacteria; phylum Actinomycetota; class Thermoleophilia; order Gaiellales; family Gaiellaceae; genus JAIBJN01. The sequence goes on along the minus strand of DASPGT010000076.1, from coordinate 1,519 downwards.
GCGACGCGCTCGGGTTTCCCGGCCTCTCGGTCGCGGTCACCGACAGCGGCGGGCTCCTCGCATCGGAGGCCTTCGGGCTCGCCAACCTCGACGCCGGCACACCGGTCACCCGGAGCACACGCTTCGAGCTCGGCTCGATCGGAAAGACGTTCACGGCGACCATTGCGCTCCAGCTCCGCGAGGAAGGGCGCCTCGACCTCGACCAGCCGCTGACTCGCTACCTGCCCTGGTTCGAGGTTCGCTCCGACCACGCCCCGATCACGATCCGCCATCTGCTCACGCACACGAGCGGCCTGATCACCGGCGCCGACCAGAGCTCGAGCTCGCGCTACGACGTCTGGGCACTGCGCGACACCGAGGTCGGCTTTCCGCCCGGGAGCCGCTACCTCTACTCGAACGTCGGCTACCGGACGCTCGGCTTCGTCCTCGAGGACGTGACGGAGATGCGATATCCCGACCTTGTCCGCACGCGCATCCTGGCACCGCTCGGGCTCGAGGCCACCGACCCGGAAATCGCGACGGAGGGCCGGCGGCGGCTCGCCGTCGCGTATGAACGGCTGCATGACGACCGCCCTGCCCGACGCTCCGATCCCTGGATGCCGGCGCCGTGGCTCGAGACGGCGACGGCGGACGGCTGCCTCGCCGGGACCATGGACGATCTCGCCGGGTTCCTGCGCGCGCTCCTGAACGGGGGGCAAGGGCTCCTCTCGCCGGAGTCGTTCGCGCTCATGACCTCGCCGGCGACCGAGGGCGACGACGGCTGGTGGTACGGCTGCGGCCTCGAGCTTCGCGGAGGGCTGATCCGGCACGGCGGCTCGATGCCCGGGTTCGGGACGACCATGCTCGGCGACCTCGACTCGGGGCTGGGCGTGGTCGTCGCCGCCAATGCCACCGACGAGGAGGATCTGACCGCAGGGATCGCCGATGCCCTCCTCGACCTCTACCGCGGAGGCACGACGCCGCCCGTCTCCACTCCGCCGGCCGTCGAGGACGCGGCCGGCTACGCGGGGGTGTACGAGGGCGAGGCCGGACGATTCGTCGTCGCTGCGGACGGCGACCGGCTCCTGCTGGACGGCCGGCCGCTCGAGGCCCGACGCCGGGGGCGCTACGTCGCCGACCGGCCGGGCCTCGCCCTGTTCGTCCTCCGCTTCCGCCGCGAGAACGGCCGGGTCGTGTCCGCGGTGCACGGGGGAGACGTCTACCGGCGCGAGGGTGTCCTGCCTGCGCCCGTTCCACCCGCGCCCGCAGAGTGGCATGCCTTCACCGGCCACTACCGGGCGTACAACCCCTGGTACTCGAACTTCCGCGTCGTCCTCCGCGAAGGGGAGCTGCTCGTGATCTTCCCCTGGGGCCTGGAGCTGCCTCTCGAGCCGCTCCCGGATGGACGCTTCCGGGCCGGCGATGACTGGTCGCCCGAGCGCCTCCGGTTCGACGCGGTCGCCGACGGCAAGGCCCTGAGGGTGGACTTCTCCGGCGAGGCCTACTACCGGCTCCCGTGAGCTCTTGGGGTCAGATCTTG
>DASPGT010000075.1:0-8415 GCA_035620475.1 Gaiellaceae bacterium | reverse complement strand
GGTCTGGCAGGTGGCCGCGCTCGAGCGCGCGGCGTAGCCCGGACGCAGCCCGTCGCTACGATAGGTCCCATGGCGGTGACGGCCCAGCCGAGGCTCGACGCGGAGCGGGTTCGCGCGGACTTTCCCATCTTCGACCACCCGATCCACGGGAAGCCGCTCGCCTACCTCGACTCCGCCGCCTCGTCGCAGAAGCCGCGGCAGGTGCTGGACGCGATGACGACCTTCTACGAGACGTCGTACGCGAACATCCACCGCGGCGTCTACGACCTGGCCGAGCGCTCGACAGAGGCCTACGAGGCCGCGCGCGAGACCGTGCGCGCGTTCGTGAACGCGCCCACGGCGCGGGAGGTCGTGTTCACGCGGAACGTGACCGCGGCCATGAACGTCGTCGCGTACGGCTGGGGCCTCGACAACCTCGGCCCCGGCGACCTGGTCGTCGCCACCGAGCTCGAGCACCACTCGAACTTCGTGCCCTGGCAGTACATCGCGGGGAGGACGGGCGCCGAGTTCGCCGTCGTGCCGGTGGACGCCGAGGGCGAGCTGCAGCTCGATGCCCTCGACGCGCTGCTCGAGCGGGGGCGGCCGAAGGTGCTCGCCTGCGCGGCGGTCAACAACTCGCTCGGAACAATCGTGCCGGTCCCCCGGCTCGTGGACTGGGCGCACGCCCACGGCGCGATCGTGGTCGTCGACGCCGCCCAGGCGGCGCCGCACAAGCCGCTCGACGTCCAGGCGCTCGGCGCCGACTTCGTCGGCCTCACCGCGCACAAGCTCTGCGGCCCGACCGGGATCGGCGCGCTCTGGGGCCGGGCGGAGCTGCTCGAGGCGATGTCGCCCTTCGAGCTCGGCGGCCACATGATCCGCAAGGTCACCGTCGAGAAGACGACCTGGAACGAGATTCCGCACAAGTTCGAGGCCGGTACGGGCCCGATCGCCGAGGCGGTCGGCTTCGCCGCCGCGATCGACTACGTGAGCCAGGCCGGCCTGCCCGCGATCGAGCGCCACGAGCACGAGCTGACCGAGTACGCGCTGGGCCGGCTCGCCGAGGTTCCCGGCCTGCGCCTCTACGGCCCCCCGGCCGACCGGCGCGTCGGCATCGTCTCGTTCAGCCTCGAGGGCGTCCACCCGCACGACGTCGCGCAGATCGTCGACGCCGAGGGCGTCGCCGTCCGCGCGGGGCACCACTGCAACCAGCCGCTGATGGCCAAGCTGGGGGTCGGCGCAACCACGCGCGCGAGCTTCTACCTCTACACGCTGCCCGAGGAGATCGACCGTCTCGTCGACGGGCTGCACCGAGCGCGTAAGCTTTTTTCATGAGCGAGCTCGACAGCCTGTACCGCGAGGTCATCCTCGACCACTACAAGAACCCGCACGGCCACGGGGTGATCGACGGCGCCGACGCCGAGGCCGAGGGGCAGAACCCGCTCTGCGGGGACGAGGTCTCCATCGCGGTCGCCTTCGACGGGGACACGATCGCCGACGTGAAGTTCCAGGGGCGCGGCTGCGCGATCAGCCAGGCGGCGACCTCGATGCTGATGGACATGGTCAAGGGCCGCTCCGCCGAGGAGGTCGCCTCGATGTCTCGCGACGAGCTGCTGGAGGAGGTGGGCATCCCGCTGACGCCCGTGCGCCTCAAGTGCGCCCTGCTCGGCCTGGGCGTCCTCAAGCTCGCCCTCCACAAGGGCCGCGGCACGCCTCTGCCCGAGGAGTGGGCGGGGCTCGACGACCTCGAGCTCCGCTAGCGCGTGGCCGAGATCGTCGTCGGCCCGGTCGAGGAGCTCCCCCCGGGCGAGGTGAAGATCGTCCAGGACGGCACGCTCGCGATCGGCGTGTACAACTGCGACGGCGCCTTCTTCGCCATCGAGGACCGCTGTTCGCACGACGACGGGCCGCTCTGCGAGGGCGACTTCGAGCCCGACGGCTGCATCGCCGTTTGCCCACGCCACGGCGCCCGCTTCGACGTCCGCACCGGGCAGGCGTTGACCCTGCCCGCCTACCTGCCGGTGGAGATCTTCGACGTCGTGGTCGAGGACGGCGTCCTCAAGGTCGTCGTCCCCTAGGATTCGCCCATGACCCGGGAGGAGCGAGTCGCGCGGAACGAGGCGCTCTTCCGCGAGGTCAACGAGCGGATCAAGGACGTGAACGAGGACGCGCCCGCGTCCGCCGAGACGGACTTCGTCTGCGAGTGCGGCGATCCGGAGTGCACCGAGCCGGTCAGCCTGACCCTGATCGAGTACGAGGAGGTGCGGAGCGACCCGACGGACTTCGCCGTCCTGCCCGGCCACGTCGTCGCCGACGTGGAGGTCGTGATCGCCCGCAACGACCGCTTCGCCGTCGTCCGGAAGAACGACCCCCAGGCGGCGCGCATCGCCGTGAGGGAGGATCCACGGTCGTGATGGACGACCGCGTCCGCGCCGTGCTGGCCCGCCTCGAGGCGGAGGAGCCGCGCGCGCCGGCGATCCCGGTGAAGTACGCCACCGGGCGCTTCCTCTACGCGATCGTCGCCCCGCACGCCGACTGCGAGATCCTCGAGGTCGGCGGCGGCCGCGGTCTCTCGACCATCTGGTTCGCCGCGGCCGTGCGCATGCTGGGCGGGCGCGTCGTCTCGCTGGAGCGCGACCCCGACGTGGCCGCCGACTGGCGCCGGAACATCGCGGACGCGGGCCTGGAGGAGTGGACGGAGCTGATCGAGGGCGACGCCCTCGAGACGCTCGCCGGGATCGAGGACGTCTTCGACGTCATCCTCATCGACGCGAAGAAGGAGGAGTACGAGCGCTACTTCGCCCTCGCGCGCCACCTGGTCGATCCGGGCGGGCTGGTCATTGCGGACAACGTCCTCTCCCACGAGGAGATCCTCGCTCCCTACTGCCGGGCCAGGCAGAGCGACCCCACGCTCCTGAGCGTCACCGTGCCGCTCGACACCGGGCTCGAGGTGACGTCCGTGCTCGAGCCCTGAGCAGGCGCCGCCTCCCCCTCCGTTTGGGCCGTCCTGGCGGAATGCGTATCATGGCCCTAACCACGGAAAGGGGGTGGTCCGACTTTGATTTCCGACAGTACGGGCAGTGGAGGTAGTCGCAGGTAGGGGCGTGTCCCCAGACCTACGGGGAATCGCCTAGCCAGCGTGGGGGACAGACCCAGCGCCCCTGCTAATCCAGGCGATCTACCGACGGGGGGCTCTTCGGAGTCCCCCGTTCCTTTTCCGGGAGCCGTCAGGCCTTGCGGACGCGGTAGCGGGTGCGGCCACCGAGGCGGCCGGTGGCGACGACGCGGAGGAGCTCTTCGCGGGAGACGAGCTTGTCGATCGGGTCCTCACCCCAGAGCACCTCGAAGATGAGCTCGCCGGGGATCTGCTCGAAGAGCCATTCGAACGTGTACGTCAGGCGTCCGATCCCGACCGGCGTGAGGTTCCAGCTGACCGCGTCGACGGTCGCGCCCTCCTCGAGCAGGAGGTGGACGCCCGCCAGCTCGAGGACCCACGGTCCTTTCCGGTAGGCCTGGACCGCCTGTATCGGCAGGACGTCGGCCTCCCGGCTGTCGTCGGCGATGCGCTCGGCTGCCGCCTTGTCGAGCCCCTCCGCCGCCACCACGGCGTAGAGCGGATCCATGCCCGCACCATAGACGCGCCGGGGCTAGCTGGCCACCGCGCGGCGCACCTGCTCCTCGATCCCGAGCGGCTGGATGCCGAAGGCCTCCGCGGCGGGGCGCGGGTCGCAGACGTTGTCGCCGTAGTCGAGCATCTCGACCGCCGAGCGCGCGCCGCGGAGCGGCGGCAGGATCTGCCCCACGCTTGCGCCCGCCTTGAGGAGCGCGGGCGGCATCGTGAAGGCGAGGCGGCGCTTGCCGAGCGTCTTGCGGATGAGCGCGTGGAGCTCGGCCCAGGAGAGACGGTCGGCACCGCCGAGGTCGTACGTCCGGTTGGCCGCCTCCTCGGCCGTCACGGCCTTGGTGAAGAACGCTGCGACGTCGTCGGCCCAGATCGGCTGGAGCTCGTGGCGGCCGAGGATGGGGGTCACCGGGGAGTAGCGGACGATCCGGATCTGCTGGGCGAGGATGCCGCCGTCCCCGGCGAAGACGAAGCTGGGCCGGAAGATCGCGTGCTCGAGCCCGGAGTACTTGACCGTCTGCTCCTCCTCCCACTTGGCGTGGTAGTAGGGAGCCAGCTCCCTGCCCTCCTCGGTGCCGAGCGCGCTCATCAGCACGAGCCGCTTCGCGCCCGCCTCCTTGGCCGCCTCGACGAGGTCGCGCGTCCCCTGCACCATGATGCGCTCGAAGGCGTCGCGGCTCCCGAGCAGGATGGCGACGAGGTGGACGACGGTGTCGCAGCCCTCGGCGGCGCGGCGGAGGCTGTCCGGGTCGGTCAGGTCACCCGGGACGAGCTCGCAGCCCCAGGCGCGGAGCTGCTGCTCCTTCTCGGGCCGCCGGGCGAGGATCCGCACCGGCAGCTCGGCCGCGCGGAAGGCGTGGACGACGTGCGAGCCGACGAAGCCGGTTCCCCCGGCGACGAGGATCACTTCACGAAGTTCCTCCAGTAGCGGGAGGGCGTGGGCCCTGCCTGGCCCTGGTACTTCGAGCCCAGGCTCCCGGTCCCGTACGGGTGCTCGGCCGGCTCGGTCAGCTGGACGAAGGAGAGCTGGCCGATCTTCATGCCGTAGTAGATCGTGATCGGCAGGTTGGCGACGTTCGAGAGCTCGAGCGTCACGTGCCCGTCCCAGCCCGGGTCGATGAAGCCGGCGGTCGAGTGGATGAGGAGGCCCAGGCGGCCCAAGCTACTCTTCCCTTCCAGCCGGGCCACGAGGTCGTCGGGCAGCGTGATCCGCTCCAGCGTCGAGCCGAGGACGAACTCGCCGGGGTGGAGGATGAACGCCTCGTCGGGCTCGACCTCGACGAGCTCGGTCAGCTCCTCCATCTCCTGCTTCACGTCGATGAACGGGTAGCGGGAGTTGCGGAAGACGCGGAAAAGGCGGTCGACGCGCACGTCGACGCTCGACGGCTGGAGCAGCTCCTCGGCGTACGGCTCGATCCCGATTCTGCCCTCCGCGAGCAGGCGCCGGATCGTACGGTCGGACAGGACCATGGGCACCGCCAATCTATAAGCTCCGTCCGTGGCTACGACACGGACTATCGACATCAAGACCGACATCCCGGGCCCTCGCAGCGCCGAGATCCTTGCCCGGAAGGAGCGGGTCGTCGCCGAGCCGCTCTCCATCTACCTCCCGCTCGTGATCGCCGAGGGGCGGGGGGCAACGCTCACGGATGTGGACGGCAACACGTTCGTCGACTTCGCCGGCGGCGTCGGCTGCATGAACGTCGGCCACTCGCACCCGCGTGTGGTCGAGGCCGTGCGCGACCAGGCCGAGCGCTTCACCCACACGGACTTCACGGTCCTGCCCTACGAGAACTACGTCGGCCTCGCCGAGCGGCTGCTCGCGCTCGCCCCGATCTCCGGGGAGACCCGGGCCGCCTTCTTCAACTCGGGCGCGGAGGCGGTCGAGAACTCGATCAAGTTCGCCCGCGCCTACACGAAGCGCCCGGCCGTGATCGCCTTCGAGGGAGGGTTCCACGGCCGCACGCTGCTGGCGCTCAGCCTCACCTCGAAGACGCACCCGTACAAGGCGGGCCTGGGGCCGTTCGCGCCTGAGACCTACCGCGTGCCCTTCGCCGACCTGGAGGCGCTCGAGTACGCCTTCAAGACGCGCGTGGCGGCCGAGGACGTGGCCGCGATCGTGCTCGAGCCGGTGCAGGGCGAGGCCGGGTTCATCGTCCCGCCGACCGAGTTCGTGCAGGGTCTGCGCCGGCTCTGCGACGAGCACGGCATCGTCCTCGTCGCCGACGAGGTGCAGACCGGCTTCGCCCGCACCGGGAGGACGTTCGCCATCGAGCACTTCGGCGTTGAGCCGGACCTGATCACGATCGCCAAGTCGGTCGCCGCCGGCCTGCCGCTCTCCGGCGTGCTCGGCCGGGCGGAGATCATGGACGCGCCCGGCGACGGCGCCGTCGGCGGCACCTACGTCGGCAACCCCGTGGCCATCGCCGCAGCGCATGCCGTTCTCGACGTCATCGCCGAGGAGGGGCTGAACGAGCGCGCCGAGGCGATCGGCGAGACGATCCGCGCGCGCATGGAGTCCTGGCGGGAGCGCTTCGACGCCGTCGCCGAGGTTCGCGGGCTCGGGGCCATGCTCGCGATCGCGCTCGAGCGCGGCGGGCAGGCGGACGGCGACCTCGCGTCGGAGGTGACGGCCGCCGCCGCGCGCCGCGGGCTCCTGCTCCTCAAGGCCGGCATCGAGGGGAATTGCATCCGCGTGCTCGTGCCGCTCGTGATCGCGGACGCCGAGCTCGACGAGGCCCTCGAGGTCTGGGAGGAAGCGCTCACCGAAGCGCTCGCCTAGCCCGCCGGGTCACTGCGGCAGCAAGACTATGGCGGTGCACGTCGGAGAGCTGATCGTCGGTCGCTACGAGCTGGAGGAGCTCGTGGGCGAGGGCGGCATGTCGACCGTCTACCGCGCGTACGACACGGTCCTCGAGCGCCGGGTGGCGATCAAGATCCTCCACGAGCACTTCTCGCGCGATCCCGAGTACGTCGAGCGCTTCCGTCGCGAGGCGCGGGCGATCGCCCGGCTCGCGCACCCGAACGTCGTCACGGTGATCGACCGGGGCGAGTGGGAGGGGCGGCAGTTCATCGTCTTCGAGCACGTCGCCGGCGAGAACGTGAAGGCCGTGATCGTCCGCGAGGGGCCGCTGCCCGTCGACCGCGCGCTCTCCCTCGCCTGCCAGATCGCGCGCGCGCTCGCCTTCGCGCACGAGCTCGGGATCGTCCACCGGGACGTGAAGCCGCACAACGTCCTCCTCGACGGCACGGGCACGGCCAAGGTGACCGACTTCGGCATCGCCCGGGCGCTCGACGCCGACGACGGGCTGACGGCGACCGGCACGGTCCTCGGCACCGGCCAGTACCTCTCGCCCGAGCAGGCGAACGGCGAGCGGGGCGACGAGCGCTCCGACCAGTACTCGCTCGGCGTCGTCACGTTCGAGCTGCTCACGGGCGAGGTCCCCTACTCCGGGGACAACCTGATGGCGCTCGCCCTCCGCCACGTCAAGGATCCGGTGCCGAGCGTCCGGAGGCTGCGCCCGGAGGTGCCGGAGTGCGTGGACGCGGTCGTCGCCCGCGCGATGGCCAAGCGGCCGGAGGACCGCTTCGGCTCGATGGAGACGCTGGCGGGCGCGCTCGAGTCCTGCCTGGCCGAGGCGCTGGAGAAGCAGGCCCGGGGCCGCGAGGAGGACACCGGTGTGCTCGCGGCCTCGCCGCCTCCACCGGCTCCGCCTGCGCCGCGTCGGGCTCCTGCCAGACCCTCCCGGCCGGAGCCCGCGCACGCCCAGCCGACGCGGCCGCGCCGCTCGGGGCTGCGCATTGCGGGCGTGCTCCTGCTCGCGGCCGTGGTCCTCGTCGGCAACCTCCTCGTGCTCGAGATCCTCTTCGAGGACGGCCTGCCCGGGCTCCCCGGCCTGGGCGGCGGCGACCCGGTTCCCGTGCAGATCGAGGCGGTCTCCGACCTGGATCCCTTCGGCGACAACCAGGCCGAGCACCCGGAGGCCGTGCCCGCGGCGACCGACGGGGATCCGGCCACGTTCTGGACGACCGAGGAGTACCGGAGCTTCGCCAAGGAGGGCGTCGGCATCGTCGTCGACGCCGGCAGCCGCGTCGAGCTCTCGCGGGTGGTCCTCCTCACTGACACGCCGGGGTTCACGGCGCTGATCGCGGCCAGCAACGACGCGGGTGCGGACTTCGTCGACGTCGCCGGGAGCCGGGAGGTCGGCCGCCGCACCACCTTCGAGATCGACACGAGGGGCGAGTCGTACCGTTACTACGTCGTCTGGATCACGGATCTGGAGGGCGTCGCGCACGTGAACGAGGTGCGCGGGTTCGTCTCCGCGTGAGCCCGGTCAGAAGCGCAGGCCCGCGCGCCGGCGCCGGCGCTCGAGCGCAAGCTCGATCAGGCGGTCGAGCAGCTCGGGGTACGGCAGCCCGCTCGCCTCGAAGAGCTTCGCGTAGACGCTCGTGGCGGTGAAGCCGGGGATCGTGTTGAGCTCGTTGACGACGACCTCTCCCCCCGGCCTGACGAAGAAGTCGACGCGCGCCATCCCCTCGCAGTCGGAGGCGACGAAGGCGGCCACCGCCAGCTCCCGGACGCGGGCCGTGGTCTCCTCGGGGATACGCGCCGGAACGACGAGCTCCATTCCGCCCTCGGCGTACTTCGCCTCGTAGTCGTACCAGTCGCTGGTGAGCGGCACGATCTCGCCGGGCACGGACGCGACCGGGTCGAGGTTGCCGAGCACGCTGCACTCCACCTCGACTCCGTCGAGGAACTCCTCGACGAGCACCTTCTCGTCGTGGGCGAAGGCGAGCTCGACCGCCGCGGGAAG
>DASPGT010000074.1:0-56282 GCA_035620475.1 Gaiellaceae bacterium | reverse complement strand
CATCCTCGCCACCACATACGACGAGCCGTTGATCCGCCAGATCCGCAACGGCATGCAGGGCGCCGGGATCAAGGTGGAGACGTCCAAGGGCGAGGCCTGGCCCGGCCAGCAGGAGATCAACTTCCGTTACGCGGACGCGGTCACCATGGCCGACAACCACACCGTTTACAAGAACGGCGCCAAGGAGATCGCACACCTGAACGGGTGCTCGATCACGTTCATGCCGAAGCCCGACCACACGTGGATCGGGAATTCCTGCCACGTTCACTCGAGCCTCTGGCGCGACGGCGAGAACGCCTTCGCCGGGGAGTCCGACGTCTTCAAGCAGTACCTGGCGGGCCAGATCGCGTGCATGAAGGAGCTGGCCATCTTCGTCGCCCCGACGGTCAACTCGTACAAGCGCTTCGCGCACGGAAGCTGGGCGCCGACCACGCTCGCCTGGGGCCACGACAACCGCACGTGCGGCTTCCGCATCGTCGGCCACGGCGCCGGCCTGCGGACGGAGACCCGGATCCCCGGCGGCGACGTCAACCCCTACCTGGCCTTCGCGGCGCTGCTCGCAGCCGGCCTCCACGGCATCGAGAACGAGCTGGAGCTGCCGCCGCCGCTCGAGGGGAACGCCTACGAGTCGGACGCCGATCGCTTCCCCTCGGCCCTGCGCGACGGCATCGCGGCGCTCGAGCAGGGCACGATGGCGCGCGCCGCCCTCGGCGACGACGTCGTCGACCACTACCTGAACTACGCGCGCACCGAGCAGCGGCTCTTCGACGAGGCGGTCACCTGCTGGGAGCGCGAGCGCTTCTATGAACGCGGCTGACGTCGCCGCTGTCCGCTTCGCGCGCCCGACCGACCGGCTTCCCGAAGTCCTCCGCTTCTACGAGGAGGGGCTCGGGCTCCGGCGCGTGGACGCGTTCGAGGACCACGCGGGGTACTCGGGCGTCATGCTCGGGCTCCCGGGCGAGGAGGTGCACCTGGAGCTGACGACGCACGCCGAGGGCAGCCCGGGGCCGGCACCGACGCGCGACAACCTGCTCGTCCTCTACCTGCGCGACCGCACCGTCATAGCGGACGCCGAGACGCGCCTGCGCGCGCTCGGCCACGCCCCGGTGGAGCCCGAGAACCAGTACTGGGCCGGAGATCTCACTTTCGAGGACCCCGACGGCTGGCGGGTCGTTCTCCGGTACGTAGACTCGTGACGATGCGCCCGATCGTCGGGATCACCAGCTACGCCGAGGACGCGCGCTGGGGCGTGTGGGAGGCGCCGGCGGCGCTGATCCCGCTCGCCTACGTCCGCGCGATCGAGGCGGCGGGCGGGCGGCCGCTGCTCGTGCCGCCGTCGGCGGAGGGCGTCGAGGAGACGCTGGACGCGCTCGACGGGCTCCTCCTCTCGGGCGGCGCCGACGTCGACCCCGACTCCTACGGCGCCGAGGCGCACCCGGCGACGAACGGCACCCGGCCCGAGCGCGACGCCGCCGAGCTCGCGCTCCTCGAGGCGGCGCTCGCGCGCGACATGCCGGTGCTCGCCGTCTGCCGCGGGAGCCAGGTCCTGAACGTCGCGCGCGGCGGCGACCTCGTCCAGCACCTCCCCGAGGTCGTCGGCCACGAGGGGCACAAGGTCACGCCCGGCGTCTTCGCCGACCACGCCGTCGAGATCCTCCCCGGCACCCGGCTCGGCGAGGTGATCGGGAAGCACGCGCCCGTGAAGAGCCACCACCACCAGGGCTACGGCCGGCTCGGCGAGGGCCTGCGCGAGGCCGCCCGCGCCGAGGATGGAACGGTCGAGGCGATCGAGGACCCGTCGCGTCGCTTCGCCCTCGGCGTCCTCTGGCATCCGGAGGAGGGCGAGGATGCCGCGCTCTTCCGCGCGCTCGTCGATGAGGCCAGGCGCTACCGGGAGGAGCGCGCGTGACCTCGGTCCTGAATCCGGCGACCGAGCAGGTGATCCAGGAGGTCCCGGAGGCGTCGGCAGAGGAGACGGACGCCGCCGTCGCCCGCGCGAAGGCGGCCTTCCCCGCCTGGCGCGCCGTGGCGCCGGCCGACCGGGCGCGGCTCCTGCGGAGGCTGGCGGCGCTCGTGGAAGAGCACGGCGAGGAGCTGGCGGCGATCGAGTCCGCCAACGTCGGCAAGCCGATCGCGGGCGCCCGCGCCGAGGTCGGCATGGTCGCCGAGGTGTTCCACTTCTACGCGGGCGCGGTGGACAAGCACCACGGCGAGACGATCCCGGTCGCGGGCGGCGTCGACCTGACCTTCCGGGAGCCGCTCGGCGTCGTCGGCCTGATCGTCCCCTGGAACTTCCCGCTCAACATCTCGAGCTGGAAGCTCGGCCCGGCGCTCGCCTGCGGGAACACGGTCGTCCTCAAGCCCGCGGAGCTGACGCCGCTCTCCGCGGTCCGCCTCGCCGAGCTGGCGCTCGAGGCCGGCTTCCCGGAGGGCGTCGTCAACGTCGTCACCGGCAAGGGCTCGGTCGTCGGGCAGCGGCTCGTCGAGCACCCGGACGTGGCCAAGATCGGCTTCACCGGGTCGACGGAGGTCGGCCGGGGGGTGATGGAGGGCGCCGCGGCGACGATCAAGCGCGTCACCCTCGAGCTCGGCGGCAAGTCCGCCAACGTCGTCTTCGCCGACGCCGACCTGGAGAAGGCGGCCGCCGCCGCGCCCTACGCGGTCTTCGACAACGCCGGCCAGGACTGCTGTGCCCGCTCGCGGATCTTCGTCGAGCGTTCCGCCTACGACCGCTTCCTCGAGCTGCTCGTGGACGCGACGCGCAGGGTCCGGGTCGGCGACCCGGCCGACGAGGCGACCGAGATGGGGCCGCTCATCTCGGCTTCGCACCGGGCGACGGTCTCCTCGTTCGTCGACGGCGGCGTGGCCTTCCGGGGCGACGTCCCCGAGGGCCCCGGCTACTGGTTCCCGTGCACGCTCGTCGAGGCGACGAACGACGACCGGATCGCCCGCGAGGAGGTCTTCGGCCCGGTCGCGGCGGTGATCCCGTTCGAGGACGAGGCCGACGCGCTGCGCCTCGCCAACGACACGCCGTACGGCCTCTCCGGCTCGATCTGGACGCGCGACGGCGCGCGGGCGCTACGGATGGCGCGCGGGATCGACTCGGGCGTCCTCTCCGTGAACTCGAACAGCTCGGTGCGCGCCTCGACCCCGTTCGGCGGCTTCAAGCAGTCGGGCTTCGGCCGCGAGCTCGGCCTGCACGGCCTCGAGGGCTACTCCGAGGTCAAGAACGTCTTCATCTCGACCGAGTAGCACGCCATAGCCACTGGCGTGCCAGCCGCGAGCCGAAGTCCCTGGGGTTCCGGCCTACACTCCGAGCGTGTCTTCGAGCTGGTTGGCCATCGCAGCGGCAAACGCGCTCCTGGCAGTCCTCGGCGGCATCTTCTTGTACCTCCAAGGCCACTCGGTCGCCTGGGTCTACTTCGGCGTCTCCTGGGCGGCCCTCGTGGTGATTGGAATGGTCGCCCTCTGGCGGTTCCGGCCCGCGAAGGACGCTCCGCCCAACTGATTGTCACGAAGCCCTTACATCCCGTCGCGATACTGATCGCGTCGGAACGGGCACGTACCCTTGGACTCGATGAGACGCCCAGCACTCATCCTCCTCATGGCTGCCCTCGCCGTGGCCGGGTGCGGCTCCTCCGGGGACGGCGACGATCAGGACCTGGAGACCGCGCCGATCGCGGCGCAGCAGGTCGTGCAGGAGTTCGACGAGGTCCCCGGGATGCCGCCGCTCCGGAGCTCAGCGCCGGACCCCTCCTGGGATCAGCTCAGCCTGGGGCTCGACCTGCCGCCCGCCGACCAGAAGAAGTTCGGCACGTTCACGATCTACGTGGTCGACCCCGAGGATTCCGAGGCCGTCGAGTCCCTGCTCGCCGACAAGGACACCGCCGAGCCGCTGCAGGCCGACGCGAACGGGATCTACTGGGACTTCGACGAGCTCGCGAAGTCGTACGTCGCGCAGAAACGGTACGGCTCGAACGTCGTCCTCGCCTGGTGGAACGAGCAGCGAGAGCAGGGCACGGACGCCCGCTGGCGGCGGCTCGACCGCATCCTCCAGGGCCTGGTCAACAGCTAAGCTCCGCCCGCTATGGGGCGGCTAGACGGGAAGGTCGTCGTCATCACCGGCGCCGGCGGCGGCATCGGCCGCGAGGCGGCGCTCCTCTTCTCCGCCGAAGGCGCGAGCGTCTGCGTCGCCGACATGAGCCGCGAGGCGGGCGAGCAGACGGCCGCCGAGGCCCGCGAGGCGTTCTTCCAGCCGGTGGACGTGGCCGACCCGGCCAGCGTCGAGGAGATGTACCGGGCGACCGCCGAGCGCTACGGCGGCATCGACGTCCTCTACAACAACGCCGGGATCATGCCCGCGGACGACGCGTCGATCCTGGACACCGAGCCGGACGCCTGGCAGCGCGTGCAGGACGTGAACACGAAGGGCGTCTTCCTCTGCTGCAAGCACGGCATCCCGCACCTGCTCGAGCGCGGGGGCGGCTCGGTGATCAACGTCGCCTCCTTCGTCGCGCTCATGGGCGCGGCCACCTCGCAGATCTCCTACACCGCCTCGAAGGGAGCGGTGCTCTCGATGACCCGCGAGCTCGCGGTCGAGTTCGCCCGCCGCGGGATCCGTGTGAACGCCCTCTGCCCCGGCCCGGTCGAGACACCGCTCCTCATGCGCCTCTTCGCCGAGACGCCCGGCGCGCTCGAACGGCGGCTCCAGCACCTGCCCATGGGCCGGCTCGCCCAGGCGAGGGAGATCGCGCAGGGCGCCCTCTTCCTGGCGAGCGACGAGTCCTCGTACGTGAACGGGGCGACGTTCCTCGTCGACGGCGGCCTCACCGCCGCGTACGTCACGGCCGAGTAGCCCCGCCTAGCCGATCGCGGTGAACTCGGCGCCGTTGTTCTCCTCGTTCGTCTCGTCGACGACGCCGCCGGAGTCGACCTCGGCCGTCACGAAGCAGTCCGGGTCGTAGCAGTTCCCGGGAGTCTCCACCTCGAGGCGAAGGATCTCCCGCGGCTCGAGGCCCTCGACCGGGATCGTGACCTCGCTCCCGTCGGCGTCGACCGTCACGTCGAACGGGTCGAGGACGAGGCCCTCGCTGAGGTTCGAGACGACCAGCGCGACCCGCGTCACGCAGTTGCCGCTGCTGCAGTCGGGGTCGGCCCTCTCGATCCTGATGGCGAGGTCGGGGGTCGGTCCCGTGGAGACGGTCACGCTGACGGGCGACCCGGGCTCGAGCTCCGTCCCGGGCTCGGCATCCTGCGCCGACACGATCCCGACCGCGAGGCCCTCCGAGGCCGTCCGGTCCCCGACCGAGCCTTCCAGACCGGCGTCCGCGAGCGCGGCCAGCGCGTCCTCCTCCGCGAGACCGACGACGTCGGGCACGGCCACGAGCTCGGGCCCCAGGGACACGGTCAGAGCGACGACCTCGCCCTCTTCCACCTCCGTGCCCGCGCCCGGATCCTGCCGGATGACGATGCCGGCCTCCTCGTCCGAGAACTCCTCCGCGACGGTGCCCGCGAGCCCGGCCTCCTCGAGCACGCTCAGGGCGTCCTCGACGTCGTCCCCCACCACGTCGGGAACGGCGATCAGCACCGTTCCGTCGGGTGCCGTCGTCGTCGTGATCGGAGGCTCCTCGCCCAGGCGGTCGTAGGCGAGGAGACCGCCGACGAGACCGAGCGCGACGACGATCGCGCCGAGGACGGCGAGCGCGGCGAAGAACACCGGCCCGTGTCCCCCGCCGCCCACGTCTCCCCTGCCACCGTTCCCGTCGCCCCCGCCGCCCGCGATCCCGCGGATCACTTCGATGTTGTGGCGCGTCGCGGCCTCGCCGGCCCGGTCGCCGATCCGCTCGCGGAGCTCCCTCGCGGCCTCGAGGTCGGCCAGGGCCGGCTCGCCGCCGACCAGGCACGCCGTCCAGGTTCCGCGCTGGTGCAGGGCCCAGGCCTCGGCCGCCTGGTCGCCGCCCCGGCGCGCTGCTTCGAGGACGGCGCCGACATTCTCGCGCCAGGAGCCGAAGCGTCCCGACGCCGCGAGCGCCGGGTCGGCCGCGCGGCCGAGACGAACGGCCTCGTCGGCCCGGCCGGTCGCCGCAGCCCAGCGCACCAGGCCCACGAGCGCCGGCTGCTCCACCGCGACCTCGGGCTCGCCCCGGTTGCGCTCGCACCAGCCGGCGTAGTGGTCGAGCGCGCGCTCGCGCTGCGGGTCGAGGTCCCAGCGGGCCTCGATCTCCTCCAGGAGCGGCGGGGCGAGGCTGTAGCGCGGGCTGTGCGAGAAGACGAGATGGCGGCGCTCGAGGTCGGCGAGAACGGGCTCGACGTCCTCCACGGCCGCGAGCTCGCGCAGGTGCCCCACGCCCACGGGCCCCCCGCCGGCGGCCGCGAGGCCGGCGAGGACGCTCTTCTCCCCGGGCGTGAGCGCCTCGAGCATGTCCGTCGCGTCGAGCGCCCGCGCCGCCTCGGCGAGCGTGCGCCCCTCGTCGCGCGCCCGGGCCGTCGCCTCCCGGATCCGCCACGGGTGGCCGCCGAGCGCCTCGCAGAGCCGCTCCGCCTCGGGCCGCTCCTCGGCCGTCAGCGGCCGGCCGAGCTCCTGCTCGACCAGCTCGAGCGCGTAACGGAGCTCGAGGCCGGGCAGCCGGATCGTCGCTCCTTCCCTGAGCGTCCGCCCGGTGGAGGCGACGACGAACGTGCACTCCGGGGCGGCCTCGAGGAGGGCCCGGGCCTCCTCCGGTGCGAGCTCGAGCCCGTCCGCGACGACGAGCGCGCGCCGGCCGGCCAGCTCCCGGCGCAGACGGCTCCGCGACGGCCGCACGGCCGGGATCCCGCAGTCGAAGAACTCCTCGAAGAGCGCCTGGAGGACGTCGTCGAGCGGCGCCTCGCCGGCCGGGACGTACACGACCCCGTCCGGCCCGTCCGCCTCGGGGAGATGCGCGGCGTGCGCGAGCACGTGGGACTTCCCGATCCCGGGCTCGCCGTACAGGTTCAGCGCGCCCGCCGTCGCCGCCTCGGCCAGCAGAGCCTCGGCCACGACCTCACGGTCCACATGGTTGGGAAACCGCCGGGGCCGGCTGTCGAGCGGGAGCGGCAGCGGGACCGGCTGCCGGACGTCGGCCAGCCGGTCGAGAAGCGCTCCTTCGGCCGCGTCGAGGGAGACGTTCAGGGTGACGTTGTCGCCGGTCACGATGACGCTCGACCGGATGTCGCCGGTGACGCTGACGCTGCGATCGCCGGAGGCGACCGCCACGGGCTAGCCCTCCGACCGGGGCTGGTCGCCGGTGACGATGGTGGAGCCCGTGACGTCGCCCCCGACCGCCACCGAGCGCTCTCCCGAGGCCGTCACCTGGACGACGTTCGCGGCCGCGGCTTGCTCCCAGATCGCCGCGAGCTCGCCCGCGAGCTGGCGGTCGTCCTCGAGCAGCTTCTCGAGCTGGCGCTTGAGCACGACGAGCGAGTCGTGGTCGTCCGGATTCGCGGCGACGTCCTCGGCGGCCTCCTTCGCCGCCGGCTTCGCGTCGACGCCGGGCCGGAGCTTCTCCCACAGCGCCTTCGCGTAGGCGAAGGCCTCGTCGCTCACGGCGTCGGCGGCCTTCTCGACCGCTTTCTCGCCCGCCTTGACGAGCGTGGGGAGGAACGGGGCGAGGAAGGCTGTGAGCGCAGCGATTTCCAGAGCTGACTCCACTGGGACGACGACGAGTCTTCGACGCTAGCGCCGACCCGGACGGGCGTCAAGACGCCCGGCGGCTTGACGGCGCCGGGGCCCGCGTCGTAGCGTGGCCATTTCCCCGAGAGGTGGCCCACGTGCCGTCCAGCACTTCTCGCAACTCGACCGAGACCGCCCTGTCCTCCCGCACGTCCCGCGCGGCTGCGGGCTGGGGCTGCGCCGTGAAGGCAGACCCAACCGGGCTCTACCGCCCCGAGCAGCGAGAGCGGCGGCAGTTCTCCTGGATCAGCCCGCGCCCGCTCTGGGGGTCTCGAAACGACAAGATCGCGCGCTGGATCGGCGACTCGACCGAGGACGAGCGCAAGCGCTGGGTCGAGGCGCAGCGGCGCAAGGGCGTCGACTCGCGGCTGACCATCACCCGCTACGCCGAGAAGGACGAGGTCTCGTTCGTGGTGCTGGGCGACCCGGGCGAGGGCGACGACTCGCAGTACCAGGTGCTGCGCCCGCTCCGCGCGAGGGCGCAGGACATCGACTTCACGTTCATCGTCAGCGACGTCATCTACCCGGCGGGGGACGTCCAGGACTACCACGACAACTTCTACTGGCCATACCGCGGCCTGCCCGGGCCGATCTATGCGGTCCCCGGGAACCACGACTGGTACGACGGCCTGCACGGGTTCATGACGCTCCTCTGCGGCGCCGACCCCGACCTGCGGCCGCCGGTGCACGCGAGCAAGAACCGGTGGAAGCGCGCGTTCCTCGACCTCACCTGGCGGGAGCCGACGGAGGCGATGCAGGAGGAGATCGAGGCGATGCAGGCACACCGGCCGGAGCCGTCGGGGCAACCCGGTCCGTACTTCGCCATCGAGCTGAAGGAGCTCCTGCTCGTCGGCCTCGACACCGGCATCCAGTCGGGGATCGACGACGAGCAGGGCGCGTGGCTCCGCAAGGTCTCGCAGATCCCGAAGGACAAGATCCTCCTGACGGGAAAGCCGCTCGTCGTGGACGCGAGCCGCAAGACGTGCAGGATCTCCGGGTCCGAGGACACCGTGAACGCGATCGTCGAGGATCCGGCCAGCCGCTACGTCGCGGTCGTCGGCGGCGACATCCACAACTTCCAGCGCTACCCGGTGAAGCACGGGGACGGGCGGGTGGTGCAGCACATCATCAGCGGGGCGGCCGGGGCGTACACGAAGGCGACGCACCGGATCCCGCGGGCGACGCCCGAGCGGTGCGGCTGCGCGGAGGACGACTTCCGCTGCTACCCGCGCCGCGGCGACTCGCTGGCCGCGTACTCGATCCTCCTCGACCGCAAGCTCCCGCTCGACCTGGCGATCGACCCCAAGGTCGCGCCCGAGCTGATGGGGCTCCTGCTCGACCAGGCCGTCGACCCCAGGCGCGCCGAAGACCGGGGTCTGCAGGTTCCGCCGGAGGCCGTCGCCAAGGGACGGAGGGTCCTCTTCTTCTCCGACGCGAAGGTCCTCGGGCCGTTCAGCAAGAACTTCTCCGAGTTCCTGGACTGGAACGATCCCGACCCGCCGCTCTTCAAGAGCTTCCTCAAGGTCGAGACCCGGCCGGGCGAGGTGGAGATCCGCTGCTTCGCCGCCACCGGCTGCGAGGAGCACGCCGACAACCCGCCGCTCGAGGACCACATCAAAGGCACGCGCGGCGCCGACGGGACATGGTCCTGGGAGGTCCTTCTTGACTGACGCCTGGCCCGCCATCTTCGAGCCGCTTCGGTTCCGCAACCTGGAGGTGAAGAACCGGCTCTTCCGCTCGAGCATCTCTGGGCGCTTCGACAACTACGACGGCTCGGGGACGCAGACCCGGATCGACTGGGACGTGAAGTTCGCCCGCGGCGGGATCGGGGCGGTCATCTCCTCGAACACCCCGGTGCACCCCCGCGGGTTGATCGTCCCCAACTACGCCCACCTCGACTCGGACGACAGGGTGCCGTTCTGGACGGAGCTGGGGAAGCGCGTGCGCGACGCCGGCGCCGCCTACATCGTCCAGCTCGCGTTCTCCGGGCGCCAGCGCGACATCCCGAGCGTCGTCTACGACACCGGCCTCTCCTCGACGGACAAGCCCGACCCGGTCCACGGCTTCCCGTGCGAGCGGATGACGAAGGCGCAGATCGACGAGGTCGTGGACTCCTTCGGCCAGGCCGCCCGGCGCGCGCGCGAGGCGGGGCTCGACGGCATCGAGATCCACGGCTGCAACGGCTACCTGATCACGCAGTTCCTCTCCCCCGCGATCAACGACCGCACCGACGAGTACGGCGGCTCGCTCGAGAACCGGGCGCGCTTCCCGCTCGAGGTCGTCCGCGCCATGCGGAAGGAGATCGGGGACGACTTCCACCTCCAGTTCAAGATCAGCGCGATCGACGACGGCAAGGCGCTCTTCCCCTGGGGCAAGGAGGGGACGACGCTCGAGGAGTCGATCCAGGTGTGCAAGTGGCTCGTCGAGGCCGGCGTGGACGGCCTGCACGTCTCGTCCGGCTACCTCTTCCCGCACCCGCGCAACCCGGCGGGGAAGTTCCCGATCGCCGACGTCATCCGCTCCTACGACACCATGCTCTCCAGCGGGAAGAACACCTTCCGGAACTACCTCATGTTCCGCACGCCGCCGATCAACAAGGGCTTCGCGTGGGCGTGGGAGCGGCGGATGCGGAAGCTCGGCGTCGAGGGAATCAACCTCGAGCTCGCGCGCGCCGTCAAGCAGGCCGTGGACGTCCCGGTGCTCTGCGCCGGCGGCTTCCAGACGGCCTCCGTCATCGCGCGCGCGATCGAGGACGGCTCGACGGACGGCGTCACGTTCGGCCGTCCCCTCATCGCCAACCCCGACCTGCCGAACCTGTTCGCCGAGGGCCTCGACAGGGCGCCGCAGCCGTGTACGTACTGCAACAAGTGCCTGATCAACTTCGTCGAGAACCCATTGGGGTGCTACGAGGAGAGCCGGTACCGCTCCCGCGCCGAGATGATCCGCCACATCATGTCGGTCTACGAGGGAGCGCCCCTCCCGGCCGAGGTGAAGTAATGGCGGCCGAGGCGATCTTCGAGCCGCTCGCGCTCGGGCCGCTCACCGTGAAGAACCGCGTCCTGCGCTCGAGCGTCGCCGGGCGCTTCGACAACTACGACGGCTCGGGGACAGCCGTGCGCGTCAACTGGGACCTGCGCTTCGCGCGCGGCGGCGTCGGCGCGATCATCTCCTCGAACGCGCCCATCCACCCGCGCGGCGGCATCGTCCCGGGCTACGCGCACATCGACTCGGACGAGTCGATCCCGTTCTGGCGGCGGCTGGGCGAGCAGGTCCGCGAGGCCGGCTGCCCGTATGTCCTCCAGATCGTCCACGCCGGCCGCGAGCGCATCGTGCCGTTCCTCGAATGGGACAAGGCGCTCTCCTCGTCGAGCAAGCCCGAGCCGCTGAACGGCTTCCCCTGCGAGGCCATGACGACGCAGGAGATCGCCGACGTCGTCGACATGTTCGCGCAGGCCTCGCGCCGCGCGAAGGAGGCAGGCCTGGACGGGGTCGAGGTCGCCGGGGCCAACGGGATGCTGCCGACGCAGTTCCTCTCGTCCGCGATCAACGACCGCAAGGACGCCTACGGCGGGCCGCTCGAGAACCGCGCGCGCTTCGGGCTCGAGGTCGTGCGGGCGATCCGCGAGGCCGTCGGGCCGGACTTCTGCGTCGGCTACAAGATCTCGGTCCAGGAGAAGCTGAACGAGCTGATGCCGTGGCTCCCCGAGGGGAACACGCTGGAGGAGTCGCTGCAGATGTGCCGCTGGCTCGAGGAGGCGGGCGCCGACTACCTCCACGTCAGCGCGGGAGGAGGCTTCCCCCATCCGCGCAATCCCGCCGGCGAGTTCCCGGCCTCGCAGGTCGTGAAGACCTACGACACGATCCTCTCGAGCGGCAAGTACACGTTCCGCAACTACCTGACGTTCCGCACGCCGCCTCTCGCCAGGGTCTTCGGCTGGTGGTGGACGCGGCCGCACGCGAAGCGCGACATCGAGGGGATCAACCTGCCGGACGCGCGGGCGGTGAAGAACGTCGTCTCGATCCCGGTGCTCGTGACCGGCGGCTTCCAGACCGCCTCGGTCATCGCCGGCGCGATCGAGCGGGGTGACTGCGACGGCGTCACGATCGCGCGCCCGCTCGTGGCCAACCCCGACCTCGTCCGCCACTTCGAGGCCGGCCTCGACCGCGCGCCGGAGCCGTGCACGTACTGCAACAAGTGCCTCTTCTCGTTCATCGAGCACCCGCTCGCGTGTTACGAGGAGGCCCGCTTCGGCTCCCGCGAGGAGATGATGCGGGAGGCTCTCGCCGTCTACGAGGCGGCATGATGTTCGACACGATCTTCGAGCCGCTCCGGTTCCGGAACCTCGAGGTGAAGAACCGGATCTTCCGCTCGAACATCGCCGGCCGGCTCGACGAGTACGACGGCGCCGGGACGCAGACGCGGATCAACTGGGAGCTGAAGTTCGCCCGCGGCGGCGTCGGGGCGATCCTCTCCTCCTGGACCGCCGTGGACGAGCGCGGCAAGATCGTCCCGAGCTTCGCCGGGATCGAGTCGGACGAGCGCATCCCCTTCTGGCGCGAGCTCGGCGAGCGCGTCCACGAGCACGACTGCCGCTACATCGTCCAGCTCGCGCACGCCGGGCGGCAGCGGGACGTGCCCACGCTCGCCTTCGGCAAGGGCCTCTCCTCCACGGACAAGCCCGACCCGCTGCACGGCTTCGAGGCCGAGCGGGCGACGCGGGCCGACCTGGAGGCGATCAAGCGCTCATTCGCCGCGGCGGCGCGGCGCGCGCGCGAGGCGGCGCTCGACGGCGTCGAGATCCACGGCGCCAACGGCTACCTCTTCACGCAGTTCCTCTCCTCGGCGATCAACGACAGAACGGACGAGTACGGCGGCCCGCTGGAGAACCGGGCGCGCCTCCTGCTCGAGACCGTGGAGGCGATCCGCGGCGAGATCGGCCACGACTTCCACCTGCAGGTGAAGATCTCGGCGACCGAGCACGCGAACGCGTTCCTGCCCTGGCTGGGCAAGGGGAACACGATCGAGGACTCGGTACAGGTCTGCCGCTGGCTCGAGGCCGCCGGCGTCGACGCGATCCACGTCTCCTCCGGCAGCACGTTCCCGCACCCGGAGAACCCGGCCGGGGAGTTCTCGCTCGAGGACATGGTGCACAGCTACGACGTCATGCTCTCGAGCGGCAAGAGCACGTTCCGCAACTACCTGCTGTTCCGGCTCTGGCCGGCGAACCGGGTGATGCAGAAGCGCTGGGAGCGCGATCCCGCGGAGGTGCCGGGGCGCTCGCTCCCGGACGCGCGCGCGGTGAAGCAGGCGGTCGGGATCCCGGTGATCGTCACCGGCGGCTTCCAGCAGGCCTCGCTCGTCGCCGGGGCGATCGGCCGCGGCGACTGCGACGCCGTCTCGATCGCGCGCGGGCTCGTGGCGAACAACGACCTCGTCGAGCTCTTTCGCGCCGGTCACGACCTGCCGCCGAGGCCGTGCACGTACTGCAACAAGTGCCTCTACAACGTGCTCGAGCACCCGATCGGCTGCTACGACGAGCGACGGTTCCCGTCCCGAGAGGCGATGATCGAGCAGATCATGTCGGTCTACACCTCGACATGACCGAGGCCACCGAGCACGGAGTCGCGACCTACCTCCCCGACAAGCAGCGGGAGGGCACCGCCTTCTGCATGTCCGGCGGGGGCTACCGCGCCGCGCTCTTCCACCTGGGGGCGCTGCGGCGCCTGAACGAGCTCGGGGTGCTGGCGAAGATCGACACGTTCACCTCTGTCTCGGGCGGGAGCATCATGGCCGCGCAGCTGGCGACCTGGCTCACGCGCGCGGAGCGCGAGCCGGGGAAGCCGGTCGCCGGCTTCGACGAGAGCGTCGCCCGGCCGATGCGTTCCTTCGTCGCGACCGACATCCGCACCGGTGCGGCCCTGGCGCGACTCCATCCCCGCAACTGGCTCACGCCGGGCGCGCAGAGCGAGGCGCTCGTCGCGGCGTACGAGCAGGGCCCGGCCCCGGGCCGGCTGGCCGACCTGCCCGACTCGCCGCGCTTCGTCTTCCTCGCCAGTGACATGCGCTTCCGCGACCAGTGGGTCTTCGACACGGGCGCAGGCCGGGTGGGAAGCCGGCCCGCCGGGTTCGCTGCGCTCGGCGACTGGACGCTGGCCCAGGCGGTCGCGGCGTCCTCCTGCGTCCCGGGCGCCTTCGGCGTCGTGCACACGAAGTGGGAGCCCGGACAGCTCACGGGCGGGACCTACACGGAGCCCGACCGCGACCGGCTCGTCCGCGAGATCGACCTCTCCGACGGCGGCATGTACGACAACCTCGGCCTCGAGCCCGTCTGGCGCGACCACGCGACGATCCTCGTCTCCGACGCGGCGCCGTCATTCAAGCCCGACCCCGACGTCGGCTGGCTCTGGAGCGCGCTCCGCCAGGGCGTCATCCTCCTCGAGCAGGCGACGGAGGTGCGCAAGCGCTGGCTGGTCGCGAACCTCATCGAGGGGAAGATGCAGGGCGCCTACTGGGGCATCGCGTCACGGCCCGCGAGCTACGAGCTGAAGCCCGAGCCCGAGGCGTATTCCTTCCCGCTCATCCGCGACTTCATCGCGCCCGTGCGGATCGACCTGGACGTCTTCTCGCCCGGCGAGATCGGCGTCCTCGAGAACCACGGCTACCTGATGGCCGAGCTCGCGCTCGCCAAGCACGGCCAGGGGCTCGCCGGCGACGAGCCCCCGCCGCTCGAGCTCCCGCACCCGGGCTGGCGCGACGAGGTGAAGGCCGCGTCCGCCCTCCGCGACAGCGGCAAGACGCGGATCTTCTTCCGGCCGCGCCTTAAGCCCTAGGAAGCACGTTGACGTTCTGGCGGAACATGTTCGTCGGGTCGTAGGCGTTCTTCACCTCGACCAGGCGCTCGTAGTTCGGCCCGTAGGCGGCCCGGGCCGCCGTCTCGCCCGTGTCGTCGTCCGAGAAGTAGTTCAGGTACCGCCGCCCTCCCAGGAACGGCTCCATCGCCGCGAAGGACTCCCTCGTCCACGCCACGTTCTCGTCGGTGGCGGCCGGATCCGCCCACACCGACGTGATGGCGAAGTTGTGGCTCTGCTCGCGGTGCGGAACGGCGGTCGCGTCGACCGGCACGCGGGTCACCGCTCCGTGGAAGTGCTCGAGCAGCATCGCCGTCATCGGGGACGGGCAGACGGCGAAGCGCTCCAGCATCTCGGCGATCGCCTGGTCCGAGAGCTCGCCGAGGAAGCCGGACTTCCAGTAGTTGAGGCTTCCCGTCGGGTAGCCGGCGTCGAGGAGCGAGTTCAGGACGGTGTACGGCATCGGCCCGAGCTCGACGAGCGCCGGCGTGCCGAACTCGCGCAGCGGCAGGAGGTCCGCCTCCGCCTGCTCCGGCTGGCCGAGGTGGCAGGCCACACACACCGCGAGCTTCGCACCCGAGCCGTCCGGGGCGTGCACGAGCCCTGCGAACGTCATCAGATCGTCTGAGGATCCGGTCGAGAAGTCGCGGTAGAACCGGAGGAAATCCTCCGCGGCGGCCAACGGATGCGCCACGAGGCCGCCGGCGACCGTCGGGCCGACCGGGTGGAGGCGGAACTCGAAGGACGAGACGACGCCGAAGTTGCCGCCGCCGCCGCGCAGGCCCCAGAAGAGATCGGGGTTCTCGCTCTCGCTCGCCGTCAGCGTGCGGCCGTCAGCGGTGACCACGCGGGCCGACTCGAGGTTGTCCGTCGCCAGGCCGTACTTGGGCATCAGCCAGCCGAGCCCGCCTCCGAGCGTCAGCCCGGCGACTCCCGTCGTCGAGATGACGCCGCCGGTGACCGCCAGGCCGTGGAGCTGCGTCTCGCGGTTCAGCTGCGCCCAGTCGACGCCGGGCTGCACGCGGGCCGTTCGGGCTTCCGGGTCGACGAAAATACCCTTCATGGGCGAGAGGTCGACCATGACGCCGCCCTCGACGAGACAGCGCCCGCCGACCTGGTGGCCGCCGCCCCGCACCGCGAGCTCCAGACCCGCCTCCCGGGCGAAGCGCACCGCCTCGACGATGTCGGCCTCGCCCCGGCAGCGGGCGATCAGCGCGGGCTTTCTGTCGATCAAGCCGTTGTAGATGCGCCTCGCCTCCTCGTAGCCCTCCTCCCCGGGACGAAGGAGAGGGCCGGAGAACCCCTCGAGAGTGGCGAGCGCCTCGTCTGCGATCACCGCAGCCATGACTACCTCCTTGGTTCGTAGCTCGGTTCGAGTGTACGCCCGGGGGGCGCGGCTCAGTAGAGCTTCTCTCCGCGCTCGAGCATGCCCATGAACTTCTCCAGCCTGCGCGCGCGCGTCTCCGGCTTCTTCGCGTCCTGGAGCTGGTAAACGATGGCAAAGCGGTTGGACTTGTTCAGCTTCTCCCAGGACTCCGCAGCCTTCGGGCTCGCGTCGAGCCGCGCCTGCAGGTCCTCGGGGATCTCGACGTTCGCGGGCGACGCGTAGGCGGCCTCCCAGCGGCCGTCGGCCTTCGCCAGCTCGACCTGCTCCAGGCCGGCCGGCTTCATGCGGCCCTGCCTCGTCAGCTCCTCGATCTTGTCGCGGTTGATCCGCGACCACTTGCTGCGCGCCCGGCGCGGGGTGAACTTCTGCAGGTAGAAGCGCTCGTCGAGCCGGGCGACCTGGCTGTCGATCCAGCCGAAGCAGAGCGCGACCTCGAGGGCTTCCGCGTAGACCACCGTCTCCACGCCCGAGCCCTTCTTGGCGAACTTGAGCCAGACGCCGTCGGACGATGCGTGCTCGGCGTCGAGCCAGGCCTCCCAGTCCGCCTGCGAGGCGAGCTGAAGGATCGGCTTCCCGTCCTTCCCGACGTCCCCGGCCACGCGGGGAGTATCCCGAAACTCGCTCTCAAGCTGTCGTCCCGGCGGGCCGATGAGTGCTCCGTGCGCGCGACGATCCTCGGCTCGGTCGGGGTCCTCTGGGGAGGGGCGATCATCGCGAGCGGGATCCTGGACCGTACCGAGGCGCCCGACGCCGCCCATGTCATCGGCGAGCTGATGGCGCTCGCCTTCGGCGCCCTCCTCGTCGCCGCCGGGGCGCGGGCGCTCGTCAGGCGGTACCGCTAGCCGTGCCGCTCCTCCAGCCCGAGCCGCAGACCGTGATCCGTGCAGCGCTCGACCTCGACGCGCCCGGCGACCCGGGGACGCCGACGTGGATCGCCGAGGCTCAGGCCTTGCCGGTGGCCGGTTCTGCGAAGCGCTCGGCGAGCGCCGCGATCGTCAGCGACGGGTTCGGCCCGACCGGGCCGGGCATGACGGAGCCGTCGGCAATCGTGAAGCCCGGGTAGCCGAAGACCTCGCCGTAGGAGTCGACGACGCCCTCCTCGGCGTTGCGGCCCATCGGGCAGCCGCCGAGCGGGTGCACGGTGATCAGCCGGCCGAGGTACCAGGTCGGGTTGCGCTCGAACTTCGCTCCGAGCGCGCCGGCGATCTCCTTCCCGAAGTCGCCGAGCCTGTCGAAGAACGGGCCCGACTTGCCCTTCCGCCAGTCGACCTGGAGGCGGCCCTTGTCGGTCAGCTCCATGTTCCCATCGGGGATGTCGCGCCCCATGCCGAGGAGCGGAAGCGAGCCGGTCGAGACGCGCGTCTCCGAGAGGAGCTCCGAGACCTCGGCGGAGAGGTCGACCTCGGGCTCGCGGCTGAGAAGGCCCAGAGCGAGGCGGGCGGCGGTGCGCCGGAACCGCCAGAACGAGCCCGGCCCCTGGGTCGCCTGGACGAGCCAGCTGACGAACTCCGGGTAGCCGGCGTCCTCGACGTAGAACCCACGGCCCTCGCCGCCGTCCAGCTCGTCGGGAACGTGGAGCGCGCTCGTGATCACCGGCCCGCGGTGTGCGTCGAGCGGGCGCTTCGCGCCGACGGCGAACGTGAGCAGGTCGCCGTTGCCGCCGAAGCGCGACCCGAGCCGCGGGCTCAGGCCGGGGAAGGCGTCGCGGCTCCGGAGCAGGAGGAACGTCGACCCCAGCGTCCCGGCCGCGAGCACCAGCCGGTCGCAGGTCAGCTCCCGGACCGGACGAACGCGCGGGTCATCCGTCTTGATCTCGCGCCCCTCGTCCGCGGGGTCGTGCTCGACGTAGCGCACCGTGTACCCGCCGCCCTCGCGCGGGGCCAGCGACCGCACCTCGCAGCGCGTCCGGATCTCCGCGCCGCGCCGCGCCGCCTCGGAGAGATAGGTGAGGTCGAGGGTGTTCTTCGCGCCCAGGTTGCAGCCGATGTCGCACTCGCCGATCAGCCGGCAGGTGTAGCGCGGCACCCCGTGGAGGTTCGGGTGCTCCTCCTGGAGCGGCACGCCGATGGCCGGCTCCTCGCCGGGGTTGGCGAAGGTGACGGCGAGCTTCGGGAGGACGAACTCGCGTCCGAGCGTCTCGCCGACCCCGCGAAAGGCCCTGGTCTTCGGCGTGATCGCCTCGAACGGGTACTCCTGGCCGCCGAGCATGATCTCGGCCGTGTCGTAGTGCGGGTCGAGCTCCGCGCGCGTGACCGGCCAGTGCTCGTACCCGCCCTTCGCCAGGTCCTCCTTGACGAACCACTTCTCGGGCTTGCGCAGGAGCACGTTCGCGTAGATGAGCGAGCCGCCGCCGAGCCCGCTCGAGACGAGCGCGCCGATGCCCGAGAACGACCAGACGTTGAACATCCCGTACAGGCCCTTGCTCGGGTCCCAGAACGCCTTGGCCAGCTCGCGCGGCCCGCGCGGGAAGGAGCCCGGCGGGTACGGCTTGCCGCGCTCGAGGACGCAGACGGACTTCCCCGCCTGCGCGAGCCGGCACGCGAGCACGGAGCCGCCGAACCCGGAGCCGACGACGACGGCGTCGAAGTGCGTCTCGCCCACCCGCTACTTCCTCGTCACGCGCCCGAAGCCGTTCACCTGGCTGACGTAGCGGGTGCGGCGCATGACCTCGCCGCCGTTGGAGTTGTTGCCGTACGAGGTGTTCCCCTCGATGCAGCTGAACTTGCCGCCGCCGAGGTAGCCCTCGACGATGCCGATGTGGTCGGCGATGCCGCCGTCCCAGTTGAAGATGGCGATGTCGCCCGGGCGCGGGGTCGTCCGCCCGCGCCACTGGCCGGTGACGCGGAGCCACGCCTCCACTGTGGGGACGTACGTGCAGCCCTTCTCGTAGACACCGGCGCCGCGGAAGCGCTTCGCCACCGCGTACTCCGCCCCCTCCTGGAAGCAGTAGCTGACGAAGATCGCACACCAGGGCACGCCGTCCACGCCGAACCACTTGCCGAACTCGGTGCGGTTCGAGTTCACCGGCCGCTCCTTCTTGCCGACGTGCTTCAGTGCCTCGGCGAGCGCCGCCTCGCCGTAGCGGCCGGCCTTGCGGCGGACGGGCTGCCTCTTACGGGGTGTCCTCGTGCCGCGCAGGGCCCGCCGCGTCTCCGGCCCGACCACGCCGTCCACCTCGATCTTCGCCTCGCGCTGGAACGCGGTCACCGCCGCCGAGGTCGCGGGCCCGTACTCGCCGTCGATCGGCCCGGGCGCGTAGCCGAGCTGCGTCAGCTTCTCCTGAATCCTCGCCACCTCCGGGCCCGTCATGAGAGGGCTCGTCACGTGCAGGTACCTGGCCGCCATCGCTCCTCCTTCCCAGTCAGCCTCGCGTCGCGAGGCTAAGCCCGCGGGAGGACGGACGCAAGCCGCGTGAGAGCCATCACGCCGTTGGGGCTTGACAAAGACACCCCGCGGTCCGCACACTTCAACGCAACTTGACGAGGACGCCCCTCACGTCGCACAGCGTCTCCGGCTCCGCCCGGACGCTCGCGCTCGTCCTCGTCGTCATCCTCATCGGCATTCTCCCCCTCTAGGGGGAGAACGCGACTCACGCGCCGAGCAGGCGCACACGCCGACCGAATCGCAGGAGTAATGCGCCTCCGCACGGAGGCAGAGAGGATGAGCAGTGAGCCGCAGAATCACGATCTTCGACACGACGTTGCGCGACGGCGAGCAGTCGCCGGGCATCGCGCTTCAGCCGGACGAGAAGGTGGAGATCGCGACGCAGCTCGAGCGGCTCGGAGTCGACATCGTCGAGGCAGGGTTCGCGGTCTCCTCGCCGGGAGACTTCGAAGGCGTCAGGGCTGTCGCCGCCGCAATCGAGCGCCCAACGGTCGCCTCCCTCGCGCGGACGCGCAAGGAGGACATCGACGCCGCCGCCGAGGCCCTCGCGGGCGCCAGGCGGTCGCGCATCCACGTCTTTCTCGCCACCAGCTCCATCCACATGGAGCGCAAGCTCCGCCTCGAGCCCGAGGAGGTCGTCGAGCAGGCGCGCTGGGCGTGCGGCTACGCGCGCAGCCTCGCGGACGAGGTCGAGTTCTCCTGCGAGGACGCGACCCGGTCCGATCCCGAGTTCGCCGCCCGCGTGTGCGCGGAGGCCGTCAGGGCGGGCGCGACGACGATCAACCTCCCCGACACGGTCGGCTACTGCCTCCCCGAGGAGTACGCGGACTTCCTCACCGCGGTCTGCGCCCGCTGTCCCGAGCTGGACGGCGTCGAGCTCTCGGTGCACTGCCACGACGACCTGGGCCTCGCCGTCGCCAACACGCTCGCCGGGGTCCGGGCGGGCGCGACGCAGGTCGAGGCGACGGTCAACGGCCTGGGCGAACGCGCGGGCAACGCCGCGCTCGAGGAGGTCGTGATGGCCCTGCGCGTGCGGCGGACGGCCTTCGAGGTGCACACCGAGGTGAACGTCGGCGAGATCGGGCGCACCTCCCGCCTCGTCGAGGAGCTGAGCGGCTACCGCGTCCAGAAGAACAAGGCGATCGTGGGCGCGAGCGCGTTCGCCCACGAGGCAGGCATCCACCAGGACGGGATGCTCAAGGACGCCCAGACCTACCAGATCATGGACCCCACCGAGCTCGGGCTCGTCATGTCCCTCCCGCTCGGCAAGCACTCGGGCCGGCACGCCTTCGCCCGCGCCTGCGCCGAGGCCGGCATGAAGCTCGACCGCGAGGAGGTCAACGCGGCGTTCACCCGGTTCAAGGAGCTTGCCGATACACGGAAGCACGTGACCCTCGGCGACGTGTTCGAGGAGGTGAGCGTGCGATGAGGAAGAAGCGCTACACCGTCGCCTGCCTGTCGGGCGACGGCATCGGGCCGGAGGTGACCGCCGAGGCGAGCCGCGCGCTCGCGGTCGTCTCGGGCATGCACGGCTTCCAGGTGGACGAGGTGCACGTCCCCTTCGGCGGCGACGCGGTGCGCCGCTTCGGCCACCCGCTGCCCTCCATCACGCGGACGGCGTGCGCCGAGTGCGACGCGATGCTGGTGGCCGCGACCCGCGAGCCCGCGCTCGAGGTCGTGAAGGCGGAGCTCGACCTCCGCTGGCGGATCACCCGCGTCTGCGCCCGCGGGAGCGAGCTCGCCGTGGTCAGCCCGCTCCTCGACGACGCCCTGCAGGTCGCGGCCGACCGGGCGTTCCGGCTGGCCTTCAGCCGGCGCGCGCGGCTGACGGCCGTGGGCTCGAGCCCCGGGTGGCACGCGGCGCTGGCCGCCGCCGGCGAGCGCTGGGAGGGCGTGACCGTCGACCGCCAGCCCTTCGAGGCGGCCGTCACCGGGCTCCTCCACGATCCCTCCGGCTTCGACGTGATCGCCAGCGAGCAGCCGTTCGCGGAGGCGCTCGCGAGCACGGCGGCGTTCGCCCACGAGGGCACGCGGATGGTGGCTTCGGGCCGGATCGGCCCGGACGGCCGCGGCATGTTCGGCCCGACGCACGGCTCGGCGCTCGAGATCGCCGGCCAGGGCGTCGCCAACCCGAGCGCGATGCTGCTCGCGGCCGCGCTCATGCTCGGCGAGGGCCTGGGCGAGCGCAGCGCGGCCCGCACGCTGGAACGGGCGGTCATGGAGATGGTCGGGACCGGCGTCCGCACGCCGGACATGCTCTCCTCGGGCGAGGGCGCGACGACCCGGGAGTTCATGGACGCCCTGCTCGCGTCGCTCCCGGCGGCCCGCAGGGACACGGAGTTCGCGGGGGCGGCCGCATGAGCGGCCGCGTGAGCGGCCAGAGGATGCTCGGGTCCGACGCGATCCTCCGCTGCCTGGAGGCCGAGGGCGTCGACATCGCCTTCGGCATTCCCGGCGGCGCCATCCTCCCGCTCTACGACGCGTTCGCCCGCGGCACGACCGTCCGCCACGTCCTCGCCCGCCACGAGCAGGGAGCGGGGCACATGGCGCAGGGTTACGCCCGCGCGTCCGGCAAGGTCGGCGTCGCCCTGGCGACCTCCGGCCCCGGCGTGACCAATCTCGTCACCCCGATCGCGGACGCGTGGATGGACTCGACGCCGCTCGTCTGCATCACCGGCCAGGTGCGGACGAGCCTGATCGGCACCGACGCCTTCCAGGAGACGGACGCGACCGGCATCACGCTCCCGATCGTCAAGCACTCGTGGCTCGTTCAGGACGTCGAAGAGCTCCCGCACGTCATCAAGGCGGCTTTCCACATCGCCCGAACCGGGCGTTCAGGCCCGGTCCTCGTGGACGTCGCCAAGGACGTGCAGGAGGCGGAGATCGACTTCACGTACCCCCATCAAGTCGATCTCCCGGGGTGGAGACCACCTGCCAGTGTCCACCCACGACAGGTTCGAGAGGCGGCGAGAGCCCTGCTCGCCGCCTCTCGGCCCGTCCTCTACGTCGGCGGCGGGGTGGTCAACGGCGACGCGACCGACGAGCTCCTCGAGCTCGCGGAGACCACCGGCATCCCCGTGATTACGACTCTGATGGCGAAGAGCGCGTTCCCCGAGTCCCACCCGCTCTGCTACGGGCCTCCCGGCATGCACGGGTCGAAGTGGGCGAACTGGGGCCTGAACAAGGCGGACCTGATCGTCGCCGTGGGCGCGCGCTTCGACGACCGGGTCACCGGCAAGCTGTCGGCGTTCGCGCCCGGCGCGAAGGTCATCCACTTCGACATCGACGCCGCGGAGATCGGAAAGCTCCGGCACGCCGACATCCCGGTCACCGGCCCGCTCAAGCTCGCGCTCGCGGAGCTCGCGAAGGCGCACCGCGCGGAGGCCGAGCCCGGTCGCGAGGGGCCGGCCGCCTGGCGGCGCCAGCTCGACGAGTGGCGCGACCAGTTCCCGTACCGCTACCAGCGCGAGGGCGAGTACCTGAAGCCGCAGGCGGTGATCGAGACGCTCCGCGACCTGACCGCCGGCGAGGACGTCGTCTGGACGACCGGCGTCGGCCAGCACCAGATGTGGGCCATGCAGTACCTCGTCTGCGACCGGCCGCGCACGTTCATCACCTCGGGCGGCCTGGGGACGATGGGCTACGGCCTGCCCGCGGCCGTCGGGGCCAAGGCGGCCAGGCCCGACGCGACCGTCGTCTGCATCGACGGCGACGGCTGCTTCCAGATGACCTCCCAGGAGCTGGCCACCTCGGTGCTGGAGGGCCTGCCGATCGTCGTCGTCATCGTCAACAACGGCTGGCTCGGGATGGTCCGCCAGTGGCAGGAGATGTTCTACGCGAACCGCTTCTCCGAGACCCACCTGACGCACCAGGTGCCCGACTACGCCCAGCTGGCCGAGGCCTACGGCGCCGCCGGCTTCACGGTCGACTCCGAGGACGATCTCGAGAGCGTCCTCGAGGAGGCGCTCGCCTGCGGCCGCACCGCCGTCGTCGACGCGCGCTGCGACCCGGAGGAGAAGTGCTTCCCGATGATCCCCGCAGGCGCGGCGGCGACCGACGTGATCGAGTTCCCGGAGGAGGAGACGGTCGAGGCGTGAAAGGCGTAGCGTGACGCACACCGTCTCCGTCCTCGTCGAGAACCGTCCGGGCGCGCTCGCACGCGTCTCGAACATGTTCGCGCGGCGCGGCTACAACATCGAGAGCCTCGCCGTCGGGCCGACCGAGCGCCACGACGTCTCCCGCATCGTGCTCACCGTCGAGTGCCCGGCAAGCCAGCTGGAGCAGATCGAGAAGCAGATGCACAAGCTCGTGAACGTCCTCCGCGTCTCGACGCTCGAGGCGGGCGAGGCGGTCGAGCGCGAGCTCGCCCTCGTCCGCGTCGCGGCCGATCCCTCGAGCCGCGCGGAGCTGATCGCCCTCGCCGACGTCTTCGACGCGCGCGTCGCCGACCTCGGCCCGGACTCCATGGTCTTCGAGGTCGTGGGAACGCCGGAGCAGCTCGAGTCCTTCGAGGAGCTCCTGCGCCCGCACGGCCTGATCGAGCTCGCCCGCACGGGGCGGATCGGGCTCGCGCGGGCCTCCGCGAGCCGCAGCCCCCGTCCCCAGCACGTCCTCCGTTAGCAGACGCAGAAAGGAATCCCCATGGCCGCAACCGTCCACCGCGAAGGCAACCTCGACCTCCTCTCCGGCAAGGTGGCCGTCCTCGGCTACGGGAGCCAGGGCCACGCGCACGCGCTCAACCTGCGCGACTCCGGCGTCGACGTCGAGGTCGGGCTCCGCGAGGGGAGCTCCTCGTGGGCGGCCGCCGAGGAGGCCGGCCTCACCGTCAAGACCTTCGCCGAGGCCGTGCGCGGGGCGCAGATCGTCGCCGTCCTCCTGCCCGACCACGTCCAGAAGGGCGTCTTCGAGCGTGACGTCGCCCCCAACCTCGAGCCGGACGCGGCCGTCCTCTTCGCCCACGGCTTCAACGTCCACTTCGGGCAGATCGAGCCGGAGCCCGGCCACGACGTGATCATGGTCGCCCCCAAGGGGCCCGGCCATCGCGTGCGCGAGCTCTTCGAGGCGGGCGCCGGCACCCCGGGGCTCGTCGCCGTGGCTCAGGACGCGAGCGGGCATGCGCTCGACCTCGCGCTCGCCTACGGCACCGCCATCGGCTGCGGCCGCATCGGCATGATCGAGACGACGTTCGCGGAGGAGACCGAGAGCGACCTCTTCGGCGAGCAGGCTGTGCTCTGCGGCGGCGTCACCGCCCTCATGCAGGCGGGCTTCGAGATCCTCGTGGACGCGGGCTACCAGCCCGAGATCGCCTATTACGAGTGCATCAACGAGCTGAAGCTGATCGTCGACCTCATCTACGAGGGCGGCTTCGGCTACATGCGCGACTCCATCTCCGACGTGGCCGAGTACGGCGACCTCACCCGGGGCCAGCGCGTCGTCGACGAGCACGTGCGCACGAACATGCGCCAGCTGCTCGAGGAGGTCAAGAACGGCACCTTCGCCCGCGAGCTGATCGCCGAGGAGGAGGCCGGCCGGCCGCGCATGACCGCCCTGCGGCGGATGGCCGCCCGCCATCCCGTCGAGGAGGTCGGCGCCGAGCTCCGCAAGCTGGCCGGGCGCGAAGGCCTCCTGGGCGCGGAGGCCGGTGTCGCCGGCTGATCTTCCGTCGCCTCCGCAGCCGCGCGCTGCGGAGGCGAGGATGTAGCCGTGATCGACGTCCCGGTCGCCCTCCTCGGCTACGGCACCGTGGGCTCGGCCGTGGACCGGCTCCTGGAGGAGAACGCCGAGGACATCGAGCGCGCCACCGGCCACCGGCTGCGCGTCGTCCGCGCGCTCGTCCGCGACCCTGCGAAGGAACGCCCGAACCGGCCGGCCGACGGCGTGCTCACGACCGACTTCGCCGCCATCCGGGACGACCCGTCCATCGCGCTCGTGGCCGAGGTCATGGGCGGGCTCGAGCCGACCGGAGAGCACGTCCTCGACCTTCTGCGCGCCGGGAAGCCGGTCGTCTCGGCGAACAAGCAGCTGATCGCGAGACGCGGCGCCGAGCTCTTCTCGGCCGCCTCCGAGGCCGGCGTCCAGCTCCGCTTCGAGGCGAGCGTCTGCGCGGCGATCCCGGTGATCAAGATCCTGCGCGAGGCGCTCGTCGTCACGAACGTCCACCGGATCCTCGGCATCGTCAACGGGACGACCAACTTCATCCTCACGAAGATGGAGGAGGGGGCCGAGTACGCCGAGGCGCTCGCCGAGGCGCAGGCGCTCGGCTACGCGGAGGCCGACCCCACAGAGGACGTGAGCGGCGCCGACGCCGCCGCCAAGATGGCCATCCTGGCGACGATCGCCTTCGGCTCGCGCGTGACGCCCGACGACGTCGCCCACGACGGGATCGAGCGGATCACGCTCGAGCACGTGCAGGCCGCCCACGAGATGCAGATGGCCGTCCGCCTGATCGGCGCTGCGACGCTGCGTGACGGGAAGCTCGACGTCCGCGTCGGCCCGGCGCTCGTCGACCGCCACCACCCGCTCGCCGCGGTCGAGGGCGCCTTCAACGCGGTCATGCTCCAGGGCGACGCCATCCGCGAGATCACGCTCGAGGGCCCCGGCGCCGGCGGCATGGAGACCGCCTCGGCCGTCGTCGCCGACATGGTCAGCGTCATCGGCACGACCGGCACCGGCTTCCTCCAGAACGACGCCTGCTGGCGCGAGCTCGAGCAGCTCCCCGGAGCGGAGATGCGCTCGCCGTACTACCTGCGCATCGACGTGGACGACGTCGCCGGCGTGCTCGCCCAGGTGGCGCTTCGCCTCGCGGCCCACCGGGTCTCCATCGCACGCCTGATCCAGCACCAGGAGAACGGCTCGGCCACGCTCCACGTCGTCACGCACGAGGGCGCCGAGGGCGACCTGCGCAGCGCCCTGAAGGAGATCGAGTCGCTGCCGGAGACGAAGAGCCCGCCCTCGGCGCTGCCGGTCATCTCGGATCGCGGCGTCGCCGAGCTCGGCTGGGCCTAGCGTGATCCCGGCGAGTAGGGTCCGCGGCATGCTTCCGCTCGCCGAGCGCTACCGCGACCGGCTCCCCTTCACGGACGCGACGCCGGTCGTCTCCCTCGGCGAAGGCTCGACCCCCCTTCTCCCCGCGCCGCGGCTCTCCAAGCGGCTCGGCGTCGAGCTCTGGCTGAAGTGGGAGGCCGCCAATCCGACCGGGAGCTTCAAGGACCGCGGGATGACGGTGGCCGTCTCCAAGGCCCTGGAGGAGGGTGCGGCCGCGGTCGTCTGCGCCTCCACCGGGAACACCGCGGCCTCGGCGGCGACCTACGCGGCTCGCGCAGGGATCACCGCGGTCATCCTCCAGCCGGCCGGCGCGGTCGCGCGCGGAAAGATCGCGCAGGCGCAGGCCGTCGGCGCCCGGCTGCTCGAGGTGCAGGGGCCGTTCGAGGCGGCCCTCGACGCCGCGCGGGAGCTCGGGCGCCGGGGCACGCACGCGCTCGTCAACTCCCTCAACCCGTACCGGCTCGAGGGGCAGAAGACTGCCGCGTTCGAGATCGTCGAGGAGCTGGGCGGCGCGCCCGACGTCCTCGCCCTGCCGTACGGCGGCGGCGGGAACACGCGGGCCTACGCCATCGGCTTCGACGAGTCCGGGGCGGGCCTGCCGCCCTTCCTGGCCGGCGAGGCCACCGAGCGTGCCTTCACGATGGCGACCGCGATCCGCATCGCCGAGCCGGCGCACCGGGCCGAGGCGGAGGCGGCGATCGCGCGCTCGCGCGGCGCGGTCGTCGCGCTCGCCGACCAGGAGATCCTCGCGGCCTGGCGCGATCTCGCCCGGCTCGAGGGCGTCTTCTGCGAGCCGTCCTCGGCGGCGGGTGTCGCCGCGGTCGCCCGCGAGCGCCCGGCGGCCGGCGCGCGCGTCGTCGCCGTCATCACCGGCCACGGCCTCAAGGACCCGGAGGCTGCCGCGCGCCTCTCCACCCCTCCGATCCAGGTCCCTCCCGACCCGGACGCGATCGCCGAGGCGGCAGGGTGAAGGTCACCGTCCGCGCGCCGGCGACGACCGCGAACCTCGGCGCCGGGTTCGACTGCGCCGCCGTCGCGCTCGACCTCTGGAACGAGGTCGTGATCACGGACGGCGGCACGCCCGACCGCGAGCACCTGGGGGTGCAGGCGTACGAGCGGATCGACCCGGCCGACGGGCTCCGCTTCGAGTGGTTCGACCGGATCCCGCGCGAGCGCGGGCTCGGGTCGAGCGCCGCCGTCATCGCGCTCGGGCTCGTCGCCGCGGCGCACGTCGCCGGGCGTGAGCCCGACCCGGAGTGGCTCCTCCGCGAAGGGCTGCCGCTCGAGGGGCACGCCGACAACCTCGCCGCGGCGCTCGCCGGCGGCGCCTGCCTCACCGTCGGCGGCAGGATCCGCCGCGTCGCCGACACCGTACCGGCCGTGCCGATCGCCCTCGTCCCCGAGTCCACGGTCGCCACCGCAGAGGCGCGCGCCTCGCTCCCGGAGGAGATCCCGCTCGGCGACGCCGTCTACACGGTCGGCCACGCGGCGCTCCTCGGCGCTGCCCTCGCGTCGGGCTCGGAAGAGGTCTTCGCCGCCGCGCTCGACGACCGCCTCCACGAGCCCTACCGCGCCGCGAACGCGCCGCTGCTCGCCGAGGTGCGTGACGACTTGCCGGGAGGCGCCCTCGGCGCCACGATCTCCGGCTCCGGCCCGACGGTGATCGTCTGGGCCGACCCGGACCGGGCCCAGGACTGCTCCGTGCAGCTCTCGAACCGCTTCCCCGACGTCGAGGTCCTCTGGCTCTCGACCACCGAGAAAGGAGCTGAGCTCGTCAGATGACCTCTGACCCGTACGACCGCCCGTCCGACCCCGCGAAGCGAAAGAGCGCCGCGCTCACCGACGGCCCCGCCCGCGCCGGCGCCCGGGCGATGCTGAAGGCGACCGGCTTCGACGACGACGACCTCGCCCGCCCGCTGATCGGCGTCGCCACGACCTGGATCGAGACGATGCCGTGCAACCTGAACCAGCGCGAGCTCGCGCAGCACGTGAAGGCCGGCGTGCGCGCCGCGGGCGGGACGCCGCTGGAGTTCAACACGATCTCGGTCTCCGACGGCGTCTCCATGGGCACGGAGGGCATGCGCGCCTCGCTCGTCTCGCGCGAGGTGATCGCCGACTCGATCGAGCTCGTCGCCCGCGGGCACCTGCTCGACGGCCTCGTCTGCCTCGTCGGCTGCGACAAGACGATCCCCGCCGCGGTCATGGCTCTCGCACGCCTCGACCTGCCCGGGCTCGTCCTCTACAACGGCTCGATCGCGCCCGGCCGCTTCCACGGCCGCGACGTGACCATCCAGGACGTCTACGAGGCCATCGGCGCACACGCGGCCGGGACGATGACGAGCGCGGAGCTGCACCAGCTCGAGGACGTCGCCTGCCCCGGCGCGGGCGCCTGCGGCGGCCAGTTCACGGCGAACACGATGTCGACGGCGCTCGAGTTCCTGGGGATCAGCCCGGCCGGCCTGAACGGGATCCCGGCGCTCGTGCCGGCCAAGGCCGCGGCCGCCGAGGAGGCCGGCCGGCTGGTCATGGATCTCCTCCGCCGGGACGTGCGCCCGTCCCAGGTGCTCACGCGCGAAGCGCTCGAGAACGCGATCGCCTCCGTCGCGGCGACCGGCGGTTCGACGAACGGCGTCCTCCACCTGCTTGCGATCGCCTACGAGCTCGGCATCCCGCTCAGCATCGACGACTTCGACCGGATTGCGGCGCGCACGCCGGTCGTCGCGAGCCTCAAGCCGGCCGGCCGCTTCGTCGCCACCGACGTCTACGAGGCCGGCGGCGTCGCCCTCGTCGCCCGCGAGCTGGTCAAGCGCGACCTCGTGCACGCGGACGCCCCGAACGTGGACGGGCGCTCGCTCGGGGAGATCGCAGCCGCCGTCGAGGAGCGGCCCGGGCAAGAGGTGGTCGTCCCGATCGAGACGCCGCTCAAGCCGACGGGCGGGCTCGGCATCCTCTACGGCAACCTCGCCCCGGGCGGGTGCGTCGTGAAGCT
Source organism: Gaiellaceae bacterium (assembly GCA_035620475.1). Classification (GTDB taxonomy): domain Bacteria; phylum Actinomycetota; class Thermoleophilia; order Gaiellales; family Gaiellaceae; genus JAIBJN01. The sequence goes on along the minus strand of DASPGT010000074.1, from coordinate 26,939 downwards.
CGCCGGCCACGAGCGGCTCCTGCACCGCGGCCCGGCCCGCGTCTTCGACTCGGAGGAGGCCTGCTTCGCCGCCGTCGCCGCGGGCGGGATCGTGGCCGGCGACGTCGTCGTCATCCGCTACGAGGGCCCGGCGGGGGGCCCGGGAATGCGCGAGATGCTGCACGTCACCGGTGCCCTCGTCGGCGAGGGCCTGGGGGACGCCGTCGCGCTCGTCACGGACGGCCGCTTCTCCGGCGCGACGCACGGGCTGATGGTCGGCCACGTCTCCCCCGAGGCGTTCCGCGGGGGCCCGCTCGCCGCCCTCGCCGACGGGGACACCGTCGTCGTGGACGTCGAGGCGCGCGAGCTCCGCGTCGAGCTCTCCGACGACGAGATCGCCGCCCGGCTCAGCGGCTGGACGGCTCCCGAGCCGCGGTACACGAAGGGCGTCTTCGCCAAGTACGCCGCGCTCGTCTCCTCGGCCTCGGAGGGCGCCGTCACGCGGCCGGCCGGATGAAGATCGTCCTCCTTCCCGGCGACGGCATCGGTCCCGAGGTCACCGCCGCGGCAGCACGGGTCCTGGCCGAGCTCGCGCCGGACCTGGAGCTCGAGGAGCACGCCTTCGGCGGCGCGGCCATCCACGCGACGGGCAGCCCGCTCCCCGCGGAGACCCTGACAGCGGCGCGGACGGCCGACGCCGTGCTCATGGGCGCCGTCGGCCTGCCCGAGTTCGAGGGCAAGCCCGTGCGGCCGGAGCAGGGCCTCCTCGGCCTGCGCAGCGAGCTCGACGTCTACGCGAACCTTCGCCCCGCCCGCGGCGACGGGATCGACCTGCTCGTCGTCAGGGAGCTGATCGGCGGGCTCTACTTCGGCGCCCGCGGCGTCCGCGAGGACGGCACCGTCTTCGACACGATGGAGTACCGGCCGGACCAGGTCGAGCGGATCGCCAGGCGCGGCTTCGAGCTGGCCCGTGCCCGGCGCAGCCACGTAACGTCCGTCGACAAGGCGAACGTCCTCGACACGTCGCGGATGTGGCGGCAGGTCGTCGAGCGGGTGGGCGGCGACTACCCGGACGTCGAGCTCGAGCACATGCTGGTCGACAACTGCGGCCTCCAGCTCGTGATCGCGCCGGAGCGCTTCGACGTCATCCTCACGGAGAACACGTTCGGTGACATCCTCTCCGACGTCGCCGCAGGCAAGACGGGCGGGCTCGGCCTCGCGGCCTCGGCGAGCCTCGGCGACGGGCGGCCCGGCATCTTCGAGCCGGTGCACGGCTCGGCCCCGGACATCGCCGGCAGGGGGATCGCCAACCCGGCGGCCATGCTCCGCTCAGCGGCGCTCATGCTCGCGCACGGGCTCGGCGCCCCGGAGGAAGCCGCCCGCCTGGAGGCGGCGGTGGACGGCGCTCTGGCGACCACGCCGACGCCCGATCTCGGCGGCACGGCGACGACCTCGGAGTTCGTCGACTCCGTCCTCGCCGCGCTCCGCCCTTGACGGCCGTCCGCGTCACGCGCTAACCTCCGCCGTTCCGAGTCGCCGAGGACGGCGGCCCGGAGAGGCATCGAGGCCTCAGGAGCACGTCGGCTCCTGGGGCTTTTTCTGTGGTCCGGGAAAGGAGGACGCGATGGTGAAGGTGGAGGCGGTGGTGCTGAGGGAGAGGGTCGAGACGGTCATCGACGCGGTCGAGATGGACGCGGGCCACGTCGGCGTGACGGTCATCGAGGCGGTCGGGCACGGCCGCCAGCGCGGCATCACCCACGAGTACCGGGGACGCGTCTTCGAGTCGCGCTTCCTGCCGAAGGCGCTCTTGATCTTCGTCGTCGAGGACGACAGGGCAGCGGACGTCGCCGAGACGATCGTCGACGCGGCGCGCAGCGGCAACGAGTCCGGCGACGGGATCGTCTGGAGGTCCACGGTCGAGAACGTCACCCACAACCGGACCGGTCTCACCCTTGAGGAGGTCGAGGCAGCATGACGCCCGAAGAGCTGGGAATCGCAGCAAGCACGCTCTGGGTGGTCGTCGCCGCCATCCTCGTCATGTTCATGCAGGCCGGCTTCGCCTTCCTCGAGGCGGGGCTGACGCGGATGAAGAACGTCGGGCACATCGCCGCCAAGAACGTGCTCGTCCTGGCGATCGCATCCGTCGTCTACTACCTCGTCGGCTACGGCATCGCCTTCGGCGACGGCGGCAACGGCCTCGTCGGCGGCTCGGGCTTCGCTCCCTCCGTGGACGAGCTGCTGGCCATCGGCCAGGCGCCGTTCTCGTGGTTCTCGTCGATCCCGGCAGCCGCCGGCTACTTCTTCGAGGTCGTCTTCTGCGCGGTCTCGCTGGCGATCGTCTGGGGTGCGATGGCGGAGCGCACGCGCCTCTGGGTCTACTTCGTCTTCGGAGTCGCGTACACGCTCATCTACTCCGTCGTCTCCCACTGGATCTGGAGCCCCGACGGCTGGCTCTTCTCGCGCGGCATGCAGGACTTCGCGGGCTCGACGGTCGTCCACTACCAGGGCGCGCTCGCCGGGCTGGCGGGGGCGCTGCTCCTCGGGCCGCGCATCGGGAAGTTTGCCTCGGACGGGAAGCCGAACGCGATCCCGGGCCACAACATGGCGTTCACGACCCTCGGCGTCATCATCCTCTGGTTCGGCTGGTTCGGCTTCAACCCGGGCTCGACGCTGAGCGTCGACTTCGGCGGCGTCGGCTTCTTCGCCTACGTCGCGCTGAACACGAACATCGCCGCGGCGGCGGCCGTGCTCGGCGCCGTCCTGGCCTCCTGGATCGTGGTCAAGAAGCCGGACCTCTCGATGATGCTGAACGGGGCCGTGGCCGGGCTCGTCGCGATCACGGCCGCGTGCGCTTTCGTGGCGCCGTGGGCCGCCCTCCTGATCGGCTTCGTCGCCGGCATCATCGTCGTCCTCGGCACGCTCGCCATCGAGCGGATCCGCATCGACGACCCGATCGGCGCGATCGCCGCGCACGGCATGGCGGGGGTCTGGGGCACGCTCGCCCTCGGCTTCCTGACCGTCCCGCAGCTCGCCGAGAGCCTGGGGACGGGGTCGCCCGGCCTCTTCTACGGCGGCGGGCTCCACCAGCTCGGCGTCCAGGCGCTGGGCCTCGCCGCGGTCGGCGTCTTCACCTTCGGTGCGTCGTTCCTCGTCCTCTTCGTCATGAAGGTGACGGTGGGCATCCGCACCGAGCCGGAGACCGAGACGGCCGGTCTCGACGTCTCCGAGCATGGGATGTGGGGCTACCCCGAGTTCTACATCCCGGTCCCAGGCGGTTACGGAACCGAGTCGCACGGGCATCTGCTCGGGCACGGTGGAGCGCGCGCCGAGGCAACGGCGGTGCGTGCGAAGCCGGTTCCCGAAGCCGGCTGAGTCCTCCCAGCGCCGGGCGTCCCTTCGGGGCGCCCGGCGCCCTTCCCTCTTGAATCGTCTCGCGAATCCGGCGAGGATCTGGGCTGCCGTCCAAACGAGAAGAGGGGTCGTAGTGAGCGCTGACCAGAGATCCGCGCGCATCTTCGGGGTGCTGTTCCTGATCACGTTCGCGACGTCGATCCCCGCGCTCTACCTCTTGCAGCCGGTGCTGGACGATCCCGCCGGCTACGTCGCGAACGGGGGCTCCGACAACCGGATCCTCTTCGGGGCGTTCCTGGAGCTGCTGCTGATCATCGCGAACATCGGCACGGCGGTCGTCGTGTATCCGATCCTGAAGCGGCAGAACCACGCCCTGTCGCTCGGCTTCGTCGCGGCCCGGATCATGGAGTCCGTCTTCATCCTCGTCGGCATCCTGGCGGTGCTGTCCATCGTGACGCTGTCGCAGGAGAACGCGGGCGGCGACGAAGGCGCGATCGCCTACACGCTCGCCGCGCTCAAGGACTGGACGTTCAACCTCGGGCCCGGCTTCGTCGTCGGTTGGGGGAACGGGCTCATCCTCGGCTATCTCATGTACCGCTCCGAGCTCGTGCCGCGGGGCCTGGCGATGCTCGGGCTCGTCGGAGGCCCGCTGATCGTCCTCTCGGGCGTCCTCGTGATGTTCGGCGTCGCCGATCAGGGCGGCACGCTGCAGAGCATCTGCACGATCCCCGAGTTCATCTGGGAGCTCGGGCTCGGCCTCTACGCGACGTTCCTGGGATTCAGGGCGTCGTCCCCGATCCTCCGCGACGATCCGGGCTAGGGAAGAGCGAGCGCGTCGACCCGGGGCGGATGCTCGGCCTCGAAGGCGGCGATCTCCGCCTCGTGCTCCTGTGTCAGGCCGATGTCGTCGAGGCCCTCGAGCAGGCGGCGGCGGTCGAACGGGTGGATCTCGAAGCGGTGCGGGCCGATCGTCTGCTCCTCGAGGTCGACGACGAGCTCGGAGCCGTGGCCCGCGGCCATCAGCTCGCGGATCTTCTCCTCCTCGAGGACGATCGGGAGGAGCCCGATCTTCAGCGAGTTGGTGCGGAAGATGTCCCCGAACGACGGCGCCACGATCACGTCGAAGCCGTAGTGCTGGAGCGCCCAGGCGGCGTGCTCGCGCGACGAGCCGCAGCCGAAGTTGCGGCCGGTGACGAGGATGCGCGCCCCCTCGGCGTCCGGGTGGTTCAGCTCGAACTCCGGGTCCTTCGCCCAGTCGTAGAACAGGACCTCGCCGAAGCCCGAGCGGTCGGTGCGCTTGAGGAACTGCTTCGGGACGATCTGGTCCGTGTCGACGTCCGGACGGTCGAGGACCGCGACCCGGCCGGCGACGCGCCTGACCGGCTTCACGCGACCGGCTCCAGCGCGAGCTCGCGGACGTCCACGAAGTGGCCGGCGAGCGCGGTCGCGGCGGCCATCGCCGGGCTGACGAGGTGCGTGCGCCCGCCCCGGCCCTGGCGGCCCTCGAAGTTGCGGTTCGACGTGGACGCGCAGCGCTCGCCCGGCTGGAGGATGTCCGGGTTCATGCCGAGGCACATGGAGCAGCCGGCGCGGCGCCACTCGAAGCCCGCGGCCTCGAAGACCCGGTCGAGCCCCTCCTCCTCCGCCTGGCGCTTCACCCCGGCCGAGCCCGGCACCACCATTGCCCGCACGCGCGGATGGACGCGCTTGCCGGCGACGACGGACGCCGCCTCGCGCAGGTCGTCGATGCGCGCGTTCGTGCAGGAGCCGATGAAGACGCGGTCGACCTCGATGTCGAGGATGGGCGTCCCCGGCTCGAGCGCCATGTAGGCCAGCGCCCGCTCGGCGGCGGCCCGCTCGGCCGGATCCTCGAAGTCCGCGGGGTCGGGCACGGCGCCGTCCACCGGCACGACCATGCCCGGGTTCGTGCCCCAGCTCACCTGGGGCGCGAGCTCGGCGACGTCGATCTCGACGACACGGTCGTAGGTCGCGTCGGGGTCGGACGGAAGGGCGCGCCAGCGGTCGAGCGCCGTCTCCCACGCCGCGCCCTTCGGCGCGGCGGGCCGGCCCTCGAGGAAGGCGAAGGTCGTGTCGTCGGGGGCGATCATCCCGGCGCGCGCGCCGCCCTCGATCGACATGTTGCAGATCGTCAGCCGCCCGGACATCGGCAGCTCGCGGATGGGCTCACCTGCATACTCGATGACGTAGCCGGCGCCGCCCGCGACGCCGATCCGGCCGATGGCGCCGAGGATCATGTCCTTGGCGGTGACGCCGAGAGGAAGCTCGCCGGCGAAGAGGAGCTGCATCGTCTTCGGCTTGCGCTGCGGCAGCGTCTGCGTGGCAAGAACGTGCTCGACCTCGGAGGTGCCGATGCCGAACGCGAGCGCGCCGAGGGCGCCGTGGGTCGAGGTGTGGCTGTCGCCGCAGACGATCGTCATTCCCGGCTGGGACAGCCCCAGCTCGGGCCCGATCACGTGGACGATCCCCTCACGGCCGCTGCCGGTCGCGTAGAGCCGCACCCCGAACTCCTCGCAGTTTCGGCGCAGCGCCTCGAGCTGGGCGGCGGCCAGCTCGTCGGCGGGACGGTCGTCCGTGGGCACGTTGTGGTCCATCGTCGCCAGCGTCAGGTCCGGCCTCCGCACCCTCCGCCCGGCCAGCCGCAGCCCTTCGAAGGCCTGCGGCGAGGTCACCTCGTGCACGAGGTGGAGGTCGACGTAGAGGAGCGGCGCCTCGCCCTCGGGCTCGCAGACGACGTGCGCGTCCCACACCCGGTCGAAGAGCGTCCGTCCCATCGTCCCATTGTGCCGATTCGGCTGGTTCAGCGGCCGGCCGAGAGGCGGGCCAGCCCCGCGGCGCGCGCGGGACGATCGTGCTGCGCCCGAATCCAGTCCAGAAGGTGCTCGGCGCTCATCACCCAGACCCCGTCGTGCCGGATCGGCGACCGCCGGCGGGCATGGACGCAGATCACGGGCGTGATCCACACGCCGAGCTCGTTGTGGAGCTTCACGGCCTGCCGCTTCGCCTTCGTCGTGGCCGAGTCGACGTACCAGCGGTGCTTCGTCTCGATGAGGAACACGCCGGTCGGCCCGGCGACCACGTGATCGATGTTTCCCTCGCCGAGCTGCTCGCGGTCGTGCACGACGACGTACCCCTCACCACGCAACGCCTCGAGCATGGTGCCGACCGCCGCTTCCGATAGCGCGCCCTTCGTCCACCGGACGGCCGCGTCTCCGCGCCGGTCGGCGAGGCGCCCGGCGACGAGGCCCAGCGCGACCAGGGGAAGCAGGGCCACGAGCGGGCGCTCGAAGCGGAACGCGAGCACCGCAACCGGGATCGTCAGAACGGCCAACCCGACCAGAACGGTCGAGGCGCGCCACTCGCGACGCGCGCGTGCGAGCGCGTACTCGCCCGGCTGCTTCGGAGATCTACCTGCCACGCCGGCCTCATCGGCACCGATCGCCGAGAGGCTGAGGCGGGTGCCGCGACCGAGGGAAGGGTCTGGTCGCATGCGCGTCGGCTACGGTGCCGCCGTTGGCTCCGGCGACGCTCACGGTTCGCGACCGGAACCGCGCGCTTCTCGCGCGGCAGCTCCTGCTCGAGCGCTCGAAGGCCACGCTCGTCCGCGCGCTCGAGCGCGTCGGGGGGATCCAGGCCCAGTACGCGCCCTCGTCCTACATCGGCCTGTGGAGCCGGCTCGCCGGGTTCGAGCTGGCCGACCTGACGCGGGCGCTCGAGCGGCGGCGCGCCGTGCAGGGGACGCTCCTTCGCTCCACGATCCACCTCGTCTCGGCGGGCGACTACTGGGCCTTCGCGCTCGGGAGCCGCGCCGCGAGGCAGGAGGCCTGGCTCCGCTTCGACAAGAAGCGGCTCTCGCGCGCCGATCTGGAGTCGGCGGCCGGGGAGGTCCGGCGGACGCTGGCCGGACGGATCGCAGGCCGCGACGAGCTGCTCGAGCTCGCGCGCCGGCGCGACCCGGAGCGCCCGACGCACCTCTGGAACGGGCTCGCCGCCTGGGTCGACCTCGTCCGCGCGCCTCCGTCGGGCACCTGGGAGCGGCGCCGAGCCGACCTCTACGCGCTCGCCGACGACTGGGTCGGCGCGCCCTCGCTCACGCCGGCCGAGGGCGCCGAGATCCTGCTCCGCCGCTATCTGGGCGGCTTCGGCCCTGCCGGGCTCGCCGACGCCGCCAACTGGGCGGGGATGCCCGTCGCCGAGCTCGAGCCCGCGGTCGACCGGCTCCGGCTGCGGCGCCTCCGCGACGAGGACGGGCGCCAGCTCCTCGACCTGCCGCGCGCGCCGCTCCCGGGCGGCGACGCGCCCGCCCCGCCCCGGTTCCTCCCGACCTGGGACGCCACCCTGCTCGTCCACGCCCGCGCGACGCAGATCCTGCCCGAGGAGTACCGGCCGCTCGTCTTCTCGACGAAGACGCCCCATTCGACGCCGACGTTCCTCGTAGACGGCGCCGTTGCCGGGAAATGGCAGGTCGAGCGGAGCCGGAAGAAGGCGACCCTCGTCCTCGAGCCGTTCGAGCGGCTGCCCGCCGCGGCGCGAAGGGAGCTACAGGACGAGGGCGAGGGCCTCGTGCGCCTGGTCGAGCCCGACGCCGAGACGCACGCCGTCCGTTAGTCCGAGGCGGTCACCTCGACCGCGTAGAGGTCGTACGGGAGCCGCTCGAGCACGCGCCGGCGAGGCTCGGGCACGCTGAAGAACCGCGGGACTGCCAGCTCGCGGAGCCACGCGAGCTCGGGCCGCGCGGCCAGCGTCGCCTCGACGGCGGCCCGGTCACCTCCGAGCGCAACGTGCTCGACCCGGCCCTGCCAGGGCCCGAGCACCGCGGCGGCGACCTCTGCCGCCTCCTCGGCGAGCGCCCGCGCCTGCTCCTCCCGGCGCCGCCGGAAGCGGTTCGCCGACGAGCCGCCCTTCTTGTGCCGCCCCTTCACGAAGCGCGACCCGACCTTCGAGGCGACGAGCCGCTCTCCGTCGAGGACGCCGACCGCGTAGCCGCCGAGCCGGACGAGCAGCACGCCGACGACGTGGTCGGCGGCGATCTCGTCCAGGAGCGGGGCGACGCGGACCGCGTCGTAGCTCCCTTCGTGGGCGAGCCCGAACGTCGGCCGCACCACGATCGGCTCGCCCTCGGCGGGCTCGATGGCCACCGCTCCGTCGCCGTACGCCGTCCGGCCGGGCGCGCCCTCGAGCGGCTCGAGCCGCTTGCGCAGGTTGTCCCGGCCGATGAAGCGGCTCACGGCCGGGCGCCGGCGAGCGTCACGTCCGTCGCACCCCCGGCCGCGTCGGCCTCGAAGCCCTCGACGAGCGGGTGACGACCCAGCTCCTCGCGGACCGCGGCGCGCACGGCGCCGGTACCGCGCCCGTGGACGACCCGCACGGTCCCGAGCCCGGCCAGCACGGCGTCGTCGACGAAGGCGCGGACCGCCTCCCTGGCCTCGTCGGCGCGCCGTCCGCGGAGGTCGAGCTGATCCGAGACGTCGCTCCGGGCCCCGGCGACGACCTTGACGGCGGGCTCGGGCTCCGCCTGGGGACGTTCGTCGGCCTGCAGCCGCGCCACGGGGATCCGCACCCGCTGCCCGCCGAGGCCGACGACCTCCGCCTCGTCGCCCTCGATCGCGGCGACCGTCCCCCGCACCCCGAGGTCGGGCGCCGTGACCGGATCGCCCGGTGCAAGCGGCCCCTGGAGCGCGACGGGCCGCAGGGCGCGAAGCGCCTCCTGGGCCTGCGCGGCCCGCTCGGACGCCTCGCCCAGCCGGCGATCGCGGTCTCGCTCGGCGCTCGCCGCGCGCTCGGGCGCCGCCTGGCGCGCCCGCTCCTGCAGCCGGCGGGCGGCGCGGATCTCGGCCCGAAGCGCGGCGAGCTCGGCGCGTGCGCCCGCAAGCTCCTGCTCCGCGCGCGCGAGCGCCCGCTCGCGTTCGCGCCCGGCGGAAGCGCGGACGCGCTCGATCTCGCCGGCCAGCTCCGCCTCCCTCCGGTGGACGGACTCGACCGCGGACGCCGCGTCGCGCCGCTCGGCCTCGGCCTCGACACGCGCGGCCGCGGCGTCGCGCTCCGCGGCCTCCGCCTCCGCGAGCAGCTCGGCGATGCGAAGCCGCTCGGGCGCCACGCGCCCCCGTGCGTCGGCGACGACGCCCGGGTCGAGCCCGAGCCGCTCGGCGGTCGCGAGCGCATGCGAGGTGCCCGGCCGGCCGAGCACGATGCGGTACAGCGGCTCGTGGGACTCGGGATCGATCCCGGTCGCGGCGTTGGCGACGCCCTCCGTCGCGCTCGCCCATTCCTTCAGCTCGGGGTGGTGGGTAGTGACGACGGTTAGCCGGGCCTGGCCTGCAAGCCGGGCGACGAGCGCCTGCGCGAGCGCCGAGCCCTCGACCGGGTCGGTCCCCGAGGCGACCTCGTCCAGGAGGACGAGCGAGCGCTCGGTGGCGGCGTCGAGGACCTCGACGAGCGCGCGGACGTGGCCGGAGAAGGTCGAGAGGCTCATCTCGATCGACTGCGGGTCGCCGATGTCGGCTAGCACGCGGTCGAAGACCGGCAGCGCGGCGCTCTCGGCCGGCGGCCGCAGGCCCGCCTGGTGGAGAAGCGCGACCAGGCCGAGCGTCTTGAGGGCGACGGTCTTGCCGCCGGTGTTCGGGCCGCTGAGCACGAGGGCGCGCAGTGAGCCGAGCTCCAGGTCGATCGGAACGGCGCTCGCCGGGTCGAGGAGGGGATGGCGCGCGCCGGTCAGGTTGACCTCCGCCGAGGGCTGGACGGGCGCCCCGCGCCAGCTCCGCGAGAGGGCTCCGCGGGCGAGGGCCAGGTCGATCTCCGCAGCGGCGGCGACGAGCGCCCCGATCCCGTCCGCCCGGGCGCCGACCGTCGCCGTCAGCTCCTGCAGGATCCGCTCGGCCTCCTCGCGCTCGGCGCCGGCGGACTCCGACTCGCGGTTGCTCAGCTCGACGATCTCGAACGGCTCGACGAAGAGCGTCTCGCCCGAGCTCGACGCGTCGTGGACGACGCCGGGCACGGCGCTCCGCGCGCCCACCTTCACGGCGAGCACCGGGCGGCCGCCGCGCTGCGTGATGAAGTCCTCCTGAAGATGCTCCCGCACGCCGGCCCGGCGCGCGAGCTTGCGAAGCTCGTCGGCGATCCGGCCTCGTCCGTCCCGGAGCTGGCGGCGAAGACGGCGGAGCTCGGGCGAGGCGGCGTCCTTGAGGTCGGAGCCGTCCGCCTCGACCCGGCTCCGAATCGTCTCGGCGAGCGGTCGGAGGCCCGGGTCGATGGCGGCCGCGAGCCCGTTCAGGAGCGGCGCGTCCTCCTCACGCTCCCCGAGGGCGGCCCGGGCAGCAAGCGCCCCGGCGATCGTCGCTCCCACACCCGCAAGCTCGGCTGGAGAGAGCAGGCCGCCCCTGGCCGCCCGCGCGGCGGCGGGGCGGACGTCCTCGACGCCGCGAAGCGGCGGCGCCGCCGAGTCCTCGAGGAGAGCGATCGCCTCGGCGGTCAGCGCCTGCCGACGCCCCACCTCCTCCGGGTCGGACGAGGGAGCCAGCAAGCGCGCCAGCTCCTCCCCGGGAGGGGTCGACGTCGCAACGGCCAGGCGCTCGGCGATCGCGGGGAGCTCGAGGGCGGCAAGGGCTTTCGCGTCCACGCGCCTGAGTGTAGGGGCGGAAGGGCGCGGGCCTAGCCGGGCTCCGGGCCCGGAGTGCCGCCGCCGGCGCTCCACTCCGGCTTGCCGCCCGCCGCGGTGGACGTGACGGCCGTCCCGACGAGAAGCAGGTGCACCTCCCGGTCCGCCCTGGGACGGTGCTCGACGCCGCGCGGAACGACCAGCAGCTCCCCCTCGCCGAGCTCGACGTCGCCGTCGCGGAGCTCCACGACGAGCTTCCCGCGGAGGACGAGGAACACCTCGTCCTGGTCGTCGTGCGCGTGCCAGTTGGTCGAGCCGATGCCCTTTGCCACCTTGAACAGCGAGCCGTTGGCCTCCCCCACGACGCGCTGCGACCAGAACTCGCCGAGCGCGGCCGCCTCGGCCGGGAGAGCCACCTTGCCGGCCGGCAGCACGTCCGTCATGCGGTTGACCCTACCGGACGCGGACGGGGCCGCCGGGCGGCGCCGGCGGCCCCGTCGTCCGCCGCTCAGGCGAGCGAGCGCGCGACCTGCTCGAGGAGGTCGAGCGCGTCCTGCAGCCCGTCCTCCATGCCGGACGCGATGATCGCGTCGCGGGACGTCTTGTGCGGGGCCTGCACGAGGAGCGTGACGGTCGTCCGCCCGTCCTCCTCGGTGAACGTGGCTGTGTTCAGCGTCGTCCCGTCCGCCTCGGACACCCCTTCAGGGAGGCCCTCGTAGGTCTCGGTCGAGACGAGCTTCTCGTTCGGGACGATCTCGCGGTACTCGCCGTGGAAGCCGACCTCCATCCCGCCGTCGGCGACCATCACGTAGCGCCACTTGCCGCCGACGCGGAGGTCGATCTCGACGAGGGTGACCTCGCCGCGGTTGGCGTGCCACCACCGCTTCACGAGCTCGGGGTTCGTCCAGGCCTCCCAGACGAGGTGCCTGGGCGCGTCGAACTCCCGCGCGATCAGGATCTGCTCGTCCGTCGGTAGCGTCACCGACGCCGTCCGGCTACTCACCATTGGTCTCTCCTTCCGTGTCCTTGAGCTCTTCCAGCACCGCGTCCAGCCGGTCGAACCGCTCCGACCAGAGGCGCTCGTAGCCCTTTACCCAGTCGTGGATGGGCCTGAGCGCGCGGCCGTTCACCCGGTACAGGCGCTGCCGGCCTTCCTCGCGCACGTCGACCACCCCCACCTCTCGGAGAACGCGCAGGTGCTTCGACACCTGCGGCTGGGCCAGGCCGAGCTCGACGACCAGGTCGTTCACGGGCCGCTCCCCGCCGGCGAGGACGTCCAGGATCTGCCGCCGCCGGGGCTCGGCCACCGCGTTGAACGCGTCCGCGGTCGTCGCTGCTCGTGCCATGCGCAGCACTATATATTCCTATATCGGTATATGTCAAGCCGCCGATGAGTACTAGGCTGCGACGCGGTCCTGGTCAGCGACACCGATAGAAGGAGGAGCACGAGATGGGCAAGCTGGTCGTGACGGAGTTCGTGTCGCTCGACGGAGTCATGCAGGCCCCCGGCGGCGAGGACTTCAAGTACCCCGGGTGGAGCTTCGCGTTCGATCGTGGGGAGGACGGAAACCGGTTCAAGCTCGAGGAGACGCTCGAGACCGACGCGCTCGTGCTCGGACGGGTCACGTACGAGAGCTTCGCCGGAGCCTGGCCCTCGCGGGAGGGCGAGTTCGCCGACAAGTTCAACACCATGCCCAAGTACGTCGTCTCCTCGACCCTCGAGAGCCCGGAGTGGAACAACACGACGGTCCTCGCGGGCGACGCCGTCCAGGCGGTCTCGAAGCTCAAGGAGGACCTCGACGGGATCATCCAGGTGCCCGGCAGCCTCCGCCTCGTGCAAGCGCTCATCGAGGCCGACGTCGTCGACGAGCTCCACCTGATGGTCTTCCCCGTCGTCCTCGGAACCGGGCGGCGGCTGTTCGGCGAGACGAGCGAGAAGTCGGACTGGCGGCTCACCGAGGCCAAGACGGTGGGCCCGGACGGCGTGCTGGTCCTGATCTACGAGCGGATCAGGTAGGCCGGAGCTGCTCGCCGGCGACTTGCAGCCGTAGAAAAAGCCCCGTTACCAGGGCTTTTTCCGTAGCAGGCCTGTAAGCCGGATTCTGTCGGGGGTGACCATCCATCTCGGCCTCCGCTTCCGCGGAGGCTCGTGCGGCGTACCCGGCTCCTCGGCGGGCCACCTCGGCGGAGCCTGTTCGCCTTGCACCGGACGGGGTTTGGCAGCCGCCGTGTCACCACGGCGCTGGTGGGCTCTTACCCCACCTTTTCACCCTTACCATCGGCGTCTCCGGAGATTGGTTTCGCCGGTGGCGGTCTCCTTTCTGTGCCACTTTCCGTCGGCTTTCGCCGCCTGGGGTTTCCCCAGCGTCCTGCCCTGCGGTGTCCGGACTTTCCTCGAGCCGCTCGCGCGGCGCGCGGTCACCCGGCCTGCACGCCCAAGTGTAGCGCCGAGTCGCCGGCTCCACGGCGTCGGTTACAGCCCCCTCCCCCGTGCCCGCTCCACCAGCTCGGCCCGACAGTTCGTGCCGAGCTTGCGCTGGCCCCGCGCGCGGATGCCCTCCACCGTCCGGAGCGGTCGCCGGAGACGGCCGGCGATCTGGCGGTTGGTCAATCCCCCGACGACAAGCTCCAAGACCTCGCGCTCGTCGGTCGAGAGTCGGTGCCCGGGCGTGCGGGTGATCTCGTTCGCCAGGAACTCGGCTCCGAGGCGCGGGTCGAGATACCTGCCCCCGGCGACCACCTCGTCGATCGCAGAAACGAGCTCGTCGAGCGCGCCCTCCTTGGCGACGTAGCCGTCCGCCCCGGCCGCGAAGGCCTGCTTCACCTCGTCGAGACTCGGCTCCAGGCCGAGGACGATCGCACGCGCTCCGGGGGCCTCCGAGCGAATGATGCGCACGCCCTCTTCGAGCGGCCGACCGTCAAGCTCGGCGTCGAGGAGCACGACGTCGGGCGAGTGATCGCGGAGAACAGCCGCAAGCTCCCCCGGGCTCGCGGCCTCGTCAACGACGAGGCGCGTGTCGGCACTCCGGAGAAGGCAGCGAAGACCGAGTCGCACCAGCGACCTGTCATCGACCACGAGGACTCGCAATACGCGGCCCTCGCTTGGCAAGACATCACCTCGGTGAGCCACACGCTCAGCCTAGGATCCGTACCTGCCGGCGGGCATCAGGGGCACCTCGGATCGATCTGCGGCATTCCCGCAGGCTCGCCTCGACCGAGACGTAGGCCGTCCGCAGTCCGTGCGTAGAGCCCCCCGCCGTGAGGGGGCGCTGCACGGAGCCCGGAACGCGGCTTCACGTTCGACGATCCGCGCGGGCACGGAAGGGCCTTTCAGTGGCTGCGCCGATGTCGACGCGCCTGCGCCGCGCCACCGTGAAGACAGACGTCGTCCCGCCGAGCGGCCCCACGATTTGGGCGGGCGACGCGGAAGAGAGGAATCATGAAACACCAATCCGCATCAAGATGGCTCCGTATACCGGTTGCCGTGTTCGTCATCGTGGTCGCGCTGACGGTGCTGGGCGGCGCCACCGCGGCACCGCCGGACGAACCGGGGCATGACGAGGCGGCCGGCGGATATGTGTCGCCGAGCGCCCTCTACAAGATCGACATCGGCGGCGTCCATTCGCGGATCACGCAGACGGCGACCGCGTCCGGCTACCTCGAATTCGGCGACGTCGCACCTGACGTGGATGCGAACGGCAACGTGGTCTTCTCGAGCACGATGCCCGCGCCCAGCGACGGAACGACTGACGCTGAGATCTACCTGCTGCAGCCGGACGGCACGCTCGTGCAGCTGACGGACAACACGGTGACGGTCAGCGACGAGACGGGGCTCGAGGAGCCGATCAACGACCTCAACCCGGAGTTCTCACCGGACGGAACGATGATCGCCTACGAGAGCCCTCCCCTCGACGAATCCGAGCCGGGCGAGGCGGCGGCTCCGCCGGAGACGAGCGGGCTCGCCGGAGCACAGATCTGGGTGCTCGACCTGGCAACAAAGGCGACGACGCGGATCACCGCCGTGAAGGCGGCGGTCGGCGCTGCGAAGCAGCCGACGTGGAACCCGGTCGGGACCGAGATCGCGTTCACCCTCGGCGACGGACGGCGGTCGCACATTGTCCGCATGAATCTGGACACGGGCACCATCTCGGATGTGACCGCAGAGGACAGCCACGACAGCTACCCCAGCTGGCATCCGACGGATCCCGTTCTGCTCGCGTACACCCACCGAGCGGGGATCAACGCCGACGTTTGGCTGAAGAACGTCTCCACCGGGAGCATGCAGGCACTGGCGGACACGGTGAGGCTCGCCGAGTCCCGGCCGGCCTGGTCGCCGGACGGATCGCTCATCGCGTTCCAGCAGGGTGACGAGTCGGTTGGCGCCGCCGTCTGGACGATGCTCCCGGATGGGAGCGACGAGCAGGCCGTCACGGTCCCGGGTCTCTGGTCGGATCGCAGCCCGGCGTTCGCAGACGCCGACACGCTGGTGTTCGAGAGCACCGAAGGGGCACCCCCTGTCGCCGATCTGGCGATCACGATGACCGGGGCTTCAACCGCCCCCGTGGGGACCACGGTGACGTACGTGATCCCGGTCGTCAACAACGGTCTGCTGACGGCGCCGGACGTCATGGTGGTCGACACGCTGCCCGCCGCGATGAGGTACGTGAACGCGTCCGTCGTCTATGCAACGCCGGAGCACGGTGAAGAGCCGGAGCCCGGCGAGGCGACGATCAGTGCCAACGGCAACGTCGTGACGGTCGAGCTGGGCGACCTCGCCAGGGGTGAGCGCGGCGCGCCCGGAGCGACGATCGCGATCGAGACGATCGCGAGCCGGACCGGAACCTACGCGAACACCGCTGCCGTGACGCTCACGGCGGCTGAGGGCGACGACATCGTCGATCCCGTGGTCGAGAACGACGTCGCGACGGTCGCCACGACCGTGACGCCTTCGCCGAGCGGAGTGACGATTCTCGGGACTCCGGACGACGACGTCATCACCGGCAGGGCCGGGCGCGATGTGATCGCCGGCCTCGGTGGCGATGACCTCATCAGAGGGCTGGGTGGCAACGACGTCATCCTCGGCGGTCCGGGGAACGACCGGCTCGTCGGCGGCCCTGGCGCAGACGCGCTTCGGGGCGGCGACGGCCTGGACGTCCTCCTCGGAGGCGACGGGAACGACTCGCTCTTCGGCGGCGCACGGGCCGACAGGCTGGACGGTGGGCCGGGCGCCGACCTCCTGTGGGGTGACGCTGGCAATGACCTGCTCATCGGCCTGGCCGGCGCCGACCGCCTCTTCGGAGAGAGGGGCAACGATCTCTTCCGGGCGAGAGACGGTCGTCGCGACCGGATCTCCGGAGGCCTGGGCCGAGACACCGGAGCCTGCGACTGGAAGCTCGACATCACCTCGAGCATCGAGGTCCACCGCTGAGCGGTCGGATTCTCGCGTCGAGGCCGCTTCGGCGGCCTCGACGTCGTTTGGCCCCGTCCTAGCCCGCCTGCGCCCCCACGGTGCGCGCCGCCTCTGCCGTCTTTCCGATCCCGGAGCCGCACTCCGGGCACACGATCTCCCCGTCGTCGGAGTGCAGCACGAACTCGCCGCACGCGAGGCACTCGAGGCTCGCGCCGCGCATGAGCGCCATCAGCTCCTGGTCGAGCGTGCGGTTGAGGGTCACGACCTCCACGGCTAGTCCACCCTCCGGAACACGCCCACGACCCGGCCGAGGATGCTGACGTGCTCGGGGTAGAGCGGCTCCATCGTCGAGTTTTCGGGCTGGAGGCGCACGCGTCCCTGCTCACGGAAGAAGCGCTTCACCGTCGCCTCGTCGGCCGCCTCGTCCTGGCCGGCGAGGGCGACGACGATCTCGCCGTCGCGTGCCGTCTGCTGACGCTGCACGACGACGTAGTCCCCGTCGAGGATCCCGGCGTCGACCATGCTCTCCCCCTTCACGCGCAGGAGGAACTCCTCGCCCCCGCGCGAGAGCGTGTCCGGCACGGCCAGGTGGTCCTCGACGTTTTCCTCCGCGAGGAGCGGCCCGCCGGCCGCGATCTCGCCGACGAGCGGCAGCACGCGGACCTCGCCGACATCGGGCACGGACACGGACGCCCCCGCGGCCGTCCGCTCGCGCCGCGTGAGCTCGAGCGCCCGCGGCTTCGTCGGGTCCCGGCGCAGGTACCCGGCCCGCTCGAGGTTGGCCAGGTGGGCGTGCACGGTGGACGGCGAGGCGAGCCCGACGGCCTCCCCGATCTCGCGCACAGTGGGCGGATACCCGTGCGAGTCCGCGTAGCCGACGACGAAGTCGTACACCTCCTGCTGGCGCTGTGTGAGCATCTGCCTCCCCTCCCTGGTCGAACGTCTGTTCGCACAAGGTAGCGCGGCCTTCGGACGGAGTCAACTCGCTACACTTACGCGCGTCACGCGCTGGTGGCGGAATTGGTAGACGCGCAAGGTTGAGGGCCTTGTGGCCCGAACGGGCCGTGGAGGTTCAAGTCCTCTCCAGCGCATGCGAGGGCGCCCGCGGGGCGCCCTTTCTCATGTCCGCGCGCCGCGCACGCGCCGCTCGACGAGCTTCCTGGCCTCCACCGCCCAGAGCACCACGCTCGCCAGCGCGGTGCAGAGAAGCCAGTCCTCCAGCGAGAGCGGGGTCGTGGCGAAGGCGTCGTTCAGAAACGGCGCCTGCACGACCGCGACCTGCAACGCCAGCGAGAGCGCGACGGCTCCCCAGAGGTACCGGTTCGTGAAGAGCCGGTGGAACGCGCTCGTCCGCTCCGAGCGGGCGTTGAAGCAGTTGAAGAGCTGCGCGAGCACGAGAGTCGTGAACGCCATCGTCCGCGCCTCCTCGACGCCGCCGGAGCCGCCCAGGAGCCCGCCGTCGAGGCGGAGGTCGAGCGCCGCGAGCGTGACCACGGCCATGACTAGGCCGACGTAGACGATGCCGATCCACATGTCGCGGTCGATGACGCGGTCGCCGAGCCCGCGCGGCCGGCGGCGCATGACGTCGTCCGGCGGCGGGTCGACGCCGAGGGCGAGCGCCGGGGCCGAGTCGGTCAGCAGGTTGATCCAGAGGATCTGCGCGGCCAGGAGCGGGACCGCGAGCGCGTCCTCCGTGTCGTGCAGGCCGATCACCCCGGCGAGGACGACGCCGAAGAACATCGTCAAGACCTCGCCCACGTTCGACGAGAGCAGGAAGCGGAGGAACCTGCGGATGTTGGCGAAGATCCCGCGTCCCTCCCGCACCGCGCTCACGATCGTGGCGAAGTTGTCGTCGGCGAGGATCATGTCCGCCGCCTCCTTCGTCACGTCCGTCCCGGCCCGGCCCATCGCCACACCGATGTCGGCGGCCTTCAAGGCCGGCGCGTCGTTCACGCCGTCGCCGG
The DNA here is from genome assembly GCA_035620475.1 of Gaiellaceae bacterium. Taxonomy (GTDB): domain Bacteria; phylum Actinomycetota; class Thermoleophilia; order Gaiellales; family Gaiellaceae; genus JAIBJN01. The sequence continues at coordinate 8,623 of DASPGT010000074.1, read as the reverse complement.
TCATGGCGACGATGCGGTCGTCGGCCTGCAGGGCGTGGACGATCCGGAGCTTGTGCTCGGGCGCGACGCGGGCGTAGACGGAGGCCTCGCGCACGACCTCACCGAGCGCCTCGTCGTCGAGCTCGTCGAGCTCCACCCCCGTGACCGTGCGGGAACCCTCCGGCGCGATGCCGAGGTCGGCCGCGATGCGCGCGGCCGTACGGGGGTGGTCGCCGGTGATCATGATCGTGCGGACGCCGGCCGAGGACGCCTCGGAGATCGCCGTCAGCGCCTCGGGGCGCGGCGGGTCGATGATGCCGACGAGGCCGAGGTAGACGAGCTCGCGCTCGACCGCCTCGCCCTCCGGCTCGGCGTCCCTCGGGAGCGGACGGTAGGCGACCGCCAGCGTCCGCATGGCCTCGCCGCCCAGGCGGTCGACCGCCGCGAGGATCTCACCGCGGTGGGCCTCCGTCAGCTCGTGCACGCCGCCGGCCTCGCGCTCGGCCGTGCAGCGCCCGAGCAGGACGTCGGGCGCCCCCTTCGTCACGACCGCGATGCCGCCCCGCTCGGCGTCGGCCTCGAGCGTGGACATGAGCTTCCGCTCGGAGCTGAACGGAACCTCGCCGACGCGTTCGAACCGCGCCTCCCGCGCCTCGGGGAGACCCTCGAGCTTGGCCTCCGCGACGAGGAACGCCGCCTCGGTGGGATCGCCCTGGATCGCCCACTCGCCGTCCTCCTCGCGGAGCACGGCGTCGTTGGCGAGGCTCCCGCCCAGGAGAACGGCACGAACCTCGTCGAGGAGGACGGGATCCTCGACCGGCCGGCCGCCCACCCGGAGCTCGCCCTCCGGCCGATAGCCGGCGCCCGTCATCTCCGCCTCGCCGGACGGGGTCACGACCCGCTCGATCGTCATCTCGTTCTTCGTCAGCGTCCCGGTCTTGTCCGAGCAGATCACGGACGCCGAGCCGAGGGTCTCGACCGATGAGAGCCGCTTCACGATCGCCCGCTTCCGGGCCATCCGCTGGACGCCGAGCGCGAGCACGACGGACAGGACGGCCGGTAGGCCCTCGGGTACCGCGGCAACCGCGAGCGAGACTCCGACCAGCAGCACCGAGACGAGGTCCGAGGCGTCGTCGATGTCGGCGGTCGCCAGGATGGCGCCGACCACGACCGCGGCGATGACGACCACGGCGATCCCGAGCGCCTTGCCGATCAGGTCGACCTCGCGCTGGAGCGGCGTGCGCTCGGCCTCGGTGGCGTCGAGCAGGCGGGCGATCCGGCCCATCTCCGTGGCCATGCCGGTGGAGGTCACGACCGCGCGGCCGCGGCCGCGCGTCACCGCGGTCCCGTCGAAGACCATGTTCAGCCGGTCGCCGAGGCCCGCGGGCTCGTCCAGCCGGGCCGGGTCCTTGAGCACGGCCTCGCTCTCGCCCGTGAGCGAGGCCTCCGCGACGAGCAGCGAGGCCGCCTCGACCAGGCGCGCGTCCGCGCTCACCGCGTCGCCCTCCGCCAGGAGCAGGAGGTCGCCGGGGACGACCTCCGCAGCGGGGATCCGCAGCTCCCGCCCGTCCCGCACGACGCCGGCCGTGGCCGCCGCCATGCGCTGCAGGGCCGCGACCGCCTGCTCCGCCCGCGCCTCCTGGACGTAGCCGAGCACAGCGTTCAGGACGACGATCGCGAGGATGACGACCGCCTCGTACGGGATCCCCTCGGCGCCTTCGAGCGCCCAGGCGGCGAGCGAGACGGCGACGGCGCCGAGGAGCAGGTAGACGAGCGGGTTGGCGAACTGGGCGAGCAGCTTGCGCCAGGCAGGCACCGCCTCGGCCGCCTCGAGGAGGTTCGGGCCGAAGCGCTCGAGCCGCGCGGCCGCGTCCGCGCCGGTCAGCCCCCGCTCGGAATCGGCCGCGAGGTCGTCGGCGACCTCTGCCGCGTCGCGGCGCCACGGCTCGGAGGGAGCCGCGCCGGCCGCCGGTTTCGTGCCCGCTTCGCCGACCACGTGCCGGCGACGCTAGCACCGCCGCTCCGCCGATCCGCGTCAGTAATGTACGACGGCCGTGCAGGACCTCGCTGGACACGCGATCGACGCCGCCGTCGCCGCCGGGGCGGGCTACGCAGATGCCCGCGTCGTGACGCGCCGCGCGCAGCACGTGGCGACGAAGAACGGCGAGGTCGACTCCGTGTCCGACTCCGAGACCGAGGGCATCGGCGTCCGCGTCCTCGTCGACGGCGCCTGGGGCTTCGCCGGCGACCCGCGGCTCTCGGCCGAAGGCGCGCGCGACGCCGCCGTCCGCGCCGTCGCCTTCGCGCGGGCGAGCGCCTCGCGCGCGCGCACGCGCGTGGAACTGACGCCGATCCCGCCCGCCGAGGGCGAGTACGCGGCGATCGGCAGGCGCGACCCGGTCGAGGTGCCGCTCGAGGAGAAGATCGCGCTCTGCCTGCGCGCCGAGGAGGGCATGCGCCGACCCGAGGTGAAGATCACGGAGGCGACCGTCCGCGCCATGCGGGAGGAGCGCGTGTTCCGCTCCTCCGAGGGCGCGACCGTCACCCAGCGGTTCGTGGAGTGCGGGGCCGGCATCGACGCGCTCGCCGTCTCCGACGACGGCCGCGTCCAGAACCGGAGCTACCCGAGCGCCCACGGCGGCTCGAGCGCCCAGACGGGCTGGGAGTTCGTCGAGGAGCTCGGGCTCGACCGCGAGGCGCCCCGAGTCGGCGAGGAGGCCGCGGCGCTCCTCACCGCGCCGGCCTGCCCCAGCGGGATCACGACGCTCGTGATCGACGCCGAGCAGATGGTGCTCCAGGTACACGAGTCCGTGGGCCATCCGACCGAGCTCGACCGGGTCTACGGCACCGAGGCGGCGTACGCGGGGACGAGCTTCCTGAAGCCGGGCGACCTCGGAGGCCTGCGCTACGGCTCGGAGCACATGAACATCACCGCCGACCCGACCACCTCGCTCGGGCTCGGCACCTTCGGCTGGGACGACGAGGGCGCGCCGGCCAGGCGCCAGCCCGTCGTCGAGAGCGGCGTCCTCACCGGCTTTCTCGCCTCGCGCGAGACCTCGGCGCTGATCGGGCAGGACCTGGGCGGCTCGATGCGTGCCGACAGCTGGAGCCGGATGCCGCTCGTCCGCATGACGAACCTCCACCTCGAGCCGGGCGCGGGCTCCCTCGAGGACCTGCTCTCCGACGTGGACGACGGGCTGTACCTCGAGACGAACAAGAGCTGGTCGATCGACGACAAGCGCCTCAACTTCCAGTTCGGGACGCAGGTCGCCTGGGAGGTCAAGAAGGGAAAGCTCGGCAGGATGCTTCGCGACCCGACGTACATGGGCGTCACGCCCGAGTTCTGGGGGCGGATGGACGCGGTCGCGGGCCCCGAGGAGTGGCGCATGTTCGGCCTCACGAACTGCGGCAAGGGCCAGCCGGGCCAGCACGCGCACGTCTCCCATGGCACATCGCCCGCGCGGTTCCGCGACGTCCAGGTGGGCGTCCGCTCGTGAGCCGCGCTCTCGACCTCGCCGAGCGCGCCGTCAGGGCCGCGGAGGGAGACGAGGCGGACGTCTCCGTCCACGTCGAGACATCCGGCTTCGCGCGCTACGCGGCCTCGGCCGTCCACCAGCCGACGCTGATCAGCGACGAGACCGTGACGCTCAGGGTCGCGCGCGACGGCCGCGTGGGCTGCGCGACGACGAACCGCACCGACGACGAGGGCCTCACGGCGGCGGCGCGCCACGCGGCCGAGGCGGCCGACAGCTCACCGGTCGACCCGTCCTTCCCCGGGCTGCAGCCTCCCGTGCCCGTGCCCGCCGTGGACGGGTACGACGAGGCCACGGCCGCGCTCACGCCCGAGGCGCAGGCCGAGGCGGCCGCCGAGGCGATCGCCGCCGCGCCGGGCCTCGGCCTCTACGGCTACTACACGAGCGGCGTTACCGAGATCGCCGTCGCCTCGACGACCGGCGTCGGCGTCTCGCAGGCGATGACGGACGCGAGCGTGCTCGCGCTCGCCGCCTCCGACGACTCCTCCGGCTACGCGGAGGCCAGCTCGTGGAGCGCGTCCGACCTCGACCCGGCGGCCGTCGCCCGCGAGGCCGCCGAGAAGGCGGCGCGAACCCGCGGGGCGGGCCAGGTCGAGCCGCAGACCTTCCGGGCGGTGCTCGAGCCCTACGCCATCTCGGAGCTCCTCTTCTACTTCGGCTTCACGTCGCTGAACTCGCTCGCGCTGCTCGAGGGGCGGAGCTACCTCTCCGGCCGGCTCGGCGAGAAGCTCTTCCACGAGAGCTTCACCGTGCGTGACGACGGCCTCGACCCGGTCGGCTTCCCCAAGTCGTTCGACATGGAGGGCGTGCCCAAGCAGCCTGTCCTCCTCGTCGAGGACGGCGTCGCCCGGGACGTCGTCTGGGATCGCCGCACCGCCGGGCAGGCGGGCGACGGGCACGTCTCGACCGGGCACGCGCTGGCGCCGCCGGCCCAGGCGTTCGGCCCGATCCCGTTCAACCTGGCCATGTCCGGCGGGGATGCCGCGTCGGTGGGCGAGCTCGCGGAGCTGGTCGGCGACGGCATCTACGTGACGCGACTCCACTACCTCGGCGTCGTCGACCCGCGCGAGGGGATCATCACCGGCATGACCCGCGACGGGACGTTCCGGATCGAGAACGGCAAGGTGACGACCCCGGTCGTGAACCTCCGGTTCACGACGTCGTTCCCCGCGCTCGCCGCGGGCCTGCTCGGGCTCACGGAGAAGCGGACGCTCGTGAACCGCAGCGACTTCTACGACGAGCGCTATCCGTTCGGTACGCTCGTGCCCGCGGTGGCGACGGATTCGTTCACGGTCGTGGGAACGGGGTCGGGCCCGGGGCTCTGATGGGCGTCGTCGTCCTCGCCGGCACCCGGAAGGGGCTGTTCCTCCTCGAGAGCGACGAGGCGAGGCGCGAGTGGGAGCTCCGCGGGCCGTTCCTGACGGGGTGGATGGTCTTCCACGCGGTCGTGGACCCACGCGACGGCGTCGTCCACGCGGCGACGAACAATGACGTCTACGGCGCGAGCGTGCACCGGTCCGCCGACCGCGGCGAGAGCTGGACGCGCGCCGAGGAGCTCGGGCTCCCGGAGGACAGCGGCCTGACCCTGGAGAAGGCCTGGCACGTCGAGCCCGGGCGCCCCGGCGAGGACGGAAGGCTGTGGCTCGGCGCGGCGCCCGGCGTCCTCTTCCGCACCGACGACGGCGGCGAGACGTGGGCACCGGTCGACGGGATCGTGCGGCACGAGACCCGCGAGCGCTGGTATCCGGGCGCGGGCGGCATGTGCTGCCACTCGATCGCGCTCGATCCCGACGAGCCGGAGCGGATGTATGTCGGCATCTCCGCGGCCGGCGTCTTCCGGAGCGACGACGGCGGGGAGACGTTCACCCCGGCGAACCGGGGGACGGCCGCGGACTTCCTCCCCGACCCGTTCCCGGAGCTGGGCCAGTGCGTCCACAAGCTCCTGGTGCACCCGGCCCGGCCCGAGCGGCTCTGGCAGCAGAACCACTGCGGCGTCTACCGCTCGGACGACCGGGGCGAGAGCTGGGAGCGGCTCGAAGGCAACGGCCTCCCGAGCGGCTTCGGCTTCCCGCTCGCGCTCGACCATCGCGACCCCGACGCCGCGTTCGTCGTCCCGGAGGAGAGCTCGGAGAACCGCGTGACGCCGAACGGCCGCCTGGGCGTCTACCGGACGCGGGACGGAGGCGCGTCGTGGGAGCTCCTGACCGACGGCCTGCCCCAGCCTGCCTGGGGCGCGGTCATGCGGGAGGGCTTCTCGTCGGACCGTCTCGATCCCGCCGGAATCTACCTCGGGACGCAGAGCGGCTCGCTCTTCGTCTCCCCGGACGCCGGCGAGACCTGGCTCGAGGCGGCATCGCAGCTCCCGCCGATCCTGTCGGTGGAAGCCGCCGAGTGGTCGTAGTCCTCCTGCCCTCGCTGCTCGCCGCCGAGGCCGGCGGGCGCAGGCGCTTCGAGCTCGAAGCCCCTACGGTCGGCGAGGCCTTGCGCGCGCTGCCAGTCGCGAACCTCGTCTTCGACGAGCGCGGCGCGCTGCGGCCGCTGGTCAACGTCTACGTCGACGGCGTCGACGCCCGCGACAGAGAAGGCCTAGCGACAGCCCTGACCGGCGGCGAGGAGATCAGGCTCGTCGCGGCGATCGCCGGCGGCTGAGCCTGTCCTCGGCGGGCACGCCCGGGGTCAGACCCGGGCCATGTCCCAGGGTGTCCGAAACGGGCGCGGTTGTCACACTTTCGTGACACACGTCCCGTCCCCGGTGGACGTGTCCAGGGGTCAGACCCCGGGGCGTGGCCATAGGGGACAGGCGCGGGCCTCGCCGGGCTTCCGCCCGCAGGAAGGGCCGGCTAGTCGAACTGGTAGAAGAGAATGACCGTGTTGACGGCGAAGAGGAATGCCACGAACACGGTCAGGCGCGTCAGGTTGCGCTCGACGATGTGCTGGCCGCCCTGGGACGCGGGCGTGAAGCCCATCCCGCCGAAGCCCGTGTCGCGCCCCGAGTGCATGAGCACGAGGGTGATGAGGGCGGCGGAGAGCAGCACCTGGATGACGGCGAAGAGCCCGAGCACGCGCTCAGGCTAGCAGCTAGCCACCGCGTGGCCTCCGGCTGATCTCCAGGCCCCGCGCGGCGGCGGCGTGCTCGACCTGCAGCGTCGTGTGGTCGATCCCGAAGCGCTCGTGGAGCAGTCCTTCGAGCTCGAGCCGGATGCGGTGGCAGTCCGCGCCGGGCTCGACGAGGACGTGCGCGGAGAGCGCCGGGAAGCCGTCCGTCACCGTCCAGACGTGCAGGTCGTGGGTCTCGACGACGCCGGGGTGGGAGGCGATCGCCGGGCCGACGTCGGCCGGCGGGGCCGACTCCGGAGCGCCCTCGAGGAAGATGCGGCCCGACTCGCGGAGCAGCGTCCACGCGGCCGCGAACATGAGGCCGGCGACCACGAGCGACGCGACCGGGTCGAGCCGGTTCCAGCCGGTCGCCAGGATGAGCAGCGCCGCGAGGCCGGTGCCCACGAAGGCCGCGAGATCGGTGACGATGTGCAGGTAGGCGCCGCGGACGTTAAGGCTCTGGCGCCGCGCGCGGGAGAGGAGCGCGACGACGACCAGGTTGACGACGATCCCGACGGCGGCGACGACCGCCACGACGGCCGCGTCCACCTCGGGCGGGTCGATCAGCCGCCGGATCGCCTCGTAGACGATCCAGATCCCGAAGAGGAGGAGGGTGATCCCGTTCGCCTGGGCGGCGAGTATCTCGACGCGGCCGAATCCGAACGTCCAGCGCCCGCCGGCCGGCCGCCCCGCGAGCGACGCCGCCAGGAGGGCCAGGGCGAGCGCCGCCGCGTCGGTGAGCATGTGCCCGGCGTCGGCGAGGAGCGCCAGCGAGCTGGCGAGGATCCCGAAGACCACCTCCGCCGCCATGAAGGCGAGGAGAAGGCCGAGCGAGATGGCCAGGAGCCTGCGGTCGGCCCCTCCCGTCACGCGCGAAGTCCCGTGGTCGTGGTCGTGGCCGAGCATCCCGCTCATTGTGCCGCCGCCTGCTCGAGCACCCGCTCGACGCGCTCCGCCTGCAGCCGGACGTCATGCGGCAGCGCCGCCTCGCGCGCAGACGGGTTGGGGCTCGGGAGCGCCGCGGCAGCGCGCAGGCCCTCGGCGATCGCCTCGACGCTCGTCGGGTCGACGAGGACGCCCGCGCCGGACGGGACGAACTCGGGCGGCCCGCCGACGCGCGTGGCCACGACCGACCGCTCACTCGCGAGCGCCTCCAGGATCGCCTGCCCGAACGGCTCGACGAGGCTCGGCTGGCAGACGACGTCGGCGGCCGCGATCCAGCCCGCCACCTGGTCGTGCGGGACGCGCCCGGCGAGGTGGACTCCCGGCCGGCCCGCGAGCTCGGCACGCAGCGGCCCGTCGCCGACGACCGCCAGGCTTCCCCGCCCGAGGCGCGCGAAGGACTCCGCGAGCAGGATCGGGTTCTTCCGCGTGGACAGGGAGCCGACGAAGACGAAGAACGGCGGCTCCCCCTCCCAGCCGACTGCCGCGCGCGCCACGGCCGCGTCGCGGCCCTGGAAGCGCTCCAGGTCGACGCCGCAGTCGATCACCTCCACGCGCCCCTCCAGCGCCGGCAGGCGCGCGACGAGCTCCTGGCGGAGGTAGTCGGAGACGGCGATCACCCGGGCGCCGCGGAACGAGAGCCGGGCGGCGGCGCCCAGGCCGGGGAAGGTGCCGATGTTGCGGACGTCGCGCCCGTGCGCGGTGACGACGAGCCCGGCACCGGCGGCGCGCGCCGCAGCCGCGGCCGCGCTGCCGGCCGGGAAGAGGTAGTGGGCGTAGACGACGTCGGGGCGGAAGCGCCGCGCCTCCCGCACCGCGCGGGCGGCGAGCCGGGCGTGCTTCGCGGGAGAACGGCCCCGGGGCACGGCGTACTGGAGCTCGTGGCCGCGCCGCTCGAGCTCCCGCGCGAGGTCGGCCACGAAGATCCCGTACTCGGGCGCCGCCGGGCTCGGATACATCTGGGAGACGAGGAGGATCCGCACGGTGACTGGTGTACGCGCCTCCCCGAACGGGGGAATGACCGCGTGCCGGGGCGCCGCTACGGTCGAAGCATGGCGAAATCTGCGGCCGCC
>DASPGT010000073.1:0-17805 GCA_035620475.1 Gaiellaceae bacterium | reverse complement strand
CGGCCGACTCGAGCGCCGGGACGGCGGCCTCGGCGTCGCCGCGCGCGAGCAGGAGCAGGCCACGGCACCGGTCGGCCGCGGCGAGCGCCCACGCGCTCTGCACCGACGCAGCCTCCCGCTCGAGGCGCACCAGCAGCTCCTCGGCCCCGGCGGCGTCTCCGGACGACGCGAGCGCCTCGACGGCGTCCGGAAGCACGGGGAACGCGCCCGGATGGGCGTAGCCCATGACCTGGAGCAGCTCGGCAGCCTCGACGAGCGCCTCCGCGGCCGCCGGCGGATCGTCCTCGGAGAGGGCGACGAGCCCCAGCACGGCGAGCGGGCGGACGACGACGGAGCGCTGCCCGAGCGAGCGGACACGCTCGAGCAGCCTCTGCGCGGTCGCGCGGGCCTCCCCGGCCCGTCCGAGCCAGGCGTCGACGAGGGCCAGCGGGTAGAGGAGCCAGCCCTCCGCATACACGTCCTCCGAGTCCCGAGCGGCCTCCAGGGCCTGGTCGACGAGCTCCCGGGCGACGGTCAGCTCGCCCGCGGCGCAGTGGACGAGGGCGAGGTCGTAGAGGCCGAACGGGCGCCGGAACTCGTTCCCGTGCCGGACCATGTCCTCCAGGATCGCCTGGAACTCCGTCTCCGCAAAGCGAAGCTCTCCCGCCCAGAACGCCTGTTTCGCGCGGAGCGTGCGCGGGCCGATCAGGATCGAGGGGCTGCCGACCTCGGCCTCCAGCGAGACGGCGCGCTGGACGAGGTCGGGCCGGGGGGTGCCCGCGACCGCCTCGAGGTGGGCCAGGGTGGCCGCGGTCACCATCTCGAGCTCGGGGTCGGACAGGCGCTCGGCGATGCCGAGGGCCTCTCTCGCGGCCGGGATCGCGCGCCGCATGTCGCCGATCTCCCAGCCCAGGAGCCCGGCGAGGTCGCGCAGCACCCTGCTCCGGAGCAGATCGTCCTCCCTCGCGTCCTCGAGCGCCTGCAGGAGCAGGGCCTCGGAGGCCGGCGAGTCCTCGTCCACGAGCTGGAATCGCTGCACGAGGGCCTCCCCGCGCGAGCTCCCCGGCGGGAGCCTCGCGACGAGCTCGTCCGCCAGCCCGCGCGCCCGGCCGACCTCGCCGGCAGCGGCCAGAGCGTCGATCTCGGCCGCGGCTCGCCTGCGGGCCGCGGCGGTGTCGTCCGGCGGCGTCAGGCGGAGGCTGTGCCCGGCCAGCTCGGCGGCAGCGTCGTGCGACCCGCGGTCGCCCGCCCGGATCGCCGCCTCTTCGAGGAGCAGGGCGAGGCCGGCGTCCGGCTCGTCCGTCGAGAGGGCGACGTGACGGGCCCGCCGGTCGGGATCGGCCGCCACCTCCGCCAGGCGCGCGTGGAGCGATCGGCGGGCGAGCGGGCTCATCCGCCCGTACACGGCCGAGCCGATCAGAGAGTGCGAGAAGCGAACCTCGAGGTCGTCGCCGACGACGAGGAGCCCGTGACGCTCGGCGGTCTCCAGGAGCGGCTCGACCTCCGTCCCCGGCAGGGCCTGCCGCAGCTCGCCGAGGGAAGCGCGACCGAGGGCGGAGGCAGACTCGAGGAGCGGCAGGAGCGCCTCGGGCACGGCCTCGAGCCGGTCGTCGATCGCCTGCTGGAGCGAGTCGGGAAGGGGTGGCTCGCTCGTGGAGCGCACGCTGGGATCCAGCTTCGCCACGCTGCGGGCCAGCTCGATCGCGAAGAGCGGGTTGCCCTCCGAGACCGAGGAGATGCGACGCACGGTGGGCCGCGAGATCGCGCTGACGGCGTCGTGCAGGAGGCTCGCCAGGGCGTCGATGTCGAGGGGGCCGAGGTCGAGCGCCTCCCCGCGCCCGGGCGGCAGCAGGCGGGCGGTCGCGAGCGGGTCCTCCGAGCCGACGCGAGCCGTCGCCAGGATCCCGACAGGCTCATCGTCCAGGCGGCGGACCGCGTACCGGAGCGCGCGCGCCGAGGCCGTATCGAGCCACTGCACGTCGTCGATCGCGAGAAGCGTCGTCCCGCTCGCGCCCAGCCGTCGCAGCGCGGCGAGGACCGCGCGACCGCGGGCGAACGGGTCCGCCTCGGCCCGGAGAGCGTCCGCGTCGAGCCCTTCGTCCTCGAAGAGATCGACGAGCCCGCCGAGAGCCAGCGAGCGCTCCTCCTCGGCCGGCCGCGCGACGAGGACGTGGTGCCCCGCACGGCGGGAGGCCTCGATCCCGAGCCGCCACAGCGTGGTCTTCCCGATGCCCGGCTCGCCGCGGATCACGAGCGCGCGCGTGCCGGCGGGGACGGCCTCGAGAAAGGCGTCGATCCGGGCCTGCTCGCCGGCACGCCCGAACACGGTCGGAGCGTGGGGCGATCCGAGGGCGCGCGCCTCGCCCACGCCAGGATTATGACCGGCTAGCTCGGCTCCAGGCGGTAGCCCATGCCCCGGACGCTCGTGATCGCCCCCTTGCCCAGCTTCTTGCGCAGGTAGCCGACGTAGACGTCCACGACGTTCGAGCGCGGATCGAAGTCGTACCCCCACACGTGGCTCAGGAGCTGCTCGCGGGAGAGCACCTGGCCGGGGTGGCGGAAGAACATCTCGGCGAGCGCGAACTCCCGCGCCGACAGGTCGGCACCGTCGCCGCCCACCTCGATCCGCCGCGTCCGCAGGTCGAGAGACGCTCCTCCGACCCTGAGAACGGTCTCCTCCGGCACGCGGTCGCCCCGCAGGCGCACCCGCACGCGCGCGAGGAGCTCCTCGAAGCGGAACGGCTTCGTGATGTAGTCGTCGGCGCCGCCTTCCAGGCCGGCGACGGTGTCGCGCACCGAGTCGCGCGCGGTGAGGATCACGACCGGCAGCCTCGACCCCCGCGCCCGCAGCTCCTCGAGGATTGCGAAACCGTCCTTCCCCGGCAGCCCCAGGTCGAGGATCAGGAGGTCGTAGCGGCCGCTCGCGGCGAGGGTGGCGGCGTCGCGGCCGTCCACGGCCACCGAGGTGGCGAACCCGTTCGCCTTCAGGCCCTTCTCCAGAAACGAGGCGATCCGCGCCTCGTCCTCGGCGATCAAGATCCTGCTCATTCCTCTCCTCCCCTGGGCTGGGCTGCCGGGGTCTCCGGCAGGACGAAAGTGAACGTCGCGCCGGAGCCGGGAACGCTCGAGAGCTCGAGGCTGCCCCCGTGGGCGGCCGCGATCGCCTGGACGATCGACAGGCCGAGGCCGGCTCCGTCGGAGCGCCTCTCCCCGCCGGCGCGGTAGAAGCGGTCGAAGATCTTCGGCTGCTCGTCGAACGGGATGCCCGGGCCGGTGTCACGGACCCAGAAGCGCGCCCGGCCCTCGCCCACGAAGGCGCCGAGCCCGATCTCGTCGCCGTCCTCCGTGTGCTGCACCGCGTTCTGGGCCAGCTGCATCAGCGCCTGGGTGATCCGCTGCCGGTCGGCCACGATGGTCGCGTCGGCATACGCGTCGAGCTGCCAGTTCCGCGGGCCGAGGGCCGATGCCTTGGCGAGGACGTCGTCGATCAGCGCCCGAACCTCGAGCGGGGCGGGCGCGAGGAAGTCGGGCTGCTCCCACTTGGCGAGCGTGAGGAGGTCGTTGACGATCCGGGCCATGCGGTCGAGCTCGTCCATGACGAGCGCGAGGGTCGCCCGCCGGTCGGCAGGGTCGTCGTCAAGGAGCTCGAGGTGGCCGCGCACGATCGTGATCGGCGTCCGGAGCTCGTGGCCGGCGTCGTTGACGAACCGCTGCTGGGTGTCGAAGGCGGTCTCGAGCCGGGCGAGCATCTCGTTGAACGTCTGCGCGAGGACGCCGATCTCGTCGTGCCCGGACTCGGGGATCCTCCGCGACAGGTCGCCGCCCGAGATCGAGCGCGCCGTCTCCGTGACGGCCTTCACGGGCCTGAGCACCCGGTCGGCGAGGAGCCAGGCGAGCACCGAGCCGACGAGGAGCATCCCCAGGCCGACGCCGGCCGCCACCCGCAGCGCGTCGCCGACCTCGCCGCTCTCCCGGTCGCGGAAGATCGCGGCGACGAAGACCCCGCGGGTCGCTCCAGCAGCGCCCAGGAGCGGGACCGCGAGGTACTCCACCGCGCCCTCCGGCGTATCGACGGCGCCGCGCTCGCTCGCCTCGAGCGAGCTCCAGGAGGCCATCAGCTCGGAATCCTGATCGAGGCGGTAGGGGACGACCTGGGAGCTGCGGAGAAACGGCTCGCCCTCCACGAAGGTGAGGAACGCCTCGTTGCGCGACGGGACGTTCCGCTCCAGGAAGACCTCGAAGATCCGCTCGACGTTGCCGGCGAACCGGGCGCCGGTCTCCGGGTCGTTCCCTCCCGCGAGCTGGCGAAGCTCGCGGGACTCCTGGACGAGGGCCTCGTCCACCCGCTGGTCGAGACGGCGCTCGAGGGCCTCCCTCGCGATCAGGACGGACAGGATCGTGGCGACGGCGAGCAGGCCGACGTAGCCGGCGAGCACGCGCACGCGGAAGCTCGCGAAGAACCTTCGCGCCGGCGCGAGGACCGGCCGCCTCCGCGTCCGGGGGGTGTCGGCCTCGGCCCCGCCGGGAGGCTCAGTCGTCGTCGCCGCCGTCGTCGCTTCGGTCGTCGTCGTCATCGGCATCATCGTCCCCGGCACGGCCGAGCGGGACGGGTGGGGGCGAGGGAGCCGGGCTCGCCCCGGACGAGCGCGGCCGGCGGGATCCGCCACCGCCCTGCTCGGGGCGACGCTGCGCCGCCTTGCGGCCGCGCTCGGGCCGGGCGTCGCCCGTCCGCTCCGCCCGGAGCTCGATGGCGGGGACCCCCGTCCGCGCGGATCCGCCGCCGGTGACGAAGGCACCGGCAACCAGGAGCGCCGCGAGGAGCGAACCGGTCAGGAGAACGACTCTCACGAAGCGGAAGCATGGCGACCGTCGGCCAGACGGAGATGAGACCAGGGTGAGAGATTTCTCATCTTTCCCTCACCTTCGTCTCATTACACCCGGATACCACTCCGGGTGTGGGCGCCGACTACGTGTGGGAGCAGGACTCGTGGGAGCTCGCCGAGGGCGACGTGCTCGCCCCCGGCCGCACCGCCGTGCGGCTGCTCGGCGGCGGCCGGCGCTACGAGGCCTATCTGGTCTGGGACGACACCCTGCGCGCGCTCGCCGTGGCCAAGGTCGTCCGGCCCGGCCAGACGGGCAACGAGCGGACGCTCGCGGGCCTGGCCGGCGAGGCCGAGGCGCTCTCGCGGCTGGCCCACCCGTCGCTCGTGCGCTGCTTCGACGCCGTCCTCGACGGCGAGCGGCCGCATCTCTTGCTGGAGCTCCTCGACGGCCCGCGGCTCTCGACGCTCGAGCGCCGCTACGGGGTCGTCGTGGAGCAGCTCCTGCCGCTTGCGCTCCAGCTCTGCTCGGCGCTCCACTACATGCACGGGCAGGGCTGGGCGCACCTCGACGTCAAGCCGCGCAACATCATCATGAGCTCGACGCCGAAGCTGATCGACCTCAGCGTCGCACAGCCCTTCGAGGTCGCGCGGGAGGCGGTCACGCCCATCGGGACCGACGCCTACATGGCGCCCGAGCAGTGTGACCCGGCGCGCGTCGGCGAGATCGGGCCGGCCTCGGACTCCTGGGGCCTCGGCGTCACGCTCTACGAGGCGCTCGCGGGCGAGCGCCCGTTTCCGAACGGAGATCCCGGCGCGGGGGGCCTCGCGGAGCGTTACCCGCAGGTCGCCCACGCGCCCGAGCCGCTGGAGGCCGACGTCCTGCCGCCGCTCCGCGCGACGGTGCACGGGTGCCTCGCCGACGACCCGGCCGAGCGCCCTCTCCCGGCGGAGATAGCCGACGCGCTCGAGCCGCTCGCGGCGCTCCTGCCCCTGCCTCGCCTCGGCCGCTTCCGGCCCGGCTCCAAGCCCTCCCGTCCGCCGGCGCCCGCCCGATGAGAGCGGTCTCACAGCGGCCTCATGGGCGTCTAATCGCGCCGGGGTATTCCTGTCAGGGCAACGGAAAGCAACGGTAAGGGGGACACACGATGCCCTTCGGAAAGATCGGAGTTCTGATCCTCGCAGTCGCCATCGCCGTCGGGCTGAGCGGCGTCGGCGCGGCGCTCAAGAGCTGGACGGACGGCGAGCCGGTGGCGGCGGTGACGCTGGCCGACACCGACGCGCGCAAGGACGACGCCGACGACGCGGCCCTGGCGAGCGACGATGACGACGACGACGGCAAGGACACGAAGAAGCAGAAGAAGGCGAAGCGCGGCGGCGGCGGCGACGGCGACTCGACGCGCGGCAACGACGGCACGTCGGGCGGGAACGACACCGGCCGCGACGGCGACGACACCCGCGGCAACGACGGCACCTCCGGCGGGAACAACACCCGCGCGGCGGCCTCGGCCAACTCCGCCACCGGCGGCGGCGGGGGCGGCGGCGGCGACAGCGCCTCCGGCGGAGGCTCGGCCACCTAGCTCGACCACGGGACAGCCCAGTCGACGAGGGGCGCTTCGGCGCCCTTCGTCGTTCTCGCGAACCTCGCTAGAACGCGCCCAGCGCCTCGCGGGCGATCCGGTCCTGCTCGAGCAGGTGCGCCGTGGGGTAGCCCTCGCTCGGGCTCGCCCGCCACGGCCGACCGACGTAGCGGAGATCGACCTCGGCCGGAAGCCCTTCCTCCAGGCGGTGGCGGATCGCGCGCCAGGCGCCCATGTTCTGCGGCTCCTCCTGCGTCCAGACGACCTCGGTCACGAGCGGGTAACGGGAGAGGAGCTCGTCGTAGGCGGCCACCGGGAACGGGTAGAGCTGCTCCAGGCGGGCGACCGCCACGTCCTCGGCCTCGGAGGACGCGCCGTGGCCGACGATGTCGTAGTAGACCTTCCCCGAGCACATGATCAGGCGCCTGACCTCGCGCTTGGCGTCGGCGTCGAGGCGCGGGTCGTCGAGGAGGGCGCGGAAGGCGCCGCCCGCGAGCTCCTCCAGGTGGGAGGTCGCCTGCTTCAGGCGCAGCAGCCCCTTCGGGGTCAAGAGGACGAGCGGGCGGCCCTTGGGGTGGAGCGCCTGGCGGCGGAGCACGTGGAAGTACTGCGCTGCCGTCGACGGGTTGACGATGCGGACGTTCTCCTGCGCGGCGAGCTGCATGAACCGCTCGAGCCGCGCGCTCGAGTGCTCGGGGCCGTTGCCCTCGTAGCCGTGCGGGAGGAGGAGCGTGAGCCGCGAGCTCTGGCCCCACTTCGAGAGGCCCGAGACGATGAACTGGTCGACGATCACCTGGGCCGAGTTGACGAAGTCCCCGAACTGCGCCTCCCAGAGGACGAGAGCGCGCGGCACCTCGACCGAGTAGCCGTACTCGAACCCGAGAGCACCCGTCTCCGAAAGCGGGGAGTTGTACACCTGGAACGGCACGCGCGAGCCCGGCAGGTGGCGGATCGGCGCGTACTTCTCGCCCGTCGTGTAGTCGTTGAGGACGAGGTGGCGGTGCGAGAAGGTGCCGCGCTCGGTGTCCTGGCCGGTCAGGCGCACGGGCGTTCCGTCGGCCAGGAGGCTCCCGAAGGCGAGCGCCTCGGCCTGCGCCCAGGCGATGCCGCCCTCCTCGCCCATGGCCTCGCGCCGGCGCTCGAGCTCCTTGGCGAGCTTCGGGTGGACGGTGAAGCCCTCGGGCACGTCGAGGAGCTGCTCGTTCAGCTCATGCAGCCGGTCGGCGGGCACGGCCGTGTCGATCAGCGCATCGGCCCCGCGGCCGATGCGGCGCTCCTTCCGCCGCGCGCTGCCGGTGAACGAGGCCTTCAGCTCCTCGTGCACGGCGCGCAGGCGCGCCTGCTCCGCCTCGACGAGCCGCTCGGCCTCGGCCTCGCTGACGAGCCCGAGCTCGGCGAGCGCGCCGGCGTACCGTTCCCGCACGGTGGGGTGCTCCTCGATCAGCTTGTACATGAGCGGCTGCGTATAGCTCGGCTCGTCGCCCTCGTTGTGGCCGAAGCGCCGGTAGCCGACGAGGTCGACGACGACGTCGTGATGGAACCGCTCGCGGAACGCCATGGCAAGCCGGATCGCGGAGACCGCCGCCTCGGGGTCGTCGGCGTTCACGTGGAAGATCGGCGTGTCGAAGCCCTTGGCCAGGTCGGACGAGTAGCGGGTCGAACGGCCCTCGGCCGGGTCGGTCGTGAATCCGACCTGGTTGTTGGCGATCACGTGCAGCGTGCCGCCCGTCGTGTAGCCGGGGAGCCCGGCGAGGTTCAGCGTCTCGGCGACGACGCCCTGGCCCGGGAAGGCCGCGTCGCCGTGGATGAGCACGGGGAGCGCCAGGTCGGGGTCGTGGGCGCCTTCGGGCGTGTCGTGGTTCGTCTGGGAGGCGCGCACCTCGCCCTCGACGACCGGGTCGACGTACTCGAGGTGGCTCGGGTTCGAGGTGAGCGTCACGGTGACGTCGCCGCTGCGCGTCGTCCGGGGCGCCTCGGCGCCGAGGTGGTACTTGACGTCGCCGGAGCCGCTCTCGAGGTCGGTGGCCACCGCCTCGAGCACCCGCTCCCCCTCGAACTCGCGCAGGATCGCGTCCGCCTCGCGCCCGACGGTGTGGGCGAGAACGTTGAGCCGGCCGCGGTGCGCCATGCCGATGACGACGTGGTTGGCGCCGTTGGCGGCCGCGAGCTCGATCGCCTCGTCCAGCATGGGCACCATCACGTCGAGGCCCTCGATGGAGAACTGCTTCTGGCCGAGGAACGCCCGGCGCAGGTACCGCTCGAAGCCCTCGACCTCCGAGAGCCGGACGAGGAGCGCCCTCTTCTCGTCGGCGGTCAGCGGCTGGCGGTAGCGGCCGGACTCGATCGCCGCACGCAGCCAGAGGCGCTGCTCGTGGCTGGAGATGTGCTCGATCTCGTAGGCCAGCGTGCCGCAGTAGGTCTCCCGCAGCTTCGGCAGCGCCTCGGCGAGCGTCTCCGCCGGGACGTAGAGACGCAGGACCCGCGCCGGGATCCGCGCCTGGAGCTCCGGCGTGAGCCGGGGCTGGAGCCGGTCGGGGTCGAGCGCCGGGTCGCCCGGAGGCTCCGAGCCGAGCGGATCGATGTGCGCTGCGAGGTGGCCGTGTGTCCGGTGCGCCTTCACGAGCGACATGGCGGCCGCCACGCCGCCGAGGAGGTCGGCGGCGACCGCCTCGGGCGGGGCGGGGGCCGGCGCGGGAGGCGCGGCGGCGGCGCCGTTGCCGTCCCGCGAGAGCCGTCGGAGCTGGTCGGCGTTCGGCAGGTGGGCAAGAACGAGCTCCGGGCTGGACTCGAAGAGGCGGCGCCACTCCGGATCGACGGACTCCGGGGACTCGAGGTACGCAGCCAGCAGCTCCCCGACGAAGCCGCTGTTCAGTTCGTCTATCTGGTCGGTTTCCACTCCGCACTCTGAGCATAGCGACCGTTCCGATCGGCGCATTGGCGACGGTCTTCGCCCCGGGGTCAGATCGTGCAAGCGAGCAGCGGACATGTCTCTTGCGCGAATGCAAGATCTGACCCCACGGGGCTGGCGCGCGCGGGGCCACGGGCGGTAGGCTTCACAAAATGAAGCGTCCTCGCTCGGCCGACCCGTACCGCGATCTCGACGTCATCGACGCGCGGGCGCCGCGGTTCAACCAGGCGACGGTCGGGCTGCTCGCGCTCGCGGCCGTCCTCACCGGGTGGTGGGGAATCCTCGGGCTCCTGGCGGCGCAGCTGGCGATCGGGCTGACCCTCGGCCGCCGCTGGTGCCTTCCGTGCCTCGCCTACTTCGAGCTCGTCCAGCCGCGCCTCGGCGAGGGGCCGATCGAGGACTCGCGGCCGCCGCGGTTCGCGAACCTCGTCGGCGTCGCCGTCCTCGGCGCCGCCACCGGCGCCTACGCCCTCGGCATCGGAGCGGCGGGCGCCGCGCTCGGGCTCCTGGTCGCCGGGCTCGCTCTCCTCGCCGCGGCCACCGGCCTGTGTGCGGGCTGCGAGGCGTACCGCGTCGGCGCGAGGCTTCGCGGGGTCCGCTCGCACCGGCTGGACCGCGTCGAGCTGGCGGACCTCGGCCTCGCACCGAACGGGGAGGTCGTCGTCCAGTTCACGCACCCCCTCTGCAGCGACTGCTCGGCGCTCGAGCGCCGCCTTCGCGCCGAGGGCCGCGACGTCGTCACCGTCGACGTCTCGCGGCGACCGGAGCTCGCCCGCAAGTACGGGGTCGCCCTCGTCCCCACCGCGGTCGCGGTCAGCTCGACGGGGGCGGTTCTGGCCCGGCTGGCGGGATGATCGGCAGCCCGGAGGCGACGACCCGCCTCCCCTCGGACTCGTAGACGACGTCCACGGAGTCGTTCTTCCGGTACGTCCCGGCTACCCCGAGGAACATGCTGGCCCAGCGGAGAAGCCCGAGCCGCCCCTCGCGCGCGAGCGGCTTCGAGAAGCGGAGCGTGTCGCCCAGCGCCACGTAGTCCGCGCCGGGCTCCTGGCGCACGCCGTTCACGTACACCTCGAAGGGCTCGCTCACTCCCGCGGGGAGCGGCACGGTCCACGACTCGTCCGGCACGCCCCAAGACTAGTCCGGCGGGCAGGGGGTCTTGGGGGAAACAGGGTTCCCCCAAGCGATCTCTCCCCTCGGCGCGCGAAAACCTCTCCCAGCTTCCGGCGGTGCCGTTTCCGCGAGCCCCTCTGCCGCTAAGGAGGGAGTCTCGCTGGCACTCACTGAACCACATTTCGGGGGAATTGCAACTCCCCCGAACGGGTGACATCCGTGGCGAAGCCCGGGCGCCGCCGAGGCGAATAGAATCGCAACGGCTCATGGGGAGGACGAAGCCCGCCGTCATCGCCGCCGCGCTCGCGGCGCTCGCGCTCGGCGCCGTGCCGGCCGCCCTGGGTCAGAATCCGGGGAACGGCGGCCTCTCGCCGCCCGACCCGGCGACGCCGAGCGGCGAGGCGATCAACCAGATCTACTGGTTCGTGTTCGCCATCTGCGCCGTCGTCTTTGTCGCCGTCGAGACGGCGCTCGTCCTCTTCGTCATCCGCTTCCGCCGCCGGCGCTCCACCGCGGAGGACGCCGAGGGCCCCCAGATCCACGGGAACACCCGGCTCGAGATCATCTGGACGGCGATCCCGGCCGTCATCCTCGTCGGCATCGCCGCGGTCGTCCTCGCGAGGACGCCGGCCGTGCAGGCGACGAGCGGCGACCGGTCGAACGAGCTCGTCGTCGGGGTGCAGGGGCACCAGTTCTACTGGGAGTACATCTACCCGGACGGGCAGATCTCGATCGACCGCCTCGTCGTCCCGGTGGACCGCCCCGTCAAGCTCGAGCTCGTCTCGTTCGACGTGAACCACAGCTGGTGGGTGCCCGAGCTGACCGGGAAGAAGGACGCGATCCCGGGGAGGACGAACGAGCTCCGCTTCACGCCGGAGCGAGAGGGCGTCTTCGAAGGCCGCTGCGCGGAGCTCTGCGGCATCCTCCACGCGGTCATGCCGACGACCGTCGAGGTCGTCTCGCAGGCGAGCTACGCCGGCTTCCTCCAGACGATCAGCGGCCAGGAGGAGCCCGGCGCCTCGCAGCTCGCCCTCGGGCGCGAGACCTGGGACCGCGTGTGCGCGAAGTGCCACGGGCTCGCCGGCGAGGGCGACATCGGCCCGCCGGTGGCGCTGAGCCCGAAGCTCGTCGACCGCCAGGTCCTGCTGGACCTGCTGGAGAACGGCCAGGACCTGCCGGCGAACGAGGGCTACATGCCGCCCGTCGGGCGCGGCTGGCCCGACTTCCAGGTCGATGCCCTCATCGCGTACGTCCAGTCGAACCCGGCGCTTGCGGCGCCGCCGGCCGACGGGGGTGGCCGGTAGTGGCCGTCCGCACGGAGACGGTGAACCCCACCTGGCGCGACGGCCGCGTCACCAGCTGGCTCGTCACGCTCGACCACAAGCGCATCGGGATCCTGTACATCGTCACGGCGTTCTTCTTCTTCTTCGCCGCCGGGGTGATGGCGCTGCTCATGCGCACCCAGCTGGCGCAGGCGGAGAACGACTTCATCACGCAGAACTCCTACAACCAGCTCTTCACGGTCCACGGGACGATGATGGTCTTCCTCTTCGTCGTCCCGATCCTGGCCGGCTTCGGCAACTACCTCGTGCCGCTCATGATCGGCGCGAAGGACATGGCGTTTCCGCGCCTGAACGCCCTCTCCTACTGGCTCTTCCTCCTCGGCGGCCTCGTCATCCTCTCGAGCTTCTTCGCCGACGGCGGCGCGGCCAGCTCGGGTTGGACCGCCTACACGCCGCTCTCGACGGCCGAGTTCAGCCCCGGCAACGGCCAGGACCTCTGGATCCTCGGGCTGCACCTGACCTCGCTCTCCTCGCTCGCGGGCGCGATCAACTTCATCGTCACGATCCACAACATGCGCACGCCGGGGATGACCTGGATGCGCATCCCGCTCTTCGTCTGGTCGATCGAGGCCTACGCCGTGCTGCTCCTGCTCGTCCTGCCCACGATCTCGGCGGCGGTGACCCTCCTTCTGCTCGACCGCCAAGCCGGGACGACCTTCTTCACCGGCGAGGAGGGCGCGCTCCTCTGGCAGCACATGTTCTGGTTCTTCGGCCACCCAGAGGTCTACATCATGGTGCTGCCCGCGATGGGGATGATCTCCGAGGTCATCCCCGTCTTCTCGCGGAAGCCGATCTTCGGCTACAAGGCGATCGCGTTCTCGACGATCGGCATCGCCTTCGCGAGCATGCTCGTCTGGGCGCACCACATGTTCACGGTGGGCCTCTCGCTGCCGCTGCAGGTGTGGTTCATGATCGCGTCCTTCTCGGTCGCGGTGCCGACGGCGATCAAGATCTTCAACTGGCTCGCGACGCTGTGGAAGGGGCACCTCTGGTTCCGGACGCCGCTCTACTTCGCGCTCGGCTTCATCGGCCTCTTCACGATGGGCGGCCTCTCGGGGATCCTGCTCGCCACCTACCCCGTGGACTACCAGGCGCAGGACTCCTACTACGTCGTCGCGCACATGCACTACGTGCTCTTCGGCGGCACCGTCTTCGGGATCTTCGCCGGAACGTACTACTGGTTCCCCAAGATCACCGGGCGGCTGTACGACGAGCGCCTCGGCAAGTGGCACTTCTGGCTCATGTTCCTCGGCTTCAACGCGGCCTTCCTGCCGCAGCACATGCTCGGCCTCATGGGGATGCCGCGGCGCGTCTACACGTACGACCGCGAGGGGCTCTTCGAGTGGTACAACCTGATCTCGACGCTGGGCGCCTTCCTCATGGGGGTCGCGATCCTGGTCTTCCTCTGGAACGCGGTGAAGAGCTGGCGCGGCGGCGAGCGGGTCGGGAACGACCCCTGGCGCGCGGACACGCTCGAGTGGTACGCGACCTCGCCGCCCGCGGTTCACAACTTCGACGAGGTGCCCTACGTCTCGAGCCCGCGGCCGCTCCGCGACCTGCGCCTGAGGCTCAGGGAGCTCCGCACGTGACCCCGCGGCCCGGGCCCTGGCTCCGCCTGACCGCGCTCGCGGCCACCGCCGGCGTCGCCGTGGTCGTGGCGACCGGATCGTGGGGGCTCGCGCACGACGTCGCCGCGAACGTGACGCTCGCCCTGCTGGCCGCGACGGCGCTGGCGGCACGGCTCGCGCACCCCGACCGGCCGGACCTCCTCTGGACCGCGGCCGCCTCGTTCCTCCTCTTCGCCGCCGCCGGGCTCGTGGCGCTCTTGGAGGCGCCGACCTGGCTCCACGTCGCGCTCGGAGCGGCCGCGCTCGCCGCCGCCGCCGTCTGCGCCGCGGTCGCGTTCCGCGGCGGCCGGCCGGTGGCCGGCGCTGCGTGGCGGGACTACGTGACGCTGACGAAGCCGCGGATCATGGTCCTCCTCCTGATCACGGGAGCCGGCGGGCTCGTGGTCGGCGCGGGCGGCTGGCCGTCGGCCGGGCTCGCGCTCGCGACCCTCGGAGGCCTGGCGCTCGCCTGCGGCGGCGCGAGTGCGCTCAACCACGTCCTCGACCGCGACATCGACACGCAGATGAAGCGGACCGCCTCGCGGCCGGTCGCGGCCGGGCGCGTGCCGCCGGAGCGGGCGCTCGAGTTCGGCCTCGCGCTCTCGGCCCTCTCCTACGTCGTGCTGACGAGCTTCGTCAACGTGCTGGCCGCCGTGCTGGCCCTCGTCGGGAACCTCTTCTACGTCATCGTCTACACCCGCTGGCTCAAGCGCTCGACTCCGCAGAACATCGTCATCGGCGGAGCGGCGGGCGCCGTGCCTCCCCTGGTCGGCTACTCCGCCGCGACCGGGAACCTGACGCTCGTCGCGCTCGCGCTCTTCCTCATCGTCTTCTTCTGGACGCCGCCGCACTTCTGGGCCCTGGCGCTCCTGATCAAGCGCGACTATGCGGCCGCGGGGATCCCGATGCTCCCCGTCGTCCGCGGCGAGCGCGAGACGGCGCGGTCGATCGTCCTCTACTCCTTCGTGCTCGTCGGAGTGACGCTGCTGCCGGTGCTGGGGCGGACGCTCGGGCCCGTCTACGTCGTCTCCGCGGCGGTACTCGGCGCGGCGTTCATCGGGCTGGCGCTGGCGCTCCAGCGGCAAACGACGGCCGTACGGGCGCGCCGCCTGTTCAGCTACTCGCTCGCCTATCTGGCGCTCCTCTTCGTGGCGATGGCGGTCGACCCGGTGGTGATGGGCTGATGGATCCCGAGCTGAGCCGGAAGAACATGCGCCTGGGACTCCTGCTCCTCGCGATCGCGCTCGTCCTTCTGGCGGGCTCGGTGGCCATCGCCGTCATCTACGACGCGCTTGGCTGACCCGTACCGCGCGTTCCTGGCGGTTCCGGACGAGGTGGCTCCGGGGATTCCGCTCGCCGTCAAGGACCTGATCGACACCGCCGGCCTGACGACGACCTACGGGTCGGCGATCTTCCGCGACCACGTGCCGGAGCGGTCGGCTCCGTGCGTGGCCACGCTCGAGGAGGCGGGCTACGCGGTCATGGGGAAGACGAACCTGCACGAATTCGCCTACGGCGTCACCTCCGACAACCCGCACTTCGGCGCGGTGGTCAACCCGCTCGACCCGGGCCGGATCCCGGGCGGCTCGAGTGGCGGCAACGGAGCCGCGCTGGCGGCCGGGCTCTGCGAGCTCGCCGTCGGCACCGACAGCGCGGGGTCGGTCCGCTTTCCGGCCGCGTGCTGCGGCGTCGTCGGCTTCAAGCCCACGTGGGGGCTCGTGCCCGCGGACGGCGTCTTCCCGCTCGCCCCGAGCTTCGACACCGTCGGGCCGATGGCGCGCTCGGTGGCGGGCTGCGCCGAGCTCATGCGCGCCTTCGGGCTCGAGGCGGCGGCCACCGGCGAGGTGCAGGCCGCGCTCGCCTGGACGGAACTCGCCGACCCCCTCGTCCGCGCCCGCGTCGAGGAGGCCGCCGCGCACCTGCCGGACGCGCGGCACGTCGACTTCCCCTTCCCGGGCGACATCACGCCCGCCTTCCAGGCCGAGGCGGCCGACGTCCACCGGGAGCTCTTCGCCGAGCACGCCGACCTCTACGGGGACAACGTCCGCCACAAGCTCGAGCTCGCCTTCGCGGTCCCGGACGAGGCTGTCGCCGCCGCCCGGGCCGAGCGCGAGGCTTACCGAGAGCGGGCGCTCGAGGCGCTCGACGGCTTCGACGTCGTCCTGACGCCGACGATGCCCATGGTTGCGCCCCGGATCGGGGTCGGAGACCTCGGGCTGCGCGAGCGCATGATGTCGGTGACGCGCCCCTTCTCGGCGGCGGGCTGGCCGGCGCTCGCCCTCCCCTGCGGCCCCGCGGAGGACGGCCTGCCGGCGTCGCTCCAGATCGCCGCACGCCCGGGCGACGACGCGCTCGTCCTCGCGGTCGGCGAAGCGATCGAGCGGGCGCTCGCGTCCTAGCCCGCCGCGGCCGAGTCCGCGAGGACGACGGTCTCCGCCGCCCGGACGCACGCCGCTGGGAGAGACTCGTCGCCGGCGAGCACGCGGGCGAGCACCTCGCGCTTGGCGGCCCCGTCGACGAGGAAGGCGACCAGCGGCTGGGCGTTCAGGTACGCCAGTGAGAAGCTAAGCCTCGGGTGCGGTGGCGGGAGGCCGGGGACCGGGACCTTCACGATCGGCCCCGGGTCGGCGAGCTCGGCGTCGTGGCCCGGGAAGAGCGACGCGGTGTGACCGTCGGAGCCGAGGCCGAGGAGGACGAGATCGAACGCCTCGGGCAGCTCGACGTCGCGCGAGCGGAGCGGGTGGACCTGCTCCTCGGGAACCGGCACGCGCGAGAGCAGGGTCTCGCGGGCGAGCCGCTCGTTCGAGTCGGGATGGTCGGGCGGCACCTGACGGTCGTCGCTCCACCAGACGTGCCAGGAGCCCCAGTCGAGCGGGAGCTCCGCGAGGCGCTCGTAGACAGGGCGCGGCGTCGAGCCGCCGGTGAGCGCGATGCGAAACGGCGCGCGGCCGTCCGCCCGCTCCGCGATCCAGCCGGCGCCCAGCTCGGCCAGGCCCGAGCCTACGAGAAGCTCCGTACCGCCTCCTCGTAGATCCGGTCGCGGCCGAACACCTCGAGCTGGTCGGAGAGGAGGTCGCTCGCCGTCAGCCTCTCCCGCCGGACGGGCCGCACGCCGGTGCCGTCGACCTCGACGAGCTCGACCTCGCCCGCCGGCTCGAGCTCCAGCTCGACGTGGCGGCCGAGCCGCGCCCCGAGCCAGCTCGCGAGCAGGAGCGCCTCCGGCTCCGGCCCGGCGACGTGCAGAGCGGAGGCCTCGGCCACGTCCGGCCAGAGGTCGGCGAGGCCGCAGCGCCAGGGATCGGTGCGGGCCCAGCTGATGTCCGAGACCGCGATCCGGTCGAAGAGCTCCGGGAGACGGGCCAGGCCGCCCCGGACGTCCGGCCACTCGCAGGAGTCGACGACGAGCCGGTCGGCGACGCCGACGAGCTGGTCGAGCTCGGGCGCGCCGAACGGGAGCGGCCCGCGCCAGCGGAGGAAGACGGGCAGGTCGGAGACGAGCAGGGGCATGACGACGCTCGCCGGGGCCGAGGCGCGGCGGCCGCAGAGGCGCAGCGAGACGACCTCGGAGCACACTTCGCGCCGCTGCCCCTCGCGGACGAAGCAGCGGAAGTCGACCTCCCCCTCGAGGACGTCGCGCGGGTCGTCGGGCTGCGGGAAGAGCAGGATCGTCCGGGACGGATGGCGCTCGGCGAGGCCGGCCAATGTGCCCGTGGCCGCCTCGACCCACTCCTCCGGCACCCAGGCGATGTGCGTCATCACGCTCGCCCGCAGGCGCGGCGGGGCGCCCGGCTCCGCCGAGGCGGCACGCAGCTCGGTCAGCTCCCGCTCCAGCTCGCGCACGGTCGCGACGGGCACTAGTGCCTCCGCCAGGAACGGCCGTCGCGGTGGAGGAGGTCGTCGGAGGCGTGCGGCCCCCAGCCGCCGGCGGCGTAGTTGGGGAAGTGCGGGCGGTCGCGGGCCCAGGGCGCGACCATGGCGTCGACGAGGGCCCACTGCTCCTCCACCTCGTCCGCGCGCGTGAAGAGCGTGGCGTCGCCGAGCAGGCAGTCGAGGATGAGCCGCTCGTAGGCCTCGGGCAGGCTGACGCGGAAGGCGCCGCCGTAGAGGAAGTCCATGTGCACGGTGCGGATGGAGATGCCCTGCCCAGGCACCTTGGCGCCGACCGCGAGCGAGACGCCCTCGTCGGGCTGGATGTGGATGAGGAGGACGTTGGGGCGCAGCCCCTCCTCGTCGTCCACCTCGAACGGCGGGTGCGGCGCGCGCTTGAACTGGATGGCAATCGTCGTCTCCCGGCGCGGCAGCCGCTTGCCCGTGCGGATGTAGAACGGGGTGTCCGCCCAGCGCCAGTTGTCCACATAGAGCTTGGCGGCGACGTAGGTCTCGGTCTCGGAGTCCGGCGCGACGCCGGGCTCCTCGCGGTATCCGGGCACTGGCTCGCCCTCGATGAAGCCGGGG
>DASPGT010000072.1:0-9020 GCA_035620475.1 Gaiellaceae bacterium | reverse complement strand
GGGAGCCTCTGACGGGGGCTGAGAGGAGGCCGCGAGGCCTCGACCGCCACCACCTGATCTGGGTCATGCCAGCGAAGGGAGACGCATGAGCGATCCACTGGTCATCGCCGGGCGCGAGTTCGGCTCTCGCCTGCTCACGGGAACGGGCAAGTACGACACCTTCGAGACGATGCGCGAGGCGCTCGCCGCCTCGGGCTCGGAGATCGTCACGGTCGCCGTGCGCCGCATCGACCTCGACGACCGCGGCGACGACGACATCACCGCCTTCCTCCCCGACGACGTTCTCCTGCTCCCCAACACCTCCGGCTGCGAGACGGCCGAGGAGGCGATCCGCACGGCCCGGCTCGCCCGCGCCGGCGGGCTGCCGGACTGGGTGAAGCTCGAGGTCATCCCGGACCCGCGCTACCTCCTGCCCGACCCCGTCGAGACGCTCCGCGCCGCGGCCGCCCTGGTCGAGGACGGGTTCACCGTCCTCCCGTACGTGCTGCCCGACCCGGTCCTCCAGAAGAAGCTCGAGGAGGTCGGCTGCGCCACCGTCATGCCCCTCGCCGCGCCGATCGGGAGCGGCCGCGGGCTGAAGCTCCGCGACGCGATCCGGATCATGATCGAGCAGGCCGAGGTGCCGCTCGTCGTCGACGCCGGCCTCGGCTCGCCATCGCACGCCGCGGAGGCGATGGAGATGGGCGCCGACGCCGTGCTCGTCAACACCGCGATCGCGCGCGCCGGCGACCCGGTGGCGATGGCGCGCGCCTTCCGGCTGGCGGTCGAGGCCGGCCGCACGGCTCTCCGCGCGGGGATCATGGAGGAGGGCGCGCAGGCGGTCGCGTCGAGCCCGCTGACCGGCGCCGTCCATCAGCCGTGACCGTCCGCGTGAACGGCAAAGAGCAGCCCGTCGAGGCGGGGGAGACCGTGGCCGGCCTGCTCGAGCGCCTCGGCCTCGGCGCGCGCTTCGCGCTCGTCGAGCGAAACGGCGAGCCCGTCGAGCGGGCCCGCTACGAGGAGGTGCGGCTCGAGGATGGCGACAGCCTCGTCGTCGCCCGCCCCGTTGCCGGCGGCTGAGCTCGGTCGCCTGTACCTGATCACCGGCGCGCGCCCGGACCTGCCCGCGTTCCTCGAGGCGGCCGTGCGCGGCGGGGTCGACCTCGTCCAGGTCCGCGAGAAGACGCTCTCCGACCGGGAGCTGCTGCGCGTGCTCGAGGGAGCGCGGGAGACGACCCGCCGCCTGGGCGTCCCGCTCGTCGTCAACGACCGGCCCGACCTGGCCGTGCTCGTCGGCGCCGACCTCGTCCACGTCGGCCAGGACGACCTTCCGGTCGAGGCGGTCCGCCGCTTCGGGCTTCCCGTGGGGCTCTCGACGCACTCGCCCGAGCAGCTCGCCCGCGCCCGTGCCGACTACGTCGGGGTGGGCCCGGTCTACGCCACGCCCACGAAGGAGGGGCGCCCGGGAGTCGGGCTCGAGTACGTCCGCCACGCCGCCGCCCACGCGCGCGTCCCCTGGTTCGCCGTCGGGGGCATCGACGAGACGAACGTCGCCGACGTCGTCGCGGCCGGCGCGGAGCGGATCGCCGTCGTGCGCGCGATCGGCGAAGGCGACGACCCCGAGCGCGCCGCCCGGGTCCTGCGCTCGGCCCTGCCGCCTACTTCCGCCTGAGCAGCAGGATGTCGCGGATCGTGTGAACGCCCGCCGCCCCGCGGGCGGAGCCGAGCGTCTCCGCGAACTCGTTCGCCCACACGGTGACGCGGTCGCCGGGCTTGAACTCGTCGAGCGGGATCGCCACGGGCGCGCCGTCGATCGTCCGCCGCAGGATCGCCTCGGGCGGGACGGCAAGCGTCACGTCGCGCGCGGGCTTCACGAAGGTGCCGTTGGAGAGCCGGAGCCGGTTGATCCTCACCCGCATCCGCTGCGGCTCGGCCTCGAGGAAGGTCGCCACCACCGTCCCGTTGACGCGGAACCGCATCGTCTCGAAGTCGCCGGCGCCGGGGCGGGCGTAGAGGTGGCGGTACGCGCGCCTGAGGTGCCTGTAGGGCGAGACGGCGCGGCCGCCGTTCGGGTGCACCTCGAAGTGGAGGTGGGACACGATCCCGTTCGCGTCCCCGGAGTCGCCGACGAACGCGATGTGCTCGCCCGCCTGAACCTGCTGGCCGGAGACGAGGCCCGGCGCGAACGCGACGCCGTTCCGGCAGCCGCCGCGGTTGTCGTTCTTAAGCGTGCGGTCGTTGTTCAGGTGGATGTACATGTACGTCGTCCCGCTCCGGCCGTAGAGGTAGAGCATGCAGCCGGCGTTCCGGGATCTCGTGTACTTCACCACCCGGCCGCGCTCGACCGCGACGACGCGCGTTCGCTTGGCGGCGACGAGGTCGTTCCCCTGGTGGCCGCCGCTCGGGCGCGGGGCGCCGAAGTCGTTGTAATAGGTCGTCTTGCCGACGACGGGGAAGATCAGCCTCGGCACGGCGCCGCTCGCCGTCCCTGCGAGGGCCCACGCGGCGAGGAGGACGAGAAGGGCTACGGCTGTCGTCCGGTGGCGGCTCATGGAGAGCGGTCCGACGCTCCGGTGCGGCGCCTGGAAGGCGCGGAGACTAGCAGACCCTTCGGCAGGAACTTGTAAAGACTTGAGCGGGCTACCGACCGGGGTCGCTCGATAGGATCCGCCTCCGGTGAAGCTCGCCGTCCTGGTCAAGGAGGTCCCCGACGCGTCCGCGCGCACGCGCATCGACCCGGGCTCCCTCCGCCTGGACCGCAGCGGCCCGGCCGCCCTCAACCCCTTCGACGCCCACGCCCTCGAGGAGGCGCTGCGGATCAGGGAGCGCACCGGCGACGGCGAGGTCGTGGCGATCATGATGGCGCCGGCCCGCGGGGCCGAGTCGCTCCGCAAGGCCCTCGCCATCGGGGCCGACCGCGCCGTCCACGTCACCGACGACGCCCTCGCCGGCTCCGACCTCGTCGCCACCGCCCGCGCACTCGCAAAGGCCGTCGAGCGCGAGGAGCCGGACCTCGTCCTCCTCGGCCAGCAGGGCGGGGACTCCGACGGCGCCGTCCTCTGGTCGGCCCTCGCCGACCTGCTGCGCCTGCCGGTCGTCTCGCAGGCGTCGAGCCTCGAGCTCGCCGGCGGCAAGGCGACCGTCAAGCGCCAGACGGAGTACGGCTACGACGTCATCGAGGCGCCGCTCCCGGCGGTGGTGGCCGTGTCCGATGCGATCAACGAGCCGCGCTATCCCTCCCTCAAGGGGATCATGGGCGCGAAGAAGAAGCCCTTCGACACCGTGGATGCGGCCGGTCTCGGCCTGGCGGCCGGCGAGGTGGGGGAGGCCGGCTCGCGCACCGACGTGCGCGCGCTCGCCGATCCGCCCTCCCGCGGGGACAGCGTGCGCATCGAGGACGACGGCAGCGCCGCCGAGAAGGTCGTCGAGTACCTCGCGCAGAGGAAGCTTCTGTGAAGGCTCTCGTCTTCCTCGAGGACCACGAGGGCGAGCTCGCCAGGGGCTCTCTCGGCGTCCTCTCGAAGGCGGCCTCGCTCGACGGAGACGTCGCCGCGGTCGTGGCCGGCTCCGGCGTGAAGGCGATCGCCGGGCAGGCGGGCCGATTCGGCGCGGCCAGGGTCTACGCGGCCGACGACCCGGCGCTCGCGGCCCCGCTCCCGCAGCCCCGGGTCGACGTCCTGGCGAAGCTCGTCCGCGACGGGGGCTTCGACACCGTGCTCTTCGGCGCGTCCGTCCTCTCGGCCGACGTCGCCGCCGGCCTCGCGGCGCGCCTCGGCGCCGGGCTCAACTGGGACCTCGTCGACCTCCAGCTGCGCGACGGCGAGCTCGTCGGCATCCGGCCGGCGCTGCAGGACTCCGTCTACGCCGACGTCGGCTGGAAGGACGAGCCGCGGCTCGCGCTCGTCCGCTCGGGCACGTTCGAGCCGGTGGAGTCGGGCGGCGAGGCCGAGGTCGAGGAGCTCGCGGTCGAGCTCGAGGACTTCTCCACCCGCGCGGTCATGGTCGAGCGCGCCCACGCCGAGAGCGAGGGCCCGTCCATCGAGGAGGCCGACGTGATCGTCGCCGGCGGCCGCGGGCTGGGCGAGCCCGGCAAGTTCGCGCTCCTGGAGGAGCTGGCGAAGGCGCTCGGCGGGGCCGTGGCGGCGACGCGGGCCGTGGTCGACGCCGGCTGGTACCCGTACGCGACCCAGGTCGGCCAGACGGGGAAGACCGTCGCCCCGAAGCTCTACGTCGCCTGCGGCATCTCCGGCGCGATCCAGCACAAGGTCGGCATGCAGGGCTCCGGCACGATCGTCGCCATCAACAAGGATCCGAACGCGCCCATCTTCGAGTACGCCGACGTGGGGGTCGTCGGCGACCTGCACCAGATCGTTCCGAAGCTGACCGAGCTCGTGCAGGAGCGCCGCGGATGAGCGTCGCCCCCGCCGCCTTCCCGCCGCCCTTCGACTGGCGCGACTTCGTCGCCGAGCCGACCGACCCGCCGGACGAGCGGATCGACGTGGGCGTCCTCGTCGTCGGCGCCGGCCCCGCCGGCCTGGCCGCCGCGGTCCGCATCGGGCAGCTGCTCGAGGAGCGCCCCGAGGTCCGCGAGCAGCTGGGCGAGATCCCCGTCGCCGTGGTCGAGAAGGGCAGGACGCCCGGTGCGCACCTTCTCTCCGGTGCCGTGATCAACCCGCGCGGGCTGCGCGAGCTCTTCCCGGGGATGGTCACCGTGGACATGCCTCTCCGCGAGCCGGTCGTCCGCGAGGGCGTCTACTTCCTGACCGAGAAGCGCCACGTCCGCGTGCCCGCGCCGCCGCCGATGTGGAACCACCACCACTTCGTCGCGTCGCTCTCCGAGGTCGGCCGCTGGCTCGCCGAGAAGGCCGAGGAGCTGGGCGTGACGCTGGTGCCCGAGACGAGCGCTCGCACCCTGCTCGTCTCCGGCGGGCGCGTCGTCGGCGTCCGCACGGGCGACCGCGGCCGCGGCAAGGACGGCGAGGAGCTCCCGACCTTCGAGCCGGGCTCCGACATCCGCGCCCGGGTCACGATCCTCGCCGAGGGGACGCAGGGGCACCTCGCCGGCGTCGCCTCCGAGCGCTTCGGGCTCGCGTCGCGGCCGCAGGTCTACGCGCTCGGAGTCAAGGAGCTCTGGGAGGTCCCGCGGCCGCTCGAGCGGGTGATCCACACGATGGGCTGGCCGCTCCGCCCGGGCAAGAGCCACCGCGAGTTCGGCGGCAGCTTCATCTACCCGCTGGAGGACCACCGGATCGCGCTCGGCATGGTCGTCGGCCTCGACTACACGGACGCCACGCTGTCGGTGCACGACCTGCTCCAGGAGCTGAAGACGCACCCGTTCGTCAGCCGGCTGCTCGAGGGCGGGTCCCGCCTCGCGTGGGGCGCGAAGACCATCCCGGAGGGCGGTTTCCAGGCGCTCCCCGACCGCTTCTCGTTCCCCGGCGGCATGGTCGTCGGCGACTCGGCCGGCTTCGTGAACGTCCCGGCGCTCAAGGGCGTCCACTACGCGATGAAGTCGGGGATCCTCGCGGCGGAGGCCGCGGTCGACGCGGTCGGGCCCGGAGGCACCGCCTGGGCGCCCGGCGCGCTCGACGCCTACGACGACGCCGTGCGGGGGAGCTACATCTGGAGCGACCTCAAGCGCGTCCGCAACGCGCGGCCGGCGTTCAGCAAGGGCTTCTACCGGGGCGCGCTCAGCGCCGGCCTCTCGATTACGACACTCGGCCTCTTCCCGCCCGGGACGCGCAAGCTCGAGCGCGACGCCGACGTCCCCGTCACGGACGGCGGCCGCGCGAAGGCCTACCCGGCGCCGGACGGGCAGCTCACCTTCGACAAGCTCTCGAGCGTCTACCTCTCCGGGAACAAGACGCGCGACGACGCCCCCGGCCACATCCGGGTGGACACGAAGGTCAGGCGCGAGGTGGCCGAGGCCTGGGCGCACATGTGCCCGGCGCAGGTCTACGAGGTCAAGGGCGAGGCGAGCCCGGCCGGGAACGTCGTCGAGGTCGAGGTGACTGCCTCCAACTGCGTCCAGTGCGGCGCCATCTCGGCGAAGGGCGGGCGGCTGACGCCGCCCGAGGGCGGGGACGGCCCCGAATACACCCAGATGTAGACGCCGCCGCCCGCGTCGTCGCCGGGCGCCTCCTCCGGACGCCGCTCCTCTCCTCGGAGACGCTCGGCCGGGCCTTCCGCGGGCGTGCCTTTCTCAAGGCCGAGCTCCTGCAGAAGACCGGGAGCTTCAAGCCGCGCGGCGTGCTCACGAAGCTCGCCTCCCTGAGCCCGGACGAGCGCGCCCGCGGCGTCATCTCCGCCTCGGCGGGCAACCACGCCGGCGCCCTCGCCTACGCGAGCGCGCTCGAGGGGATCGACTGCCTCGTCGTCATGTGGCAGGGGGCCAGCGAGCTGAAGCGCGCGGCCGCGCTCGGCTACGGGGCGTCGGTCGACCAGGAGGCGGCGGGCCCGACCGAGGTCTTCGAGCGCCTCGCACAGCTCCAGGAGGAGACCGGGCGGGTGCTCGTCCACCCGTTCGACGACCCGCTGATCGTCGCGGGGCAGGGGACGGTCGGCCGCGAGATCGAGGAGGACCTGCCCGGGGTGGACGTCGTCGTCGTCCCGGTCGGCGGCGGCGGGCTCGTCTCCGGGATCGCCTCCGCGCTCCCGGGGCGGCGCGTGGTCGCGGTCGAGCCGGAGGGCTCGCGCGCCTACAACGACGGGCTCGCGGCGGGCGGGCCCGTGCCGGTGACGCCCGTGTCGGTCGCCGACGGCCTGAACGCGCCGTTCGCCGGAGCCCTGCCGCTCCGGCTCGGCCGGGAGCTCGGGGTCGAGCCGGTCCTCGTCACGGAGGCCGAGATCGAGGAGGGGTTCCGCTTCCTGTACCAGCGCGCGAAGCTCGCCGCGGAGCCCGCCGGGGCTGCCGGCGTCGCCGCGCTCCTGGCCGGCAAGGTCCCCGGCGTCGAAGGCGCCACGGTCGCCGTGGTCGTCTCCGGCGGCAACGTGGCCGGCGAAACGGCCTCTGGTATCCTCAAGCCCGTCCAGCCGCCGGCCGATTCATGAAGACCGACATCCACCCCGACTACGTCCTCGCGACCGTCACGTGCTCCTGCGGGAACACGTTCCAGACCCGCTCCACGAAGGCCGAGCTTCACGTTGAGATCTGCTCCGAGTGCCACCCGTTCTACACCGGTAAGCAGAAGGTCGTCGACACCGGCGGCCGCGTCGCGCGCTTCCAGAAGCGCCTCGAGAAGGCCGGCGCCAACAAGCCCAGCGAGCAGTAGGGAGCGCTCGTGAGCGCGCCCATCGGCGGCCAGGCTGTCCTGGAAGGCGTGATGATGCGCGGCCCGTCGGCCTGGTCGGTCGCCGTCCGCAAGCCCGACGGCGAGATCGCCGAGGTCAACCGGCCGATCTCCTCGTTCCTGCTCAAGCACCGCTGGGCGCGCCTGCCGGTCGTCCGCGGCGTCTTCGCGCTCGGCGAGTCGCTCGCCATCGGCTTCCGCGCGCTCGCCATCTCGGCGAACTACGCGGCGCAGGAGGAGGGTGAGGACGGCGAGGTCCAGACCGAGCTCTCGCGCGGCCAGCTCCTCTTCGCCTTCGGCATCGCGATCGGCTTCGCGCTCCTGCTCTTCAAGGTCTCGCCGGCGCTGATCACGAACTGGCTCCCGATCGAGTCGACCACGTGGTTTGTGGTCGTCGAGGGGCTCATCCGCGTCTCGGTCTTCATCCTCTACCTCGTCATCGTGGGCTTCATGCCGGACCTGAAGCGCGTGTTCCAGTACCACGCGGCCGAGCACAAGGCGATCAACGCGTATGAGGCCGGCGACCCGCTCGAGCCCGAGGTCGTCCAGCGCCACAGCCTCATCCACGTGCGCTGCGGGACGGCGTTCCTCCTCTACGTGATGGTGATCGCCATCTTCGTCTTCGCCTTCGTCGGCCAGCCGGGCTGGTTCTGGCTGATCGCCTCCCGGATCCTCCTCCTGCCCGTGATCGCCGGCATCGCCTACGAGGTGATCCGCTTCGCGGGCAAGCACCCGACCAACCCGATCCTGCGCACGATCCTGGCGCCGGGCCTCTGGCTCCAGCGTCTGACGACGCGGGCTCCCTCGCTCGACCAGATCGAGGTCTCGATCCGCGCGCTCCACGAGGTGCTCCGCCTCGAGGGCCGGCTGACGCCGGAGGAGCGCAAGGTCGAGGTCATGGCCTAGCGACTCGTGCGCGCGCTCGAGCGGGCGCGGGAGGAGGTCGAGGCGGGAGGCCTCTGGAAGGCGCGCGACAGGCTGGAGGGCTACCTCGCCACGAACCCGCACGACCAGGAGACGCTCCTCTTCCTTGGCGAGGTCTACACGCGGATGGGCGACCTACCCGCGGCCGGGAAGTACCTCTACCTCACGGAGTCGTGGGGAGACGGGGCCGCGAGGGAGGCCTTCGAGGAGCGGTACGGGCGGAGCGCTGCCCGTATGCTGAACGCGCTGCCGGCAAAACCTCCGCTGGAGGCCTACCCGCCGAAGGTGGCCGCGCGGCTGAGCCGCCTCGTGGACGAGACGAGAGAGGGGGGCCACCTCTGGGGCCGCAAGGTGGAGCAGCTCGGCGGCCCACCGCGGTCCTCGCTCGTCTGGAAGGGCGTCTTCTCTTCGTCGGTTTCGTCCTGCTCAGCGTAGGGGTCGGGATACTCGGCGTGGTCTACCTCCTCCAGCTGATCTTCTGAGCGCCGGGGCTATCCTGAGCCGGTCATGAGCGCCGTGATCGAAAGCCTGGTGGACGAGCTTGAGCGCTCCTACGCCGAGGCGCAGGAGCGCATGAACGACCCCGGGCTCTACGCGGACCGCAACGCAGCGGCCCAGGCCGGCCGGCGGCTGAAGGAGCTCGAGGGCCCGCACAGGCTCGCGCAGGAGTGGCGCGAGGCGCGCGAGGATGCGGACGCGGCGCGCTCCGACCCCGACCTCCGCGAGCTCCTGCCTGAGCTGGAGGAGCGGCTCGAGCGGCTCGAGGAGGACCTGAAGCTCGCGCTCGTCGAGCGCGACCCGAACGACGCGAAGGACGTCGTCGTCGAG